>NZ_JBAMDJ010000002.1:0-295348 GCF_036961705.1 Pseudomonas sp. 3JA
ACTGACTGGCATTAGCCCTTGGGCGGCCTTTTCGTTATGGCACGGGGCTCAGGCTAACCGGGCACGGTATTCGTCACGCAGCAGGCGCTTGAGCAGCTTGCCGTTGGGCTCACGCGGCAAGCTCTCGGCGAAGTCAATCACCCGCGGACACTTGATCGGCGACAAGTGCTCGCGGCAGTAGGCAATCAGCTCATCGACCAGCGTAGGGGAAGGTTCCACGCCCGATTCCAGTTGCACCACCGCGCGCACCTCCTCACCAAAGTCACGGTGAGGCGTGCCGATCACCGCCACGTCGAACACCTTGGGGTGAGTGATCAGTACGTTCTCGGTCTCCTGCGGGTACACGTTGACCCCACCGGAAATGATCATGTTGTTTTTGCGGTCGGTGAGGTACAGGAAGCCATCGGCATCCACATGTCCGATATCGCCCACCGTGGCCCAGCCGGCCGCATTGTAGGCCTCGGCGGTTTTCTCCGGGTCCTTGTGGTAGCTGAAGCGCGGGCCGTTGGCGAAATACACCAAGCCATCCTGACCCACCGGTAGCTCCTGACCGTCCTCACCGACGATATGCAGCTCGCCAAGAATGGCGCGACCGACAGTGCCGGGACGCGCCAGCGCGGTCTTGCTATCGACCATGGTGGAACCGATGCTTTCAGTGCAGGAATAGAACTCGGCGAGGATCGGGCCCCACCATTCAATCATCGCCTGCTTGGTCGGTACCGGACATGGAGCCCCTGCATGCACCGCAACCTTCTGACTCGACAGGTCATAGCGCTCACGCACTTCCTGCGGCAGCGCCAGCAGGCGGTGGAACATGGTCGGCACCCACTGACTGTGGGTGACGAGGTAGCGCTCAATGGCTTTGAGGGCGTTTTCGGAGTCGAACTTCTCCGCCAGCACCAAGATGCCGCCCAGGATGGTCATGCCTTGCCCCCACTTCATTGGCGCGGCGTGATAGTAAGGCGATGAAGAGAAATACACCGACTCTTCGTTAACACCAAAACCGCGCTGCATAAGACCTGCGATTACCGCCGTACTACCCAAAGGCAAACCGGTAAGGTTCGGCTTCACCCCCTTTGGCCGCCCAGTAGTACCCGAGGAATAGAGCATTTCGCTACCTTCCACGGCATCACGAATGGGGCTGCCATCGAACGCTGACAACGCGTCATCGAATAGCTTGACGCCAGGCACCGGGTCGAGGCTGTAGATCTGCGGTGGCCTTGGCAAGGCGCGCACGGCATCAAGGATCGCCGGTGCTGTCTTGGCACTGACCAGCAGTACCTGGGCTTCGCAGTCAGCCACGATATAGGCCGCCTCGAGAGCAGTCAGACGCGTACTGATAAAGGTGTAATACAAGCCAGCATAATGCGCTCCCCACTGTACTGCTGGACACTCCAGGCGATTTTCCAGGCAATAGGCCACGTGATCACCTGGCTTCAGACCCAACCACTGGTAAAGGCGGCCGAGCCGGTTGGCATAGGTATCCAGTGCGGCGTAGGTCAGCGTGGCGCCTGTTTCAGCCATGATCACGGCGGGTTTTTCCGGCATACGCATTGCATGCACGCCTGGGTACAGTTGGGGTTGCTTGTCGCTCATTGCAGCGGCCTCTTGACAGTTGGCATTGCTTACGCTCGTGTGGCTGCACACGATTATGGTTGTTATGCAGTGGTTCACAGATGCTTGAGTATCCAGCCGAGTATCTTGCGCACTCGTGGCTTGTAAGGCGGAAAGAACATAGTCGCCAAAAGCACCTGCGTCTTGACGATGGCGCGCTCATGGGAAAATGCGCGAATACCCCATTCGCCATGGTAACTGCCGATGCCGGAGTTATTGACTCCACCAAACGGCAGGTTGTGGTGCAGAAAGTGTGCGGCAATGTGGTTGACACAAGTACCACCAGCACTGGTACGGACAATCAGCGCATCGACACTGGCCGGGTCGCGACTCCAGATATACAACGCCAGCGGTTTGGGCGCTGCGTTGATGCGTTCGATCACCTCATCCAGATGATTGAAAGCGATAATTGGCAACACTGGCCCGAAGATTTCTTCTTGCATGATCCGCGCGTCATCAGGTACGTCCCCCAACAACGTCGGCGAAACAAAATGCGCGCCGACATCCACTGCTCCGCCATAAATCAGTCGCGCACCGCGGGTCTTGGCGTCGTCGATCAGGTCGGCCACACGCTGGGTGTGACGCACGTTGATAACCCGTGACAGTTCAGCATCCATGGCGGCCAGTCCCTCGCCGTACCAGGTGTCAAGGTGGGCGCAAACGCGCTGCACAAACTGCGCACGGATGCTGCTGTGAACATAAATGTGGTCTGGCGCGATGCAGGTCTGCCCGGCATTGATGAACTTGCCCCAGGCGATGGTCTTGGCCGCAAGCTCGATGTCAGCGCTCTGGTCGACCACCACCGGCGACTTGCCGCCCAATTCCAGGGTGACACTGGTGAGATGCTTGGCTGCAGCGGTCATCACCACCTTGCCAATCGACGGCGAGCCGGTGAAAAAAACATGGTCGAAGGGTAGCTCGAGTAGCGCCTGCGCCACACTGGCATCTCCCTCAAACACAGCCACTTCAGACTCATCGAACACTTCACGAATGATCTTTACCAATACCGCCGACAGGTTTGGTGCAATCTCCGAGGTTTTGATCATCGCCGTATTGCCACTGGCAATGGCCGGGATCAGCGGCCCCAGGGTCAGCGTTACCGGGTAATTCCATGGCGCCAGAATCAGACAGCGCCCCCGCGGCTCATAGCGAACCCAGGCGCGAGTTCCCAGCATCATCATCGACTGTCGCACACGGCGTGGCTTTAGCCATTTCTTCAGGCGCCTGCAATAGTCCGAGATATCCATGATCACCGGCATCAGCTCGGTGAAATCGACCTCCACCGGTGGCCGTTTGAAATCTTTCCCGGCGGCCTCGACTATGGCTTCGCGATGCATCATCAGGACCTCACGCAAGCGTCTCAGCTTGGCGATGCGCTGCTCGACAGTGGAGCTGCGCAGGCTTAGTGCCGTCTGGCGCTGAATCGCAAATATCCGCTGGATATCCGCCGCCAACTGCGGCGTCAGTGTCTCGGTAGGGAAGATCGGTGCCGGGGCAGCGGACATGGCGCAACTCTCTGGTATAGGACTGACTGACCCTCATCATCGCCAACGTTTCAAAGATGGAAATCGTCGTAAACGACGACACTGAACAATCCCCCCTTGCCTAGCATGCAGGCATCAGCCCAAAGCAAAGCATGGACATTCCTATGATCGACAGTTACCAACCGCGCTGGATGAACGAAGAGCTTCTGGCGCTGCAAGATCTTGCCAGACGTTTCACCGCCGAAGAAGTTACCCCCAATCAGGAGCGCTGGTACGAACAGGGCGCCACCGACCGCGAAGTCTGGCTCAAGGCCGGTGCCGCCGGCATCCTGCTACCGGACATCTCCAGCGAGTACGGCGGTTCCGACGGCACCTTTGCCCACGAAGCGGTACTGGCCCAAGAACTGTGCTTGGCCGGTGATACCAGTTGGCGCTGTGGCCAGCAGATCCATGTGATCGCCGCCCACTACATCGAACGCTACGGCAGCGAAGAGCAGAAACAGCGTTATCTGCCAGGCCTGGCCAGCGGCGAACTGATTGCCGGCATGGGCATGACCGAACCCAGCGGAGGCACCGACCTGCAGAACATGCGCACCCGCGCCATCAAGCAGGGCGACAAGTACATCATCAACGGTGCCAAGACCTTTATCACCAACGGCTCCATTGCCGACATCCTGGTGCTGGCGGCAAAAACAGACCCCAAGCAAAAAGCCAAGGGCGTCTCGCTGTTCATCTTTGAAACCAACAACCCGGGCTTTCGCGTCGGCCAACGCCTGAAGAAGATCGGCTTGCACGGCTCTGACACCTGCGAGCTGTTCTTCGAGGACTGCGAGGTGCCCGAAAGCGCGCTGCTCGGCGGCGTCGAAGGTCGCGGTTTCTACCAGATGATGCAGGACCTCACCTACGAACGCACCTTGACCGGCATCAACTGCGCCGCCGTCATGGAACGCGCTTTCCGCGTGACCCGCGACTATGCCCACGACCGCACCATGTTCGACAAGCGCCTGATCGATCTACAACACCCGCGCTTCGAACTGGCCGAGATCAAGACCGTGGCCACTATTGCCCGGGTGTTCTCCGACTTCGCCGTCGAACGCTATCTAGATGGCACCATCACCGCCGACATTGCCTCGATGAGCAAGTGGTGGATCAGCGAGCAGCAATGCGAAATCATCAGCCGCTGCCTGCAGTTGTTCGGCGGCCACGGCTATATGCTCGAGTACCCGATTGCACGCATGTATATCGATGCACGCATCGAACCGATCTACGCTGGCTCCAACGAGATCCTCAGGGAAATCATCGGCCGCGGCCTGTAACGCCCCCTTGGCGCAAGGAGACAATGATGTCGGATAACTTAGAATTTGACGCCTTAGTCATTGGCGCGGGTGCCGGTGGTCTGTTTACCGCAGCACTGCTGGCAAAGCGCGGCTACCGCACATTGCTCGTGGAGCGTCTCGGCGAAGTCGGAGGCCGCGCATCGACTCGTTACAAAGATGGCTTCGCCGTGAATACCGGGGCGCTCGGGATTGAAATAGGTACAGAAACTGAAGAGGTTTTCAACGAAGTTGGCGCACGGCTGATAGTGCGTCAACCCTCGCCAGGTATAGTTTGCCGGGTCTCAGGCAAGGATATAAACATCTCGGCGGGTCTTCCTGGCATGGCAAACCGTGTCGCTATAAAGCTACTGCGGCTTGCTCTCCACGTTATCCCACCACTCCAGCCCCGCACAGGTGAGTCCAGTCATGCCTGGGTTACACGCTTCACCAACAATCCGACGGCCCTGGGTCTACTTCACAACTTCATTGGATCAATCTTTGCCACCACGCCACACCTGTTACCCGCCGATCTTTTTTTGCATTACCTGACGACCAAAGGAGCATTCAAGCAATTCGGATTCCCTCCTGGTGGAACCGTAACGGTATGGCAGGAACTCCTCACTGCCTACAAACGTCACGGCGGCGAGATTTGGTTGAACGCGCAAGTAGAGCAACTTAGTTTTGCAGCCGACGGCACAGTGAACGGTGCAACGGTCAATCGCGATGGAATCCCACGGCAACTGACAACCAAGCTGACGGTGAGTGACATAGGGCCACAGGCAACCCTTGGCCTGTGCGGGGACGCAAACCTTCCCGCCGACTACAGCGCTACGGTAAAACGCCAGTGCCAACCAAGCGCTATCATCACGATTTACTTTGCCAGTACTACGCCCCTGGCCAGTTTCCCAGGATTTGCCTGCTTCAGCTCCACCCGGCGGCTCTGCTACGCAACGAGCTTCACGCCAACCTGTCCGGAAAACTCGCCGCCAAACTGGCATCTTTACTCTGGAGCCAGCGTACCGCAACCCTGCACCGGCGACTTCAATGAAACCAATGAAATAGAACTCCTGAAAGCCGACCTGCTAGACGAGTTCCCTGGCTTCGCGCAGGCACGCATTTTGGACGTGGTAGTGACCCGCGACGAGTGGCCCGCGCAACGAGCCATGGCTGGCGCGGACTTGCCGAATGAAACCCCCATTGCGAACCTCTGGAACGTCGGCGATGGCGTCAAAGAATGGGGTAGCGCGGCAACGACCGCCTGTGCCGAAACTGCCATTCTGGTAGCGGCCAAGATTGGACGAGCATACCCCAGGCAAGCAGCACAAGCGGCGCTCGAGTCCCAACAACAAGAACATGCAAAGGCCGTATCACCGCCCATCCCACAATCCCACGTTGTTGACCACACCAGCAATAGCCCTAAGGAAGCACGATGAACCAGCGCGTTTTCAGCATCAGCGCCTGGAGCGGTACTGCCGCATTAGTTGTCACCTGTGTCGGCTGGCTGATCGCAGGAATACTGCCACTCCCCCCAGGCCCCTCAACCAGCGCTATAGAAGTCGCCGCGTTCTTCATCGACGATGCGACGGTGACGAAGATGGGCTTTGTCATTGCTTCCGTCGGGGTTGGACTGATGCTTCCCATGTTGGCTGCCATCTCAATGCACATGTTGCGCATGGAAGGTCGTTACCCATTGCTCAGTTTTACCCAGATGATTGCCGGCGCAGTTACCGTGATACTTAACACCCTCCCCCAGTTACTGTGGGCGACCATCGCCTTTCGTACCGATCGAACACCCGAGGAGTATCGAACACTGAACGATATCGCTTGGTTGTTGCTGTTCACGGGGATCATACCTTTCATGATCCAAAACATTGCCATCGGCACAGCAGTGCTCAGCGCCCCCCACAGAGTATTTCCACGCTGGGCAGGGTTCCTCAATCTGTGGGTTGCACTGGCCTTTGTACCTGACGTACTCGCTTACTTCTTCATGAGCGGACCATTCGCCTGGAACGGGATCTTCGTCTTCTGGTTGGCATTGGGGGCTTACGCGGTATTTCTGGTAGGCATGGGCGTTGCAATCAAACACGCCAATGCACAAATCATTGCCCTCGCCAAAATGGAAAGCGCCTCTGCATGACCTCTCAGGTCCCGGACTTTCTCTGCAACGACGTCGCAATGCCCATAGAGGGTAAACCGTCGCATGCCACCGATAACAACCACCCTGGCGAAGCGGGAATCTGGGTATTCATCTTCGGTGACATGATGATTTTTGGTGCCCTCTTTTTGGCGTTCCTCTGGAACAACCGCCAAGATCGTAGTGCCTTTTCAAACGATGCAGGCAGTCTGTTTCAGAGCATCGGTGGCATCAACACACTCATCCTACTCCTCAGCTCATACTGGGTTGCGCTCGCTGTGGGCGCACAGCGTCGCGGTCATACCGTCCGCGCCGGCCGCCTGATACTAGGCGCTTTGGTCTGCGCGTTAGGATTCGCCAGCCTCAAGGCAATCGAATACAGCATTGAAGTAGCCAATGGGCATACACCTACAAGCGCCTTGTTCTTCACCTTTTACTTCGTTCTGACTGGCATCCACTTATTGCACGTTCTGATTGGCGTATGCCTGCTCAGCCTCTGGTGGAGCAGATGTCACAGCCAAGCGCCTTGGAGCGATGAGCGCGTCTTTGTCGAAATCTCGGCGGTCTACTGGCATATGGTCGATCTGCTGTGGATCCTCATCTACACGCTGCTCTATTTGGTATGCATCGCATGAGTGCTTCTTCGCAGCAACATGTGACCATCGTCTGGCTCTCTCTGGTATTAGCCACCTGCGCTACCTGGTGGCTGAGTACCAGCCATCCTTTTTCCGCCACCAGCGAACACCTGACGTCCTCCATTGCGATAGCCATCGCCTTCATCAAGGTCTATTACATCGGCATGGACTTCATGGAGCTTCGCGGGGCTTCTCGAGTACTGCGCCGCATTTTCATGGCCTGGATCGGACTGACTGGCGGTGCCGCAATCGCACTCTATGCCATCTAGGTGCAACCCTGGTTACCGCCAGGCCATCGGTCTTCGTGATCGTAAAGTGTGTTAGATCAATCCATTCAACTTCGTAACCTCGCTTGCTGAGGCAGACTTACAGGAAGTCTGCACATCAACCCTGGCTCACTGGAATCCTGACCACCAGCCCATCCCACGCCTCGCACATTTTCAATTGGCAGCCCAGGCGGCTGCTCTCATTGACCTCGAAGGCGCCTTCCAGCATGAAGGTTTCGTCGCTGCTGCGCGCCGGCAACAGTGACTGCCAGGCGGGATCGACATACACATGGCAGGTTGCACAGCTGCAGGCCCCACCGCATTCGCCGTCGATGCCCGGCACCAGATTGTCGACGGCGATCTGCATCAGCGAGCGGCCTGTCTCGGCCTCAACGCTGTGCACCACATCAGAATGTTCGATAAAAATGACTTTCGGCATAGTTCTACTTCCTACTGTTCTGGCAACGGCGTCAGAGCGCTGCGGCAAGTAACGACTTGAGGTCAATACTTTCGTCCGCCAGCACTTGTGGATCGACTTGAACCCGCTCGGCAACCAGACGCTTGCCGACCATGAAGTCCTGCGGCCGGTTGACCGCGTCGACGGACAACACCACCCCCTTGCGCAGGTAAAAGGCGCAGAAGGATTCAGCAGCCATATCGCCCCGCAGCACCAGTTGGTCGTAGCCCTGGGACAGGCCGACTATCTGCAGCTTGAGATCAAATTGGTCGGACCAGAACCAGGGTACGGCGATGTGTGGCAGGTTCTTGCCACAGATCGTATGAGCGGCCGTGCGCGCCTGCTCCTGGGCACTCGGCACCGATTCGATGCGGATGAGACAGCCGAGGAAACCGTTGACGTGTCGGGCGCAGTCGCCAACCGCCAGGATGTCTGGATCAAGGGTCTGCGCGTAAGAGTCGACGACGATGCCGTTGTCGATCTCCAGACCGGCGTCACGGGCCAGTTGGTCATTGGGCAAGATTCCGATGCCGACAATGACCAAGTCGACCGGCAACTCACTGCCGTCGCTTAGCTGCACCGACTCCACTCGCTCGGCACCCTGGAATACCTGCACGCTGGTTTCCGTGCGCACATCCACGCCCCGGCGGCGATGAACGCCCTCGTAGAACGCGGAAATCTCCGGAGCCGCGACCCGTGCCAGCACCCGTGGCGCCGCCTCCAGGACGGTGACCTGCAGGCCGTTCTTGATCCCGACCGAGGCGGCCTCCAGACCGATGTAACCGCCGCCTATCACCAGCAGACGCTTGCCCGCGACGAAGTCCGGCTGTAACCGTTCGATATCCGCCAGGTTACGAATGTAATGGACATTGGGCTTCTGCGCAGCCGGCTCCTCCAGGCGACGCGGTCGCCCGCCGGTGGCCAGCACCAGCTTGTCATAGGCCTGAGTCCGGCCGTCACTGAGCGTGACGGTCCGCTGCTCGCGGTCGATGGCGCAGACCTGCACGCCGGTCCAGCACGCCACCTGCAACTTGTCGTACGCGGCCGCACTGCGAATCAGCAACGACTCGCGGCTCGCCTCGCCGGAAAGGTAGGTCTTGGACAACGGCGGGCGCCGATAAGGAAGTTCGGGCTCATCGCCGATCAGGATAATCCGGCCGGGATAGCCGTTCTGACGCAGCGTAGCCACCAGTTCGGCACCTGCATGACCGGCGCCGACAATGACGGCAGTTTCGTTCTGTGGATACATGGGGCGGCTCTCTTCGAGATGACTATGGCTTGCATTTTTCAGTCATGCTCGCCCGCTGCCGGAAGCCGCACATCGTCGTTTGCGACGAACTCGTGGCGGCTCCCTTACCTGCCATCCAGGGGTCAGCAACGGGCTCACGCCTGGTTGATCGAGCCGCTTGAACAACGGGGGCTGCCCGGCGCAGGAAGGGGCTTCAGGCAGCAACTGCATGACGCACTGGTAGCAGCCCCAGCACGCCTCCCAGGCCTCGTAACCGACATTGATGACCCGCCCTCAACCCGCCGCCGTGCAGCCCCAGCACCTGCGCCAATCCATACTGCTCATGGAAGACGAACTCAGATTAGGAAAGACAGGGTGAAAAGGGCCTTGTCGTTGTTAACCAAGACCACTTTCTTGCGCGCCATGCGCAAGCCGCCTTCTTCTCGACGCAGCAAGTATTCGTTGCGGGTGCACCACACGGTGTCGGCGCGCAGGTTGGACTCGAAGACCATGGCATTAGCCGCCACTCGAATCTCGTCACCACTGGCCTCGATGATCTCGACGTTGGACAGCACCCGCCCCAGGCGCGAGCGCGGAGACTGAGTGTGGCGCTTGCCAGTATGGAACTGCTTGATCCGCAGGGCGATGCGCGAGCGGTTGTCATAGATAATCGACATCTGCGTTTCCGGGTCGATGTCATCGCCGTTGGCCGGCACCCAGTACACACCGTCGGTGGTCCATAGAGCCTCCCAGTCGTCGTACTCGTGAGTATCCTGCAGGCGGGCTTCGCGGTAGAGGAACTGGCTAACTTCGACGATCAGGTTTTTTTCCGGGATAACTGCACTGCCCATTTATTGCGCCTCCATCAGGGAGCGGTAGTGGCTCCAGATGCCACGGGTGGTCACTTCGTCGGTAGCGTCACCGATCAGGAAGCCGTCAGCATCGCGGCGCTCACGCGCCAGGCCGCGGCCGAGGTAGTTCCACTCCGGATTACGGCTGCGAACCCCACGCTGGGTGCGCTCGTACATTTCCGAGTCGTCGGCGAGCAGGAAACCAGCCGGCCCGACCGAGCCCATTGTCTGCTGGCGCAGGCGCCGATTGAGATCGGGCGCGCCCTTGAACTGCAGCGCGGTGACGTGTTGCACGGTCTCGTCGACCGCCAGCGGTTGGATCACGAAAATCTGGATTTCGGCGATGAACAGGTTGGGGAAGATCATGATGTGTGGCGTGCCATCGATCATGATTTCGTTGGCGCGCTCGGTGCCATAAGCTTCACGCATCTTGCTCACGTACTCGGGCAGGCGTGCTTCGGTGGTGCCAAACCAGCCCATGGGCTGGCCGATGCGGCGGAACTCTGGTCGCAGGTCGATCTCGGTGTGGCCACCGCCCATATCCCGGGCCACGGCAGTGGAGTCAGCACTGTACAGATCGCCGATACCGCTGGAGGCGACATCAAAGATCGAGGCATGAACGAACTGAGGATGGTAACCATCGGTCTCGTTCTCGACGATGAACTTCCAGTTAGACTTGGCCTTGTGCTGCAGGAAGCCGGCAGTGATTTCCACCTCACCCTCGGGCGACGTCACCACCAGCGCATCGAGCGCGCCACGGGCCGCACCCAGGTGCTCCTCCAGCGTCGGCCCCTCCACGGCCATGCTGCCGAACACAAAGCCCTGGTAAATGCCGATGCGCGCCACCTTGCCCAAGCCCAGAGTGCTTCGGTCGGTGCCTTCGTAGCCGGCCGCGAACGGATAACCGCGCAAGCTACCGGTATTGGAGAAAGTCCAACCGTGATAGGGACAGGTGAATGACTTGCGATTACCCGCATGCTCCAGGCACACCTGGTTGCCTCGATGCGGGCAACGGTTGAGTAGCAGATGGATCTGCCCCTCCCCGTCGCGGGTCATGATCACCGGTTGCGGGCCGATCGACTTGACCACGAAATCGTTGAGCTTGGGAACCTCGCTGACATGGCCAACGTAAACCCAGGTGCGGTACCAGATCCGTTCCAACTCGAGCTGGAAAAGCTCTTCGTCGGTGTAGACCGAGCCATGCACGCGGTCATGCTGGACCAGGTCATCCCAGTTACGGGTGGGAATTAATGTCGTCATCGCGAACCTCTGAAGGGGAGTGAAGACTCGATAGCCGGCACTGTATCGATGTCCCCGAAACCCCAGATCGTCGTTTTCGACGAATTCCCCAACACCCGCACCAGACAGTCCAGTCGCTGCCGACTAACTGCTTAATTGAACGACCCGTTTCTTAACCTCTTCAATACGACTCACGCTCCTGCATTCGCCCAGAAAACCAAGGGCGCCAGGGTCGAGCACACCCTACATTCCCGCTCGTCGGATTCGACGATTTTCAAACACCTGCCGAAACCGGCAAGCAGGCGAAATCGCTTTTTTATTCAGATAGATAGCAGCAGATCAGCGGCTCTCAAAGATTAACAACGTTATTTTTACACAGTTAACAATACTGAAAAATGCTGTTAATTTGGCCCCACACCCCACTGAACACGATGATCCATGGCCCGCCCAGTCTACTCAGCCGATGAAACCGAGAACCTCCGCCAGACCCTGGTGCGAGGAGCCCTGGAGTTGTACCTGGAAGAAGGTATGGACAACGTCACCCTGCGTCGGATTGCCAAGCGGGTGGGACTGAGCCACACCGTCGGCTACCGCTACTTCGCCAATAAGGAAGCCCTGGTCGCCGAGATGCGTCGCGCATGCCTTTTGGAGCTGAAGGCCGCGGCAATGCCGGCCAACGACGACGAAAGAGATCCGATCGAATGCATCCGCTCGACCCTTCGGGAGTTACTGGCGTTTGGCAGCAGCCAACCAGCCAAATACCGGCTCATTTTTTCTGACACTCAGCCGGATCTCACCGAATACCCATCGCTGCTGACAGAACGCTGGGAGTTTTTCGCCTCGTGCGTCGATCTGGTACAGACCGCCATTGACCAGAAACGCCTGCATGGCAATGCCCTGTTACTTACCCACGGTCTATGGAGCCTGCTACACGGGATGCTCTCTCTGCACACGGCTAACCAGCTGGTGCATGGCCTGTCTCTGCGCGAAATGGCATGGCCGCTGATCGACAGTTTTCTGCACGCAGGCGATATCGCCCCCCCAACAAAAAAACCGCAGCCACCGACTAGCCAGTCGTCGCATAGCTGATGTAGAGGAGAAGACCTGTGACTATCAATGCCCTGGCTCGCTTTACCGTCCCCCTGGAAAAGCGCGCGGCCCTCGAAAAATTGTGCCGTGTCCCCGGCGCTTCCCCCATGGTGCTTGGACTGCTGATCGCCTCCACCGGCGGCGTGATTGTTGCCGACATCCTGGCCGTGCTCGGCTACTTCAACCTAGGCTGGACCTGCCTGCTCAATACCTTCCTGATGTACTGGCAGTTCACTGTGGCCCACGACTCGATTCACCGTTCGGCGGCGAAGAATCAGAAGCTCAACGACCTGTTTGGCCATATCGGCATGGCCACCTTCGCACCGCAGATCAGCTTGGGAATTTTCCGTTGGGCGCACATCCAGCATCACCGTTTCACCAATGGCCCGAAAGATCCTGACAACTGGATGCACGGTCCCTGGTGGAGCCTGCCGGCACGCTGGTCCATGCTGGAAATTGGTTACCTGCTATTCATCATGAAAAACCGGGATCCGATCGCCATGCGCCATCTGCGCGGCACACTGCTCAATGCCGCGATCACCCTGGCCATAGCCGCGGCGTTGACCTACCTGGGTTACGGCATGCATGTGCTGCTGTTGTGGTTCATCCCCTCGCGCCTGGTCTTCATCTTGGTGGGCTGCGTGTTCTTCTGGCTGCCCCATGTTAAGGACGACGTGGAATCCGAGCAGGACTTGACCCTGGCTACTTCCATGCGCCTGGGCCACGAGTGGTTGCTGACGCCGCTGTGTCAGTACCACAACTACCACCTGATTCATCACCTGTTCCCGACCATGCCCGCGTATCAGCATGTGAAGGCCTGGCAGCTGCTGGAGCCGGAGCTACGACAGCGCAACCTGCAGATTCAGCATGGCTTCGCCATTCAACCCGTCATCCATCTGTCCACCTGAAGAGGAGCCCGACCATGAAACGTTGGCAATGCAGTTTCTGCTCACATATTTACGATGAACGTCTTGGTGATCCGGACAACGGCATCCCTCCCGGCACCCCCCTGGAAGACCTCCCTGACGACTGGATGTGCCCGGACTGCGGAGCCGGCAAAGCGGACTACTTCGAGGTTGTATGACTCATCATCGCCCGGGCCACGTTGGCCCGGTGTACCTGCACAAATGCGTTGAATGAGACTCCCCTACGCCCTCCAAGCTGCCCAGAAGCATCCGCCAGAAGCCAAGGAGCGTCATATGCGCAATTTATCCGTGCGTACAAAGCTGTACTTCCTGATGTTCTGCTTCATCACCAGCCTCGCCGTCGTAGGAACCGCCAGCCGGCTCGGTATCCACAATGCCGGCCACAGCATGGAAGAAGTCAGCGGCGCGCTAAGTGCCGTTGATGCCTTGGCATCTCTGCGTCACGCGCGACTGATCTCCATCGCCGCCATGCAGGAGGGCGCCAGTTGGCGCCCCGAGGCGTTCGACTCGATGAGCGACAAGAGCGACGCCCTGGCCGAGGCTCACGACCTGTTCAACGACATCCTCACGCGCCACCGCGAAGCCTTGACGCAGGCCGAGCTGGCGTTCAAAGCCTACGATACCCAGACCAAAAGCAGTGAAGAGCAGGCCCTGTGGCAGGAATTCAGCGCGCTGTGGAACGAATTCCAAAGCGCCGACCAAGTGCAGACCGAAATCTGCGAGACCCTCGCTCAAGCGAAGAGCTGGGACGACGTACATATTCGCTCGTTGGAGCTGGTAACTAACACCCTACCCTGGGCAGCGGCGATCCACGCCTCCAGTGAGCCGCTGGAGAAACTGCTCAAGCTCGGAGTCACCGATGCCGCGCAGGCGCAGGCTGGCGGCGAGTCGGTAATCGCCACCGCCAACAGCCTGATCGCCAGCGTACTAGGGGCCACCATGCTGATCCTCGGTATTCTCGCCGCCCTGATCGTACGCAGCGTGGTCAATCCGCTGCATCAGTTGCGCTCGACCTTCGAACAGGTGCGCAGCAGCAACGATTTTTCCCTCCGTGCACTTAACCATGGCCGCGACGAGGTGGCGCAAGCCGCCAGCGCATTCAACGCCTTGCTCGAACGGGTGCAGACTGCCTTGCTCGAAGTGATGGTCGGCGCCAATCGCATCGACCAAACGGCCCAACAGACCAGCACCATGGCTAAACAGGTGGCCAAGAGTTCGGTGCAGCAGAACGAAGCAGCCACAGACATCGCCAGCGCTATCGAACAGATGAGCGCGTCCATCGGCCAGATCAATGCCAGTACCCGCGATGCTCACGCCCGAGCCCAGGATGCTGCGGACGCCGCCGGTTGCGGCGCGCAGGCAATCAGCCGCACAGCAGAGGAAACCGACCAGGTGACGCGCCAGGTCGGCCGAGCGAGCGAGACTATCAGCGCACTGGGCAACGAAACGGATCGCATCACCACCATCGTCGAGGTGATCAAGGCGGTTGCCGAACAGACCAACCTGCTCGCCCTTAACGCCGCCATCGAAGCAGCAAGGGCCGGCGAGCAGGGCCGTGGCTTCGCCGTGGTGGCCGATGAGGTACGCCAGTTGGCCGAGCGCACGCGCACTTCGGCCGAGGAGATCCGCGATATGGTCAATTCCATGCAGGCCTCCGCCCGCCAGGCCGTCGCGGAAATGGCCATAGTCACCAGCCGCACTCGGGAAAGCCAGGCGCTATCGGAAAACGCGGCGGCCAGCATGAACGAGATCCTGCAGAGTGCCAGCCTGGTATCGGAGGGAATCAGCGCGGTTTCCCAGGCACTGATCGAACAGGACCGCACCACCCAGATAATCGCCCAACGGATCGAGGCGGTGGCGCAGATGAGCCAGGAAAATTGCAGCACCGGCGAACACGCCGCAGCGGTCTCCCGCAGTTTGGACGGTGCCGCTGCTGACCTGCGCCAGGCCATTAATCAGTTCAAGGTCTGACCCCCATTAATTCGTCGATTTCGACGACGCCGGGTGAACGTCAGGGGAAGAGGATAATACCTAAGTAACAGTGCTCACGATTCATCGCTCAGGGAACGCCTGAAGAAGACTTACCGAATTTAGTGAAATGCGCCGATCTCGTTGCCCGGACTTTTTGACGATGCAGACCGTCTTCCGACCGACGCAAGCTGCGCGAAACTATATTCACCCTGACAGGCCGCATACTGAATTTCATGAAACAAATACAACAAGCGCATAGCCATCGGAGAAAAACCATGAAATCCATATACAACATCCCCCAACGCCCCCACTTCACAAGTTGGCGCTGGTGCGGCTGGGCAGGTTACCTATACTGCATTATCGTCCTTATAGCCTGGGCTGGAGTTGCGGGCTTTTTACCGCCTCCCGCACAGAGCCTTAGCGTAGATGAAACCCATCAATACTATATTGACAACAGCCTTCGCATCCGAATCGGCATGCTAATGATACTTCTATCCACCCCCCTCTATTACATATGGGGCAGTGCAGTTTCTAGAACCATGCAATATGTCGAAGGCCCTAATGGCACACTTTCCCTCATACAATTAATGGGGGCCTTCGGCACTGTAGTGGCGACCTGGGCCTCATGCGTAGGCTGGGAGGCATCCGCCTATGACCCCGAACTGAAGACAGCACAAGACATAAAATTGCTGGCCGATTACTCTTGGTTGTGGTTTGACACCACAGTCATGGTATCCGTCACCCAGTTTGTTTCATTTGGCTGCCTGTGCCTAATTGATAAAAACCCAAGACCGCTATTCCCCAAATGGCTGGGATGGTTCTCGATTGCCATGGGTCTGTCGTTCCTTATGGCGGTATTAATTCCGTTCTTCCGGACAGGCCCATTCGCGTGGAACGGTCTTCTTTGCTACTACGTTGGCCTGTTTGATTTCTTTATATGGATCATCATCGCCACTCACTATGTACTGAAAGCCATTAAGCGCATCGAGCAGGATTCTATTGGCATCGCTTGACTGCAATTGTTTACCGAGCACCATTGATTCCCTGCAAAAAATGATAGAGCGACCGTCCTATTGCACACTCGCGGGCGTGCAATTGGGCTTCAAACTTCCATAATAGAGCGATTTGAAATGGTTGCCAGCATTGAGAAAGTAAAAAACAGACAGTCCAACTACCCGCTCGGAGCACTACACAGCTCTCGCCCAGAGCAACATGAAACTATTCCTATTCGAACAGAAAACAAGCACGCCCCTGGCGAGGAAGGAGTGTTCATCCTTGTCCTGATGGACATGATGTTATTTATGATTATTTTCTGCTCTTACTTTTATGAAAGAGCCAAAAACCCTGACAGCTTCATTCAATCTCAATCGTCGTTATCCGTAAATGCGGGAATTTTCAACACGCTCATTCTCTTAACCAGCTCATGGTTTATCGTATTGGCCATACGCAGCCTGTCCAAGCTGAACCGGCGCACCTGCATGGTGTTTATTCTCCTGACTCTAGCGTGCAGCTTGGCTTTCACGATTTCAAAGATCCTAGAGTACAAAGAAAAACTGTCTGCCGGCATAAGCATGCTCACCAACGACTTTTTCATGTTTTACTACATGATTACCGGCCTGCATTTTATGCATGTACTCATTGGATCAATTGTTCTAATCGTCATGTTTTTTCGCATAAAAAATGGCTCATCGGGCGTTCACGGACTTGAAAGCTCCGCCACCTTCTGGCACATGGTGGATTTACTGTGGATTATAATCTTCCCCCTGCTCTACATCATGAGATAGAAAGATGACTTACTCATTCACATCTCGCGAAACTTTTGTCTGGCTGCTTCTGATAATGGCCACGCTAGTGACTTTTTATTTCTCGGGCAGCACGCTTGGCAGTGCGTTCACCAGTAGTGAGAGCCGCTTGATCATGATCGCTATTGCAGCATTTAAATGCAGGCTAGTCATGCGGGAATTCATGCAGATCAAGAACATGGCACTGCCATGGAAATTAGCGTTTGATGGCTGGCTGCTTCTTGTTTCCACAATCATATTTATTGGACTCAGACTAGGCCAAGATTAAACACTTCACTTTCAGCAACCCAGTAAAAAATGCAATCCAAAGCGTTTATTTATACGCCTCACCGACCCAACCGATCACGCACAAATTGAAGGGGCAACATGAAACCTATCATTCGCAACCCTGCAGAGTTTACCCCAGCCTGGTTAACAGACACCCTTACCAAGGCCGGTGCGCTTACAAAAGGACATGTGTCCAATCTTACGGTGGAGACCGTTGGCACAGGGCAATTGGGCTCTGTCGTACGCCTGACGCCTACTTATGAGGGAGCCGATGAATTTGCCCCCAATACCATTATTGCCAAACTGGCTTCCGTAAGTGAGACCAGTCGTCAAACGGGCGTTGCCATGGGAGTGTATGAAGCCGAAGTACGCTTTTATCAGCAAATCAGTCGCACCGTTGAAATCAGAACGCCACGCTGCTGGTTCGCAGAGTTCGACCCGACCGAAGGCTGGTTCACTTTGCTGTTCGAAGATCTTGGTACCTACAGTGTGGGCAATGTCATTGAGGGAGGAACCGTCGAGCAAGCACGTCTCGCGCTACAACAACTTGTCAGGTTACAGGAACCGCGCTGGAACGACCCATCGCTCCTGGACCTGCCATGGCTCGCGGACCAACGACGCACCGTGGGCTTGTTCTCTCTCTTCCCTGGTGCTCTGGATGGGTTTTCCAAAACCTTCGCGCCCCTTATCGACCCCGAGCTGATTCGCCTGGCGGAGCGCGTAGTGCCTCGCTCAGTCGAATACATTAGTAGGTTGGACGGCCCCCGAGTCATACAGCATGGTGATTACAGGCTCGACAATATGCTCTTCGGTCACGATAGCGAGCATTCGCCATTGATAGTTGTTGACTGGCAGACGGTGCGCTTAGGGTCGCCGATGGTCGACGCCGCGTTTTATCTCGGAGCCGGCCTCTCCACGAAACTCCGCCAGCGCCATGAGCAAGAGTTAATCCGTGACTATCACGAACAGCTGCTTGCCATGGGAGTAAAGGACTTTTCTTGGCAAGCCTGTTGGGATGGCTATCGCCTGCATGCCCTGTATGGCTTTTTCATGGCGGTGGGTACCTCCATGCTAGTTCAACAGAATGAGCGCGGCTTAGCGATGTACAAAGCTTCGCTGGAGCGTCACGGCGCGCATGTTCTCGAGCTGAATGCAGAAGCACTCTTCAACTAAAACTGAAGTGAGCATCCGTCGAGAACTGCGTCATACGTCCGGACAGGCAGCACTCTGTAGCAAGGCGCTGCCCTGTAAATACGATAATAATCAGGAGTGGACATGAACAAGGTAGGTAATAAGTCTTCAACAGCAGCATTTTCCCTAGGACCGGAACACGACCTCCGTCATAAATTAGGTAACGAATCCCATGCGCGCGAGTCGCTGGTTTTCATGTTGCAGCTTGCCGAAGAAAACATCGCCGCTTTCATTTACACCTGGGTGAGCGGGGACAATAAAGCAGGCGCCGCCTTGAGCGTTTACGGTTCCGGCGTGGGCAAAGAGCCCATATTTGAGATTTGCGACGGTATTCTTGTACCCAGTGATATGGATTTTGACGATTGGCACGTGGGGGATGTCCAAGTCCGCCATCGCTTACCGCTTGAGTCTGCGGAAGTTCACTACTCCGGCCAGAAAGCCAGTATCGAATACCAGTTCGAAGCGATGCACCCAGCCTACAACTACGGCTCCAGCCCGGAAGGATGTCCAACTTGGATGGCGACAGACCGTTTTGAGCAAAGTGGGCGCGTAAAGGGCGTGCTTCGCCTTGGCGAGCGCACGATTCCCTTCGAGACGTTTGGTCATCGTGACCACTCGTGGGGGACGCGTGATTGGGGGCAAGTGCAGCAGTCGAAGTGGCTCGAAGCTCAGGCGGGCCCCGATGTGGCCTTGAATGTCTTTCAGTACATGGCTGTTGGCCGCACTGGCTTTATGGGATACATCCAGAAAGAGGGACGTATTGAGCAGGTGACGGACGTGCGGGTCGACTTCACGCTAGACCCGATGTTTTATCACACCGAGATGGCCTTTGTTATCGAAGATGCAGCCGGACGCGTCACCACTGTGCGTACCAAGCTATTTGCCTTGTTTGAGTTCGAAGTCAGCCCTCTGTACACCCTTAACGAGGGTTCGATGATTGTGGAGATTGATGGTGAACCAGGTGTAGGTCACGTCGAAATGGGGTGGTCGAAGGCTTATCTTGATTATCTGCGTCAAAGTGAAAGCTAAGAACCAGAGCTGTAAATAGAGTTTTGCACGTAACGGCGGGATCACCCAACAAGGGGATGCTTACCAGCGCTGGATAGTGGGTTTTTCATGGGTAGTTAGCAGATACCGTGTCAACCACCTGTGTTGGCGCCGCATATTTTCGAACTATCAGCAAACAATCCAGCGCTGTTACACCCAATCGTCGTAACCGACGATTGGCCACGCAGCGGAATCGCACTCATCGGGCCGACCTACACATAAACCAACGAACTCCTCGAGAAATTGATCGAACGAACTCTACGGTGCTTTCGCCAACCCAAGAAGAACTGACTATTCGCCATAAAAAAGGACCTGTCGCAATGACGACCGAACGCTCGGCAAGTTACCGAATCCTGCATCTGTGCAACTACTCTGTTCTGATCGTCGCGCTTGGTGGACTACTTGGGTTTGCTGTATTCGCGGGCTTCTGGCCCCCGCCTCCGGCCTACCTCAGCGCAAGCGAAATCAGCAGCTATTTCCGAGATAATAGTTTCGGTATTCGAGTGGGCATGATGGTCATGTTCGTCTGTATGCCCTTCTACCTGACCTGGACTGCGGTCATGGCCAAAATCATGGAACGCATCCTGACGGACTCCATGAGCGTTCTCTCGCAGGTGGTGCGTACTAGCGGCGTAGCTGCCATGTTGACCTTGATGCTGCCTGCACTCTACTGGATGACCGCCGCCTTTCGGCCCGACAGCCGCTCCGATGGGGAGATCCAGATGCTCTACGACCTAGGCTGGTTCATGTTCGATCCACCCTTTGTGATCTTTGCGATCGAGTGGTGCGCCATTGGCATCTGCATGCTGATGGACAAGCGGGAGCAGCCCCTATTTCCATCCTGGATCGCGTGGTTGGGTTTCTTCACCTGCGCAACTTTCATCTCGGTCCTACTGATTCCTTTCCTGACCACCGGCATCTTTGCATGGCACGGCCTGATCACCTTCTGGCTCGTGTTCGTGACGTTCTTCGTCTACCTCTTTTGCCTTGTGCCGTTGACCCGGAAGGCTTTGCTGCGACTCGAAGCGGAAGATCGGGGGAAGAATTGAAGTTAATTCCGTCACGCCAGCGTGTTACCGCCAGGCTCATCTCGCCCCCCATGTGCACGCCACAAGTCCGTCGCCTGCCGGGTTTGGAAGGTATCTGGGTATTCGTCGGCCTGGACATGATGATCTTCGCGCTGCTGTTCGGCTCATTCATGGTCGAACGTCTAAAGAATCCCGACACCTTCGAGGCTTCACGTCAGGCTCTAAACCTCCACTTTGGAGGAGGCAACACGCTGATCTTACTGACCAGTTCCTGGTGCATGGTCCGCGCCGTCCAGGCGGCGCGCCGGCGCACCGCGGTCGGTCCGTGGCTGGCGGCCGCCCTCGCCAGCGGCATCGCGTTTGGCATTTCGAAAATCTTTGAATACATGGGGAAGATTCAGGCCGGCTACACCATGCTGACCAACGACTTCTTCATGTTCTATTTCGCGCTGACCGGCATCCACCTCCTGCATGTCGTCGCCGGCTGCGTGGCGCTTGCCGTGTTCTGGACACACGCTCGGGCGGGGACATACGCCAGAGACAGCAACCTGGTAGGTATCGAGAGCATGGGAATCTACTGGCACATGGTCGATTTGCTTTGGATCGTCCTTTTCCCGCTACTTTATCTCATGAGGTAATACATGGACCGCGCACAACGATGGGTGACCAGCGTGTGGTTGTTGCTGAGCATCGCGACGATCGTCACGACCTGGGGCTTGTCGAAAGACAGCGTCACCGCAGCGACCGCCACGATCGCGACGATATTGATTGCCGCCTGGAAGGTGCGTATGGTCCTGCTCCACTTCATGGAACTGGATCACGCCCCCTGGGGGGTGCGGCTCTTGTTCGAAAGCTGGACGGTGCTGGTGGCCGTCGTCATCCTCGTTCCCTATTTCCTTGCTCCGCTGTTGGCGTGACGCGCGCCAATGACCGCTCTGCTCGAAAAGTCTGACCCATTCTTCAGATCATGACCTGCGAACACAGAATCTCGATCTGCGCCTTGGTTCAGCCCTGTTTAGCCAGAATCTGGTCGTCCTTCTCGCCGGCGCGAACGGGACCATGGGCCACGCGTGGAAGAGTAAGGCTGGACAGCCTGCGCGGTCGACTCGAACGAAATGGCCACCACCTGCCAGGAAGCCAAACAGCCAGTCAACCTGCTGTCCCAGGCGGACTGCCCTCCCCCGAAGAATTGAAGCGCCTGGGCGTTAGACGACTCAGTGCGAGTTCAAGAATCGCCGACCTCTCACACCACCGTCCAAACGAACTTGCTCAAGCTTAATGACGCGATAGAGGCGACGCATGCCGGAGAGGAAGCGATCCTCAGGCTTGCGTGGGGCATTTCGCCTATAAGCCATAGTTGTGCTCATCCTCAACACTACCTGTTTCGCGTCGCGCAAACGCCAGTCGCCGTCGCCGTCGCCGCAGTGAGCTTCGCCCAGATACCACTTCCATCCGTCGAAACTTAGTGTATGAGTGGTACTACCCCCCTCCGCGCCTTTGGTAGTAGGCGCCTTTGTACAATTGACGCTTCTGGTCAGCCCTCCCAATACTTCACGCCGCAAAACCAGCCAGTCACAACAATAATAATTACTGCCGGGCGCCTAGATGCGCCGATGAGACAAGGAGTTCTTAAATGCTTGGTTACTATGCGCAATACAGCAAGGAATACATCACAACCCTGATGGTGGTGACCACCCTCTTCTTTGCCTTACCCATCTTTTTCGCCCCGCTCCAATGGGCCCGGCTCATGCGCTGGACCGTCCCCGAACACGAACATCTGGCTATCTATTTCGGTCGTTGCCTCGGTGCGTTCATCCTTGTCGTTGAAGTAGCGATGTTACGCTCGGCCACCACAGGCACCAGTTTCAGCTATGCCTTCGATATACTTTTCGTCGTCTTCACGCTGATGTTCGTTGTGCATGTCTTCGGCGCAATCAAGAAGATCCAGCCTATTACCGAAACACTGGAAATCGGTTTCTGGATGATCCTATTCGTACTCAATATTTTGTTCTACCCCACCCCCAACATCACGCTGTAAACCTTCGCCGGACCGCGGTCGGAAGTTTGCCGGTCGCCGTTCAACCCCATTGAAAGTCCGCATTGCCTGGCGCCTTCGCGTCGGCGGCCCCGTGTCCGCCGAACGCTGCGCCATAGTCAGTTCAAGGGGTGAACATGATCCAATCCAGGGAAGACGCCGTGCTCAAGCCGGCGCTCAAGGAATTAGTGCGCGACCTGCTCCTGCAGGCCACCGGACTGGCCCCGGCATCGCTGCACGATGAAGCGCCGTTTCATGAGATCGGCCTGACCTCCCTGGCGATCCTCGATTTCAACGAGCGAATCCAGCCGGTGTTCCCCGGCCTCAACAAGACCTTGCTCTTCGACTGCCGCCATCTTGGCGGTGTGGTCGAGCACCTGCTGCGCGAGCATCCCGAGGCCTGCAACCGCTACTTGCAACTGCAGCTATAGAACATACGCCTTTCCCTGTGCCTCCACATTTTCCAGCCCGAGGGCTTGATCGATCGCGCTCAGTGCGCGCAGCATGCACGGTCGGCACGCTTGAGATCGTCTTGTGAGGTGGCGGATGTCACCGGACCGGTGATCGTGAGATTGCCTTCGCGCAACAGCTGGCCACTGACGTGACCACCCCGCGGTGCACCACGTCGGGTACATAGTCGCGGCGCGGGCGGGTCGGGGAGCACAACACCGAGTTGACAAGCTTTGCGCACGAGATCATGCGGGCTCCATGTGATGGGCAGACCGTCGGGAGCCGACAGCCTACCATCCGGAAACCTGCGGTTTACTTGCCCAGAATGTTCTTCAACGCAGCGGTATGGCCGGCCGGGTCGTTTACGCTGGACATCACTTCGATGATGGTGATCTCCTGATCGTTCATCGTCATCAACGAGGCCATCAGTAGTTTCAGGCCGTTGAAATCGTCGGTGCCGTCCAAGCGGTACATCTTCAAGCCGTTCACCTGAATGGTCTTCTCGCTAGTCATGCGAAAGTTGGGTGACGCGGCCTGCTGCTTTTCGTTCAAGGTATCCACGGCAAGGCGAAACGCAGCGTCCGGGGTAGTGCCCGCAGTCGGCGCCGGACCTTCAGTAACGATGATGGCCCGCTCGCTTTTCGGATCGAAGTACATCGTGCCGCCGTTCTCGCTGTTCAAGGTACGGGCCTCGACACCTTTCAGCACGAACGTCAGCTTGCCGCCTGCCAGGG
Organism: Pseudomonas sp. 3JA; assembly: GCF_036961705.1. Taxonomy (NCBI): domain Bacteria; kingdom Pseudomonadati; phylum Pseudomonadota; class Gammaproteobacteria; order Pseudomonadales; family Pseudomonadaceae; genus Pseudomonas; species Pseudomonas sp. 3JA. The sequence goes on from NZ_JBAMDJ010000002.1 coordinate 23,765, forward strand.
ACACCGATTGCGTGTCCGATGCCGCCGTAGCGGTTTTTTCAGGCGCGGCGGCAACTGCCATGGTGACCGCGCCGCTCAAGGCAGCAAGCACGCACAAGGAACGGGTCCAGCCCAACAGCAAATGTTTCGACATTGATAGCGCCTTTGTTTTCAGGCCGTCGAATACCAACGGCCAGTCGTGCGAACAGCCTAGCTTACTTGCCTGCTCACTTGCCCAGGATGTTGTTCACAGCCGCGGGTGACCGCGTCTGACTACCCGACAACCAGATACAGCCTCGGGCGCTGGGGCGCAAGAACTGGCTCTTTGCTGGGTCGCTACGCAGCGGGCGAGTGAGATTGCAGCGCTGCTACCGCATAGGTGGCGTCCGGCTTAGTCGTGCAAGACGGTTTGCCCGTGCGCTTACAAATAGTCCCCCTATTGCTGGTTCCAATGCATGGCGGTTGCTCAGAGGCAAGGGCGAGGGTCGTGGGACCTTTTGCGCTCCTTTCGCTCTCCAGAAAAGCGCGCGCCCACCGATTGAACTATTACTCCTGCTGACCCAATGCGGTTGTTACCCGAGGAGAAGACACAATGGAGAGTAAATCTGCTGTTGCGCCTACAGAAAATCACCTCAAGGAAATGCTGAGGTATTGGAAAGCAGCTGCGAGTCGTAGATCGCTCCCCGCCGGACCTGGCGCTTTTAACTCCAACCCTCCCCGAAGTGGCATGCTTACGTCACAGATGCCCCATACTTAAGCAACGTGCATTGCACAACCGGCCTCTAACACACCGTCCCTCGCCACTAAAGGCACAACTTTCAAAGGAATTGGATTGTCATGACTGCACTGGATACCGCTTTTCACAATCTGCATCAGAACGGACTACTGGTCTTGGCCAATGTGGCCGATGCGGGCGGTGCGCGCATCGTCGAAAGCTTGGGCGGCAAGGCGGTAGCGACCAGCAGCGCGGCCATGGCCTGGTCCCACGGTTATCAGGATGGCAACAAGTTGCCTCTCGACCTGCTGAGCACCACCGTCAAGTCGATGGCACGGGTGCTCAGCGTACCGCTCACTGTGGATATCGAAGGCGGCTACTCCGACGAGCTGGAGCAGGTCGGCCGAGTAATCAACACAGTCATCGCCGCCGGGGCGGTCGGGATCAACATCGAAGACGGCCTGGGCTCTCCAGAGCTGCTTGTTCGCAAGATTGACGTCGCGAGAACGGTGGCAAATCAGGCGGGCGTCAAGTTGTTCATCAACGTACGGACCGACGTCTACCTGAAGAACCTTTTCCCCGCCGAACAACGCCTGGAGGAACTCCTGAAGCGCACCGCACTGTATGCCAGCGCCGGGGCGGACGGCCTGTTTGCCGCTGGCGTGGTCGATCCGAACGAAATTGCCACTATCTGCCAGGAGACCAAACTACCCGTCAACCTGCTGTCCCGGGACGGACTGCCCTCCCCTGACGAATTGAAGCGCCTGGGCGTCAGGCGACTCAGCGCGGGCTCCAGCATCGCCGAGTTTCTGCACGGCGCCATGGGAGCATTGGTCCGCAGCTTCCTGGACAATGGCCAACTCGACACCCAAACCTTGAAAGCCCACACATACGGCGAATTGAACGCTTTGATGGCGGTTAAAACCGAGTGATGCTGTCCTGCGGACGAGGGGCACAATTCGTTTACTCGCCCGACGGGCCAACGATTTTTCTGGCCATACCCCACGTTGCACTGATCGATTCCAGGGGCTGACGGGAAGGATTCAGGAGACCCACAGCGTATGGTTATTGGTTTCCGTCCCGACGGCCTACTTGCCCAGCCTGTACTGACCGAAATTATTGATGTGATCATCCAAATTATCCTCAAGCATCATCCGATACTGATCACAGAAATACTTCAGCAATGCCTCCCTCGCATCGGCCATTTCGGCACCGGAATTGAAGTTCTGCGCACTGGCCCATGCGTTGAAACGTGATGTGCCAAACATCATCGAGGCGCTGATCTCACCGAGGTTTCCATAGGTTTTAAGCTGTTCGTTTGACAACTCAATATGGGCGTCTGCGCGGTCATAGAAGGCGTGGTCCGTAGCGTCGGCCATGGTAAAGCTCCGGTAAGCAAATGAGGGGCGTCATTGGAACATAACCGCCGGCAGGATTGCAGATGCCTCAAGAGGTATTGATCGCTCATCAGTGCGAGCGTTGATCGTTTAAGCCCGATACCGGCCAGACATTGGCACCCCTTTCGCGGCCAACCCAAGCGGCCGAGTGGGCATTACTAATTTGGTGTTCACTGGTGTGGTCACCCGTTGCTGTATCGAGCCAAACCTTACCTTCGCGGCTGAGCATTCCCCGGAAACGTTGATGTTTAAAGTCGATCTATCCCCATTCGCACAATTTTTGCGCACTGTGTGAAAGCTTAAAAGGGGACGTGCATGGCGGACAGTTGCATTGCGAAGTCTATGTTTAGGTATTAACAGATCAATACCAAGCACCACCCCGGCGCACTACGCACGAATCGATGCACAATCTACATAAGCAGCGGAAATTGGTTCAATGATCCACGAACCAATCCTCTTTAATCCCCTGAACCAACCCGACGAACCCTGCTTATCGGCCCCCGCCGCCGCTGCTCCTGAGTAATAGCTAAGCACATAGCGCTAATCCCGAGGCGAACCAATTTCAATTGGCATCACGCTTGCACTTACCCTTTTGCCTCGATCTCCTGCCCACAGTCAGCTCGGAGCCGTTTTTTATACTCTGGCGCGAGTACCACGATGCAAAGGTTCGACCCTGACACACCCATCGACAACACTTCGAAACTAGCGCTGGATGCCTTGCGGCAGATGGTTGCGCAACATGCTGCCTTCCCGCACCGGGCATTGCCGACCGAGCGGGACCTGGCCGCCGATTTTGGCCTCAGTCGCCGGGCCATCCGGCGGGCGCTGGCGGTGCTGGAAGCCGAAGGGCAGATCTGGCGGCGTCAGGGCAAAGGAACCTTCGTCGGCCCTACTCCACCCAGTGCGGCCATGAGCTTTGCCCGGTTATCCGGGCGGACTAACTTCAGCGAGGTTATGGAAGCGCGCCTGCATCTGGAGCCTGCACTGGCGTCCCTGGCGGCGGTTCGAGCCAACGGCGACCAGATAGCAATTTTGCGCCGCCTTGCCGAACGCACCAGACACCAACAGGCCGCCGAGCCTGCCGATGCCGAGGGCATTGAGCTGTGGGACAGCGCCCTACACCGCGGGATCGCCGAGGCCGCAGGTAATCGCCTGATGCTGGATATCTTTGAAATGCTCGATGCGATCCGGCTCGACCCGGCCTGGCGTGACCTGCGTCAGCGGGCTCGCAACGCCGACCGCCTCGACGCCTACAGCCACGACCACAACGACATTGTCGACGCTATCGAAAACCGTGATCCGATCAAGGCCGCCACGGCCATGCGTGGCCATTTGCGCGCGCTGCAACAGGCGCTGGACAACGTCATCAATCAAGATCTGGAGGCAAGTTTATGAGCACCACAACTCAGGCCACCGACACGGTATTGAGTGTCAGCAACTTGACCGTGTGCTTTGCAGGCGCACCCGCCAATGTCGTGGACGGCGTCTCGTTCGCGGTCCAGCGCGGCAAGACCCTGGCCATCGTCGGAGAGTCCGGGTGTGGTAAAAGCGTTACGTCCATGGCGCTGATGGGCTTGCTGCCCGACACCGCCAAGATCGCCGCCCGTACGTCCGCCCTACTCGATGAAGCCTTGTTGGGCATGCCCGACGAGCGCTTGCTGGATGTGCGCGGCAACCGCATGGCGATGATTTTCCAGGAGCCCATGACCTCCTTGAACCCGGTCTTCACCATTGGCGAGCAGATCGCCGAAAGCGTGATCCGCCATCAGGGTCTGTCGGCCAAGGACGCCCGTCAGCGCGCCCTGCAAATGCTCGAAAAGGTCCGCGTGCCTGACGCCGCGCAACGCCTGGACGCCTACCCCCATGAGCTGTCCGGCGGCATGCGGCAGCGGGCAATGATTGCCATGGCCCTGGCCAACGATCCGGCGCTGATCATTGCCGACGAACCCACCACCGCCCTGGACGTGACCATTCAGGCGCAGATCCTGTCGCTGATCGCCAATCTGCAGGCTGAAACCGGCACGGCCATGATCCTGATCACCCATGATCTGGGCGTGGTCGCCGAAGTCGCTGACGACGTGATGGTGATGTACGCCGGGCGAGTGGTGGAAAGCGGTCCGGTAAAAACCCTGTTCGATGACCCGCAGCACCCGTACACCATCGGCCTGATGGGTTCGATGCCATCGATTGGCCCGCGTGAAGGTCGTCTGGCAACCATCAATGGTCGCGTCCCGACGCCTGCGCAAATGCCCACCGGTTGCCGATTCGCCGGGCGCTGCCCTTTTGTGATTCAGGCATGTCGCGAGGCGCGCCCGCCGCTGCTTGAGCTCTCCCCCGGACATTTCGCCGCGTGCATTCGTGCGCCACTGGAGCAGCATATGGGAGTCAGCGCGTGAGCCTTTCTGAACGCCAAATAGTTGAGCGTGCAAGCCCTGAGATCATTCTCGACGGTATCGACCTGAGCAAACACTTCGGGGTGGAAAGCAGCTTGTTCCAGCGCAAGAAGCCGCCGGTGCAAGCGGTCAACCAGGTCAATCTGTCGGTGCGCAAAGGGGAAACCCTGGCGCTGGTGGGTGAGTCCGGCTCGGGTAAATCAACCCTCGGCCGCCTGCTGCTCAACCTGCTCAAACCTACGGCGGGCGACGTCATTTATGAAGGCCGTAACCTGGCCAATCTGACCCCGGAAAAGCTGCGCCAGGTGCGGCGTAATTTGCAGATCATCTTTCAGGATCCGTTTGCCTCGCTCAATCCGCGCATGACGGTGGAATCCATCGTCGGTGAGCCTATCTGGCTGCACAGCGATGCCAGCCGCAGCGACCGCCAGGCCAAAGTCGCCGAGTTGCTGCGCACCGTGGGCCTGGCGCCCGAGCACGGCGGCCGCCACCCTCACGAGTTCTCCGGTGGCCAGCGTCAGCGCATCGGCATTGCGAGGGCCCTGGCGTCTGACCCGCGTTTGATTCTGGGTGATGAACCCGTGTCCGCGCTGGACGTTTCGGTGCAGGCGCAAGTCGTCAACCTGCTGGAAGACCTCAAGCATCAATTCGGTCTGACCCTGGTGATTGTCGCCCACGGCCTGGCCGTGATCCGCCACATGAGCGACCGGGTAGCCGTGATGTACTTGGGGGAAATCGTCGAACTGGCGCCGGTCAACGGCCTGTTTGAAAACCCTCTGCACCCTTACACCCAGGCGCTTATGGCCGCCGTGCCGGTCAGCCACCCGGACCTGCGCCGGCCACGCCCATTGCTGGGCGGCGACATGCCGAGCCCGAGTCGCCCGCCATCGGGTTGCCGCTTCCATACCCGCTGCCCGCACGCCCGGGCGCTGTGCAAAGAAGTGGTGCCGGTGATGGAAACCGTCGAGGCCGAGCGTCAGGTGGCGTGCCACTTCTGGCGTGAAATCGCCCATGCCGGTGCAGGCACCCTGATTTTGCCGACACCCAGCGCTGCCTACACCCAGCGCCTGAATCTGTTCAAGAACCATCAATCCCTTGCAGTGGAGAGCCAGCCATGAAAATTGCACGCGTCATGACAGGAACCTTGTTATTGCTGGCTGCCAACGCCGCCTTTGCCGAATCCACCCTGCGCATCGGCATTCAGGACGATCCTGATGGGCTCGACCCGCATCGTTCGCGTACCTATTCGGGCCGTCTGGTCTATACCGCACTGTGCGACAAGCTGGTGGATGTGAACCCGGACCTGACCTACGTCCCACAACTGGCCACTGCCTGGAACTGGAGCGAAGACGGCAAGACCCTGACCATGACTCTGCGCGAAGGCGTGACTTACCACGACGGCGAAGCGTTCGATGCTGCCTCGGTGAAGTTCAACCTGGACCGCGCTCGCACCCTGCCCGACTCCCTGCGCAAGAGCGAGCTGGCCTCGGTGGACAGCGTTGAAGTGATAGACGCCAAAACCGTTGCCATCAAACTCAAGCAAGCGGACGCCACCCTGGTCTCCCAACTCTCGGACCGCGCCGGAATGATGCTTGCGCCGAAGGCCGCCCAGGGTGAGTTCGCCTCCAAACCGGTGTGCTCCGGCCCTTACAAATTCGTCCAGCGCGTGCAGCAGGATCGCATTGTGCTGGAGCGCTTCGACAACTACTGGAACAAGCAGGCTTATCACTTCGACAAGGTGATTTTCCTGCCGATTCCGGACACCTCGGTGCGTCTGGCCAACCTGCGTTCCGGCGACCTGGACATCATCGAACGGGTTGCCCCCACCGACGTGAAAACCGCCAAGGCGGACAGCAAGCTGGCGGTCTATAACACGCCAGGACTTGGCTACATGCAGTTGATGTTCAACATTAACAACGGCGAAAAGGCCAACTCGCCGATGGGCAAAGACAAGCGTGTGCGCAAGGCATTCGAGCTGTCCATCGACCGTGATGCGATCAACCAGGTGGTGTTCGAAGGCCTGTATGCGCCGAGCGCCCAGCCGTTTCCGAAAAACAGCCCGTACTACGACAAGGATCTGCCGATCCCGACCCGCGATGTGGAAAAGAGCAAGGCCTTGCTGGCCGAAGCAGGCGTGAAGCTGCCACTGGCAGTGGACCTGAAAGTCGCCAACAACCCTATCGCACAACAGGTCGGGCAGATCATTCAGGCCATGGCTGAAGAAGCGGGTTTCAAGGTCAATCTGATTGCCACTGAATACGCCACCATGCTGAGCGAACAGCAAAGCGGCAACTTCCAGATCGGCATGAGCGCCTGGTCGGGCCGTCCTGATCCGGATGGCGACATTCACCAGTTCGTGACCTGCAAGGGCGGCCAGAACGACGGCAAATACTGCAACGCCAAACTCGACGAGTTATTGAACAAGGCCCGCACTGTCAACGATGTTGCCCAGCGCCAGGCCCTGTACAACGAAGCCCTGCGTTTGCTGGCTGACGAAGTGCCGACCGCGTACCTGTATTTCGATCCGCGCATCATGGCCATGCGTAACAACGTGACTGGTTTCGTGCCAAACCCGGATGGCCTGATTCGTCTGAACAACGTCGCGTTCAAGCCATGACTGTGAATGATCGCCGCAAAAACGAGGGGCCGGTATGCTGATGTTTATCCTGCGACGCCTGTTTAGTGCGATCCCGACACTGATCCTGGTTTCGCTCTTCGTCTTCACCCTGCAGAAACTGTTGCCGGGTGACCCGGTGCTGGCCATGGCTGGTGAAGAGCGCGATCCGGCGGTGATGGAATACCTGCGCGACAAATATCGACTCAACGACCCGATCCCCGTGCAGTACCTGAGCTGGGTCGGCAATGTGCTGACCGGCGACTTCGGCACTTCGCTGCGCACCGAACAACCGGTGACCACGCTGTTGGCGTCCAAGTTGCCGGTGACCGTAGAGCTGGCAGTGCTGGCCTTGTTGATCGCACTGCTGATCGGCATTCCCACTGGAATTATCTCGGCCGTACGCAAAGGCACCGTCGTGGATTACGGAGCCAATGTCATCGCGCTGTCGGGGATCTCGATTCCGCACTTCTGGCTGGGGATCCTGCTGATCATGGTCTTCGCCGTGAAACTGCAATGGCTGCCGGCCTCGGGTTTCGTGCCCATGGGCGAGGACTTCGGGCAAAACCTGAAGACCTTGATCCTGCCGGCCTTCGTGCTCGGTGCAGGGTTGTCGGGGATTCTCATGCGCCATACCCGCAGCGCCATGCTTGAAGTGTTGCGCACCGACTACGTGCGCACCGCCCGGGCCAAGGGCCTGCGCCCGCGCACGGTGATCCTCAAGCATGCCCTGCGCAATGCATTGATGCCTATTGTGACCCTGACAACCCTGCTGTTTGGTGAACTGCTCGGCGGCGCGGTGCTGACCGAGCAAGTCTTCAGCATACCTGGCTTCGGCAAGATGATTGTCGACGCCGTGTTCAATCGTGATTACGCCGTGGTGCAAGGCGTGGTGCTGTGCATCGCAATTGGCTTCCTGCTGCTGAACCTGCTCGCCGACGTGCTGTACCGGATGATTAATCCGCGTCTGAGGACTGCTTCATGACCGCTATTTCCAGCCTCCCTCTTAGCGTGATCGCACCCCGCAGCCGCTCGCCGTTCGTGAAGAAATTCCTCGCCAACAAAGGCGCGGTACTCGGCGCGGCGGTGTTGCTGCTGTTTATCCTGGCGGCCTTGCTGGCGCCCTGGATTGCGCCCCATGACCCGCTGAAAGCCAACTTTCTCGCGGTCCGCAAGGCACCATCGCTGATCTACTGGATGGGCACTGACGAACTGGGTCGCGATCTGTTTTCCCGTCTGCTCTGGGGCGCACGCAGTTCGTTGCTGGCCGGTGGTGTTTCGGTGGTCATCGCCATGGCCATCGGCGTGCCTTTGGGCCTGTTGGGCGGTTATTTCGGCGGTAAACTCGACGCGGTGATATCCCGTGTCATGGAAGCGCTGTTGTCCTGCCCGTTTCTGGTATTGGCGATTGCGCTGGGCGCCTTCCTCGGCCCGAGCCTGACCAACGCAATGATCGCTATCGGCCTGTCAGCCATGCCGATCTTTGCCCGACTGACCCGTGGTCAGGTGCTGACCATCAAACACGAAGATTACCTGGAAGGTGCTCGTGCCATTGGCTTGCAGGATCGCTGGATCATCCTGCGCTACGTGCTGCCCAACGTGATGTCGCCATTGGTTGTGCAAGCCACCTTGACCATCGCCTCGGCGATTCTGGCTGAAGCCAGTCTGTCGTTCCTCGGCCTGGGCCAGCAACCGCCCTCGCCTTCCTGGGGATCGATGCTCAACACCGCGAAAAATTTTATGGAGCAGGCACCCTGGATGTCGATTGCGCCTGGCGTGGCGATCTACATCACGGTCCTGTGTTTCAACCTGCTGGGGGATGGTTTGCGTGATGCGCTGGACCCCAAGGGCTAACTTTTCTGCCAAAGAGAAACGCTAATGTTTGATGATCTGGATTACAGCCAACCCTACGCTTCGGCACGCTCGCCAGTGATGGGCAGTAACATGGTCGCCTGCTCCCAGCCATTGGCCGCCCAGGCCGGGCTGGACATGCTGCGCAAGGGCGGCAACGCCGTCGACGCGGCCATCGCAGCCGCCATGGTCCTGACCGTGGTCGAGCCCACCGGTTGCGGGATCGGCAGCGACGCTTTCGCTATCGTCTGGGACGGCAGCAAGTTGCAGGGCCTGAATGCTTCCGGTCGCGCACCGCAAGCCTGGACCCCTGAGTTTTTCGCCGGACAGAGCAAAATGCCCCAGCGCGGCTGGCCAGCGGTGACTGTGCCGGGCGCGGTTTCGGCCTGGGTCGAGCTGTCCGAGCGTTACGGAAAACTGCCTTTCGCCACCCTGGCTGAACCGGCCATCGGCTATGCTCGGGATGGCTACCAAGTCACCCCGGTCATAGCCCGGCTGTGGAAGCTCGGCGCTGAACTGCTCAAGGATCAGCCGGGTTTTGCCGAGTGCTTCCTGCCCGACGGCCAAGCACCACAGGCCGGGGAGAAAATCCGGCTCAAGGATCACGCCCGCACCCTGGAGCTGATCGCCCAAACCAAAGGCGAAGCGTTCTATCGCGGCGAACTGGCCCAAGCCATCATCGCCCATGCCAACGCCAATGGCAGCGTCATGAGCCTCGACGATCTGGCGACCCACACTGTGGACTGGATCGACACCCTATCGGTGCCCTACGCCGGCGCCGTGGTTCATGAATTGCCACCTAATGGCCAGGGCATCGCTACCCTGTCCGGCCTGACTATGCTCGAAGCATTGGGCGTCGGCGAGCATCCAGTGGACAGCCTGGAAACCGTGCACCCAGTGTTGGAAGCCATGAAGCTGGCCCTTGCCGACCTGAACGAACACGTGGCGGATAACGACCACATGCGCGTGCCTTCCGAGCATCTGCTGGACAAAACCTACCTGATGGAGCGCGCCGGTCTCGTCACCGACAAGGCCGCCAACCCGGGGCATGGTTCGCCTAAACCGGGCGGCACCGTTTACCTGTCGGCGGCCGATGAAAGCGGCATGATGATCTCGTTCATCCAGTCCAATTACATGGGCTTCGGCTCAGGTGTCGTGGTGCCTGGCACCGGTATCAGCCTGCAAAACCGTGGCGCGGCCTTCTCCTTGGATCCGCAGCACGTCAACTACGTTACACCGCGCAAACGTCCGTTCCACACCATCATCCCCGGCTTTGTGATGAACACCGACGGCACGCCGTTGATGTCCTTCGGCCTGATGGGCGGCCCGATGCAAGCACAGGGTCACTTGCAGATGATGATGCGCATCCTGCGCTACAAACAGAACCCGCAAGCCGCCGCAGACGCACCGCGCTGGAGGCTCGAATCTGGCCTGAAAGTCGCAGTGGAACGTGCATTCGACCCACAGGTGGTCGAAGCCTTACGTGCCAAAGGCCACGACGTAGAGGTCGAAGAACCTAACGGCGTATTCGCCTTTGGCGGCGCGCAGATTATCCAGCGCACCACTCATGGTTATGTGGGTGGCACTGATCCCCGGAAGGATGGTCTGGTGGCCGCGTACTGAAATACGAAGATCCTACGCGTAACTTAGTTGCGCGTAGGATTACTCTCTTAAACCGCTAACTCTCATCCCACCGCAAGCTATTGCCAACATGCTTTCTCACCTGGGACTCAGAACTGTGGCGAGCTTGCATTGGGTCTTGCAGCTAACCACCTTAAGGCGCTGTGTGACGCGACATGCCCGAACGTGCCAGTTCGCGCCGTTCATGGCAACTTAGCGGATTTCATTGACGTACATGAAGTGCTCAGTGCTGACACGCTGGTGGGTCATCATCACTGGCGTGGCAGCCTGATCGAACGACACGGCGTCGATAATCATCACCGCGTGCGGCGCGGTCAGTTCCAGCAGGCGGCAATCCTCCTCATTGGCCAACCCTGCAGTCAGTTGCTCGCGCACTGCGGCCACCCTTAGCCCGTACTGCTCAAGCAGGTAACGGTAAAGCAGCTCTGGCAACTCGGCGGGGCCGGGGAAGTCCGGTACTTTGCTGGCGACCACGGTAAACCGTTCGTGCATCGCGGCCACACCGTCAATGCTGCGCAAGCGGTGCAAGCGATAGACCGGGCTGCCCTCGTCGATCAACAGCTTTTGCGCATCCAGCGCGGTGGCCTCGCCCATTTGGTAATCGAGCAAGGCAGTGCGCGACTTCAGCAGTGCGCCTTCCTTGTTGTGCAGACGGAAATACTGGAAGAAGTAGCGCAGGTTGTGCAGAGGCGCCCAGCCCGTCACCACCGTACCGGTCTTGCGCCGACGCATCAGCATGCCCTCCGACACCAGTTCGGCCAGCGCACGCCGCACTGTCCCCACGGATACACCAAAATCATTGGCCAAGGCATTTTCGCTGGGTATGACTGTGCCGCTGGGCCACTCCCCGAGAAGGATCGCTTCCGAGATATGTCGCTTGACCACCTCATACAGTGGCGCACTGTCGTGCTCGCTCAGGCGCGAAAAAGAACTGGCAGGCGCAGACGGCGCGTTGCTATCGGTCATATTTTTTCCTTGACGGGCTCTACCGAGATACTTAACTATAAACTATATAGAAATACTACGAGACTCAAAAATGCCCTCCCATGCAGCGCTGACGCAGGCACTCGAGTCGATCGAGGCGGATCATGATTCGCTGATCGATGATCTGCAACGGATGATCGCAGTCGACACCTGTTTTCCACCCGGCGCGGGCTACGGCGCGTTTGCCGACCTCATGGAAACGCTTGTCGCGCCGCTGGGCCTGCAGACCCGCCGCGTCACCGTGCCAGAAGCGTTATGGCAGACCCGCAGCGGTGAAGCCCATGGCGAGCGCATCAACCTGATCGCACGCCAGACCGGCGAACAGGAAGTGTGCAGCCTGTACTTTCACGTCGACACCGTACCGCCAGGCGATGGCTGGACCCAACCGCCGCTGCAACTGACCGAAGTCGACGGCAAGCTGATCGGGCGCGGCACCGCCGACATGAAAGGCAGTGTGGCGGCCACCCTCGCCGCCCTGCGCGCCGCCCAACGCTTCAACCTGCCGCTGCGTTTCTGCCCGTCCCTGTTGCTGTGTACCGATGAAGAAGGTGGCCTGTACCCCGGCATTCGCTACCTAGCCGAACAGCAGTTGGTGGAAGGGCACATCCTCAGTTTTAACGGAGGCGCCGCGCCGCGTATCTGGGCGGGTTGCTTTGGCAGCATTGACCTGAAGATTACCGTCAAGGGGCGCTCATCCCATTCCGGTGAACCGGTAGATGCAATCAACGCTATCGAACAAAGCCTGCCGCTGCTCAATGCTCTGTACGGCCTGAAACAACAGGTGCAACAGCGCGCCTGGCCGATGCCGGCGCCGCCCCACTACAACGGCGCGCCACTGATTTCACGCATGACCCTCGCCGCCGCCCACGGAGGCAGCAAGGGCTCTACCGTCCCGGCGCAGTTCGAGATATTGATCAATCGTCGCTACGCACCGCAAGAACCGTTCGAGTCGGTGATGGCCGAGTTGCAACAATGCATCGACACCGCCATGGCCGGGACCGAAGCGTTGTCCGTGGAGCACGAAGTGATCGGCCATCTGGCGCCAGTCGCCGACCCGACAGGGCCGCACTGGCCACGTTGGCAGGCGGCGCTGGGCGTTGGCTTCGGTTTTACCGCAGAACAATTCCAGTGCTACGGCTCCTCCAGCAGTTCGGACATGGGCTGGGTCCAGCAAGCCGGGATTCAGGAAATCCTGCTGGGCGGGCTGATACGCCCGGAAAGCCGAATACATGCCGCCGACGAATACACCACGCGCAGCGACCTGGTCGCCCTGGCGCAATCGATCCTTGCCTACCTGGCCGAAGATTTCACCCCGCAAACCATCACCGCCGCACAGTCTGGCTGAGCGATGAGCCCCCGAAGACTGGCGCCAAGACTGGTCATCGGCTTTTTTACGTAGCTGCCCCACGCTTCTCTCATTGTCATGTGGAGTATTGCCATGAATACCGTCTTCAGGCTGAACCGCCGTCGCTTCCTGACCACTTCCGCCATTGTCACCGGCACCGCCATGCTGCCGTTTTCCACGACCTTGTGGGCCGCTGCGACTGCGCAAAAAGGTGGGACCTTGCGCATCAGCGTCGACCAGGCGGTCGGCATGCTCAACCCACTGCTGGCCAGGGTCAACCCCGAGTATCTGCTCAGTGAATTGCTCTACAACGGCCTCACCCGCCTGAGCCAGGACATGCAGGCCGAGCCCGACCTGGCGCAGTCCTGGAGCCACAACGCCGACCTCACCGAATGGACCTTCACCCTGCGCGGCAACCTGCGCTTCCACGATGGCAGCGCCTGTACCGCCAAGGACGTCGCCGCCAGCCTGCAAGCAGTGCTCGATCCTAAAACCGCCTCCCCTGGCCTGCGCAACATCGGCCCGATCAAGCGCGTCGAGGCGCTGGACGACCTGCACGTCAAGCTGACCACCACCGCCCCCTATGCCGACTTGCCAGTCAGCCTTGCCTACCCGGACGCCAAGATCGTCCCGGCCGCGATCCTGCAAAGCGACATGGCACGACTGTCTCGCGAAGCCGTGGGTACCGGGCCGTTCAAGCTGGTGTCGTTCGAGCCGGAACGTATGGTGGTGGTCACCCGCAACGAACACTTCTACGACCCGCAACGCCCGCACCTGGACCGCGTCGAAATCCGCGTCTACCCGGACCCGGCCTCGGAAGGCTCGGCGTTGATGTCCGGTGATATCGACCTGATGCTCTCGGCCCAGGCAACCGAATTCAGCCGACTCAGTGAGGCCAACGGTGTCAAAGGCCTGCGCGTGGCGTCCGGGCAGTTCCTGAACATCAACATGGCTTGCGATCAGCCGCCCTTCAATGACGTGCGCGTGCGCCAGGCGTTGTCGCTGTGCGTCGACCGTTCGGCCCTGGTCGATTTTGTCGCCGAAGGCTTTGGTACCCCGGGCAACGACACGCCGCTGAATGCCGCCTACCGCTATCACACCGACATCGCGCTACGCCAAGCCAACCTGACCCAGGCGAAAAAGCTGCTGGCCGACGCGGGCTACCCCAACGGGCTGGACATCACCCTGGTGGCCTCGGACAAACCCTCCACTCGTACCCAACTGGGAATTGCCGTACGCGAAATGGCCAAGCCTGCCGGTTTCAACATTACCGTCGCGACCATGGCCAACAGCACCTACCTGGACCAGGTGTGGAAGAAAGGCAATTTCTACGTCGGTTTCTACAACATGCAGCCCTCGGCCGATGCGGTTTTCTCGCTGCTGTACACCTCGGATGCGGCCTGGAACGAAACCCGCTGGAACAATGCCGACTTCGACGCTGCCGTTGCCGCCGCCCGCGGCACCGACGATCCGGTCAAGCGCACCGCGCTGTACGCCACCGCGCAACAGTTGATGCACGAACAAGTGCCGTCACTGATCCCCACCTTCTTCGACGTGCTGGCCGCCCAGCGCACTTACGTCCAGGGCTATCAACTGCATCCACGCGGCGCAGTCTTCCGTCTGGACCAGGCCTGGCTTGACGACAGTGCTCCAAAGCGCGGATGAACCGAGGATGAACCTGTGACTGCTGCTTACCTGACCAAGCGATTGCTGTTGGTGGTGTACACCTTACTGATCGTTTCACTGTTGGTCTTCGCGATTACCCAACTACTGCCCGCCGATGCGGCGGTTACGCTCCTGGGCCAAAGCGCCACGCCCGAAGCCTTGGCCGCCCTGCGCGCCAGGCTCGGCCTGGATCAGCCCGCCTGGCGGCAATTCGGCCATTGGCTGACGGCTGTGTTGCAAGGCGACCTGGGCGTGTCGATGCGCAATGGCCAGCCGGTGCTGGGCTCGCTGATCGATGCCCTCGGCCGCTCGCTGTTGTTGGCGGGTTGTTCATTGCTTTTGATGCTGATGATTGCGATCCCGCTGGGCATCGTCGCCGCCGTGCGCCGTGGGCGTCCGGTGGACCTGATCATCGGCGTGCTGTCGTACATCGGCGTGTCATTGCCGGAGTTTGTGACGGCCACGCTGTTGATCCTGCTGTTCGCCGATGTCTGGCAACTGTTGCCAGCGACCGGTTATGTGCCCCTCGGCGATAACGTTAGCGAAGGCATTCGCCATCTGATCCTGCCGACGCTGACGGTGTCGATGATCATGGTGGCCCATGTGTCGCGCATGGTGCGCTCGGAAATGATCGACGTGCTGGAAACCGACTACATCCGCGCCGCACGCCTCAAGGGCCTGTCGCGGCGCCGGGTGCTGCTGCGCCATGCGTTGCGCAACGGTTTGCTGCCGACCATCACCATCGTCGCCCTGGACGTCGGCTACCTGTTGGGCGGGATTGTGGTGGTCGAAGAGATCTTCAACATCCCCGGCATTGGCCGCGAACTGCTGGTCGCGGTAGCCGCCCGCGACCTGCCGGCGATTCAGGGGGGCGTGCTGATCCTCGCCGCCACCTACTGCCTGGTCAACTTCGTGGCTGACCTGACCTATGCCTATCTCGACCGGCGAATTCAATATGCGTAATATTTTTTATCGCCTGCTGGCGACTCCCCAGGGTTTTCTCGGCAGCCTGGTCCTGCTGCTGGCGCTGGTGTTGGTGTGCGCGGGCCCGGCGCTGGCGCCCTTCGACCCTGAAGCCATTTCGATTCTCGCGCGCTACAAGGCGCCAAGCCTGGTGCACTGGTTCGGCACAGACCAACTGGGCCGCGACATCTTCAGCCGCCTGCTGATCGGCGCCCGCGCGACGATCTCTCTGTCGGTCATGGCCACCGCCATGGCGATGCTCGTCGGTGCGCTGTTGGGCACCGTCAGTGGTTACCTCGGCGGGCGCATCGACGAAGCGCTGATGCGCACCCTCGATGCGGTGATGTCGATTCCTACCCTGTTGTTCGCCCTTCTGATCGTCAGCACCCTGGGTCGCAGCGACTTCAACGCCGTATTGGCGATCACCATTGCCTTCGTCCCGAGCATGGCGCGCATCGCCCGTAGCGTCGCCCTCGCTGCACGGCGCCAGGACTACGTGAATGCCGCTATCGCCCGAGGCGAATCGACGGGCTACATCGTGGTGCGCGAGATGCTGCCTAACATCGTCGCGCCGATCATCGTCGAAGCGACCATACGCGTGGCCTTCGCCATCATGCTTTTCGCCACCCTCAGCTTCCTCGGGCTGGGCGCGCAACCGCCGCAGCCGGAATGGGGGCTGATGGTCGCCGAGGCGCGGCGCTATTTCTTCCAGGCACCGTGGATGATGCTCATGCCGGGCCTGGCCATCGCCACGTTGGCGATCGGTTTCAATCTGTTGGGCGATGGCTTGCGCGATGCCCTCAATCCAAAGGGGCAGCGCTCATGAGTACCGTATTGGAAGTGGCGGATTACAGCCTCGACTATCAATTGCCCGGCGGCGCCCTGCACGTCCTGCAAAACATCGACTTCAGCGTGGCGGCCGGCGAAGTGGTCGGGTTGGTGGGCGAGTCCGGTTCGGGCAAGACCACCCTTGGCTGGGCAATCATGCGCTACCTGGCCGGCAACGCACGGGAAATCGGCGGCAGCATCCGCTTGCAGGGCGAGAACCTGCTACAGATGCCCCAGCGCCAGGTCGAACAACTTCGTGGTGGCCGCCTGGGAATGATTTTCCAGGACCCCAGCGCCTCCCTCAATCCGACGCTGAGCCTGGGCGAGCAGGTGGTGGAAGTCCTCACCCGCCACCGTAACCTGGGCTATCGCGACGCGTGGGCCCTGGGCGAACAACTGCTGGCCGACGTCGACCTTAAGGATCCGGCGGCCATGATGAAGCGCTTTCCCCACGAAGCCTCGGGGGGAGAAAAACAGCGTGTGCTGATTGCGACCGCCTTTGCCTGTCGCCCGCAATGCTTGATTTTCGATGAGCCGACCACCGCCCTCGACGTCATCAGCTCCGCGCAAATCCTGCAGCTGTTTCGCCGCCTGCGGGAAGAAACCGGAGTTGCCTCGCTGTATATCTCCCACGACCTGGCGCTGGTGTCGCAAGTCGCTGACCGAGTGTGCGTACTCAACCAGGGGCGCATCGTCGAACAAGCCCGTGGCGGTCGCATTTTCAGCGCGCCGAAGGATGCCTATACACAACGCCTGGTGGCGGCGGTGCCGGCCGCCGACAAGCGTTTGCTGGACGAACCGACGGCCAGCGGCGAGCCCCTGTTGCGCGTCAGCGGCCTCAACGTACGTTATGGTCGCCCCGCCCTGCTCGACAGCCTGTTGCGGCGCAAATCGGTGCCGTCCATGGGCGCTCGCGACATGAACCTGAGCATGGTGCGCGGTGAAATCCTCGGCATCGTTGGCGAATCCGGCTCCGGCAAATCGACCCTGGCCAAAGCCCTCACCGGCTTGACCCTGTTCACCGGAGCGGTGCATTTCGACGGGGCGCCGATCCATGGCCCGGCGCAGATGAACCGCGACTACCGGCGCAAGGTGCAGATCATCTTCCAGCACCCGGATGCATCGTTGAACCCACGGCAGACCATCGGCCAGATCCTTTCGCGGCCATTGCGTCTCTACGGCCTGAGCGAGGGTGAAAATGAAGCCCAGGCGATTGCCCGTCTGCTGCGCGAAGTGCGCCTGCCCGAAGACTTTGCCAGCCGCTATCCCCACGAGCTGTCCGGTGGGCAAAAACAGCGCGTGGCGATTGCCCGTGCCTTTGCCGCCCGACCGGAACTGGTGATCTGCGACGAAATCACCGCCGCCCTCGATGTCTCGGTGCAAGCCACGGTGATCGAGCTGCTGTTGGAGCTGCGACGCCAACACGGCACCGCCTACCTGTTCATCACCCATGACCTCAACCTGATCCGCCAGATCGCCCACCGCATCGGTGTGATGTATCGCGGCGACCTGCTGGAGATTCTACCGGCGGTGGGCATGGCTGACCGGGCCACTCATCCGTACACCCGCGCCCTGCTCGATGCAGTGCCGCAGCCTTTGAACGAATTGGACTCCCTTCATGACGCCTGACACGCTAATCGACCGAATTGACGAGACGTACTGCCTGGATTTTCTCGCGCGCATGGTGCAGCACAAAAGCTACAGCGCCACCCCTGAAGAACGACAGTTGGCCGAATACATGGCCGGCCAGATGCAAGAGCTGGGTCTGCACACTGAGCTGATGCCCGTGCCCGGCGAGCGTCTGAATGCCATCGGCACGCTCAAAGGCAAGGGTGGCGGTCACAGCCTGTTGTTCAACGGTCACCTTGACACCAACCCGGTGACCGAAGGATGGACCGTGGACCCGTGGGAGGGAAAGATTGATGACGAGTTCATCTATGGGATCGGCGTGTCGAATATGAAGGCCGGCGATGCCGCCTATTTCTGCGCGCTGAAAACCCTGATCGATGCCGGCATCGAGCTCAAGGGCGACGTGATCCTGACCTACGTGGTGGGTGAGTTACAGGGCGGAATCGGCACCATCGCCGCCATCGAACAGGGGGTGAAGGCCGATTACTTCATCAACTCCGAACCCACCGACCTGCAGGCCGTGACCCTGCACGTAGGCTCGCTGATGTTCGTCATCGAACTGACCGGCGACACCCGTCACCTGTCCAAGCGCGAAGAAGCGGTCGACGTGATCACCGCCGCCGTGCAACTGATACCACAGATCAATGGCATCACCTTCAGCGGGGCACGCTCGCCGGAACATGCCAAGGTCAATCGCGGGCATATCGGCGTGATCCGCGGCGCCCTTGGCCGAGACCTCGAAGAGTGGCGCCCACCGCAAGTCGCAGACTTCCTGCGCCTGCGCGGCTCGGCCCGCTACACCCCAGGACAAACCGTGGAATCGGTGCTGGCGGATCTGCAGCGCCTGCTCGATCAGCTCTGCGAGCAGTTTCCCGGCCTGCAGGCAACGCTGATCAATGACAGTGACAATCAGCCGCTGATGCCACCGTTCGAGGTGTCCCACGACTCGCCGATCGTCAAGGCTGTGAACGCTGCCTACCAGCAGGTGCGGGGCGCGCCACAGGCCACTGGCATCATCACCCCGCCGGCCTATTTCGGCACCGACGCCGCGCACTTCTATCAGCGCCTGGGCATGCAAGGCGTCGTCTGCGGCCCGGGTGGCAAATTCAACACCATGCCGGACGAGCGCGTGCACAAGCGTGATTACCTGGACATGGTGCGCATTTACATCCTGGCCATCCTCAACATCTGCGAGGTGGCTGAATAACCCTGATTCACAAGAAAGAAGCACGGATGCCAATAACAAAAACAACACATTGACCACTTCGCCATCTGCTGATTATTTTTGATAAGGGCGTAAACCATGAGATCAGCTTTCATGTTTGGCTGTGCAACGCTGTGCGCGACTATTTCCGGCGCGGCGTTTGGGGATGACATTCAGGACAATCCGTTCTTCAAGGACAGCACCACCTCGATCGTCGCGCGAAACTTCTACTTCAACCGCGATTTTCGCAATGCAGCATCCACCGCGCAAAGCTATCGCGAAGAGTGGGCGCAGGGCTTCATCGGGACATTTACCTCAGGGTTCACCCCTGGAACGGTTGGCTTCGGTATCGATGCAATTGGCCTTTACGGCATGAAACTCGATAGCAGCTCTGACCGTATTGGCAGCGGCTTGCTGCCGAGCAGCGGCAACCATGTCGCGGGAGTGGATCATGCGGCGGACAACTACTCGCGGGCTGCGGGGGCAGTCAAGGTGAAGATCTCCAAGACGGTGCTCAAATACGGCGGGCAAACGCTCAATCTGCCGGTGTTCTCGACCGGCGACAGTCGTTTGCTGCCGGAAACCACGGAAGGCTTCTACCTGAGCAGCAAGGAAATCGACAACCTGCGCGTGGACGTGGCGCACCTTACCTCCCTGAGCACCTATAACCAGAGCGCTCACAACGCCGGCGCCATGACGAAGGCGGATGTGGCGGGCGCCACTTACAACTTCACCCCCAACCTCACTGGCGCGCTCTATGCCTCCGATGTCCAGGACCTGTGGAAGAAGAAATACGCGGGTCTGAGCTGGGTTAAACCGATCGATACCAAACAGACATTCTCCACCGATTTTCGCTTCTATAACCAGAAGAGCATCGGCGCGGAGAACGGTGGTGTAATCGACAGCAACTCGTTCAGCATCAAGGGTGCCTACGCCTATGGTCCCCATAAGGTGACCCTGGCTTACCAGGCGATAACCGGTAAGAACGGCTATGTGTTCTATACCGATGGTGGCAACACCGATTACCTGGCCAACTACGTGCAATACGCCGAGTTCACACGTGAAGATGAGCGTTCGTGGCAAGCACGCTACGACTTCAACTTCGCCGCGTTCGGCCTGCCCGGACTTGACGTGTTTGCCCGCTACATCAAGGGCGATAACATCAGCCTGGCCAACGGTGCCACCGACCAAAACGAATGGGAACGCGATCTGGAAGCGGCCTACGTGATCCAGAACGGACCGTTGAAAAACCTGTCATTCCGCCTGCGCCAGGCGACCTATCGCAACTCGTTCAGTGGCGACGTCGACGACGTCAGGTTCATCACTCAGTACCCGATTAACCTGTAAGACGAAGGGCCCGGGGGCAGTCACCTCCGGGTTCCTTTCATTGTTCCCGTGCGCGCTTGATGTCTCTCGAGGGAGGCGCTCCAAAGCGCCGGGCATATTCGCGGCTGAATTGGGCGACGCTTTCATAACCTACTCGCAACGCGGCGGTGCTCACGTCTATCCGCTCGGTCAACATCAGGCTACGCGCGGCTTGCAGCCGTAGCGATTTTTGATACTGAATGGGGCTTGTGCCTGTCAGCTTGCGAAAGCGGTGATGCAGCGTGGAGCTGGCCATGCCTGATCGTTCGGCGAGGTCGGCCACCTGCAACGGTTTATCGTAGTGATATTTTAGCCATTCAACGGCTCTCACGATGCCCTTATCCCGGTAACCATCGCGAGTGACGCTACGCAACAAATCCCCCGCTTCACTGAGCAGCAGCCTGCCGTATATCTCCCGCTTGATAAGGCCCGACATCAAGCCTGCTTCAAGCGGCCGTTCGATCAGCGTGGCGAGTCGAGCGAACGCATCGAGCATCTCGCTCGTCGCCACCCCGGATACGAAGCCCCGCGCATCAGTAGCCATTTCCTGCTTTGGCGGTTCGAGGGTCAGGATCACCTCATTGAGCAGGGAAAAATCGAGCTTCAACACAACGGATAAATAGGGCGTTTGCTCGTTAGCCGCGGTAACGCGAGCCAGTGTGGGAATATCGACCGATGTGACGAAAAACGCCCCTTGCCCGAAATCACAGGCTTGCTCGCCGAACGAGATCTCCTTCGCCCCCTGCAGAATGATGGCCACGCAAGGCTCATAAATGCAGTACGTGGGCGTACCTAGCTCGGCTATTCGATAAAAGCTCAAGCCTGGAATCGACGTTTCGCAAACCTCGTTCAAGCCAATCTGCTGGGTGACTTTTTCGATAAGCCGTTGGAGCGCCTGGAAGCGTTCGGTGAACTGCACGGGATCGCGCAAGGTCAGGGAATGCACACGGCTGAAATCGAACTGCGAGAAGGAACCGCTCGTCATCACATGCCCCCCCAATCTACGGAAGGTTCGAGTCTGCTTAGAATACGTGACCAGCACAAGAGCATCGGCAGGATTGTGCAAAAGATATGGCGCATTAGGGTCACCCGGCCAACCCTCGTTGTTCTAACTTTTACGCGTACCGGCTTCGATGATCCCGTGAAACCTTGGTCGCGAAAGGAAAGTTGGATGGACAGACGAGATTTTCTTACCTATTCGGCAGTGGGTACTGTTGCAGCCGCTTTGCTGCCCGCATCGAGCATCGCAAGTTCGCTGGCTACGGCCCCCGTGCCCTCTTCGCTGACGGAGCCTGGAAGCGTGATGCGTACCGAAGGACGGATCGTGCGCGCAGACCTGCCCGTCAATTTACCCTCACATGCAATGAGGTACATGACGCCTCAACGCTTTGGCATGGGCGGGACGCAGATCGGCAATATCTTTGCGCCTATCAGCGACGAGCAGGCGGGTTCGGTTCTGCAGGCAGCTTGGGAGGCAGGTGTAAGGCTTTACGACACCTCGCCGTTCTACGGGTTTGGCTTGAGTGAATATCGTCTAGGCCGCTTCCTGCGCGGCAAGAATCCAGACGACTATGTGGTGTCCACCAAGGTCGGCCGCATATTGACGGCCGCTGGTGGCCAGCGCGCGGACCATGCTATCTGGAAGTCGCCGGCGCCCTTCAACTACCGATATGACTACACCGCGGCAGGCGCGCGTCGTTCCGTGGAAGACAGCCTGCAGCGGCTGGGGCTGCCGCGTATCGATATCGTCTTTATCCATGACATCTCGCCAGATAACACCGAACTGGAAGGCGGTTGGGAAACGGCGTATCGAATTGCGCGCACAGGGGCGATGGTTGAGCTGGAAAAAATGCGCGATGAGGGGCTCATCAAGGCATGGGGCTTCGGAGTCAATACGCCGAATGCCGTGGTTCAGGCAGTAGCCGGTTATGACCCGACTCCCGACATCGTGTTGCTTGCCTGCCAGTATTCCCTCCTTGACCACGGCGAGGCGTTGCGCAACACCTTTCCGGCGTTGAGCAGGAAGGGAACCAGCGCCGTGGTTGGAACACCACTGAACGATGGATTTCTGGGGGGGCGCAGCCGCTATAACTTCAGCCCGGATCTGCCTGCCGGAGCGGTGGAAAAGCGCGCGCGAATCATGGCGGTTGCCAGCCGACATGGCATCGACATTCATACTGCCGCCCTGCAGTTCGCGGCAGCACATCCGCAAGTGTCTGCGATCATTCCAGGTGCCCGCTCGCCGGGACAGATCGTTTCCAATGTGCAGGCGATGAAGGTCGGTATCCCAGCAGCCTTTTGGGAAGAGCTGAAGAGCCAGGGCTTGATCGATGCTCAAGCACCGGTTCCTTCCTAAGGGTCTACGCCCGTGCTACCTGCTGATGTGACGCTATCGTCGCTAGCCTCATTGAACCCGAGACGGGTTTCAAACTTATCCTCAGCGAAGCAGATAGCAGCCAGCCTTACTAGAGCTTTGCCGAAGCACGTTTGAAAGACTTATCGCGGCAATCACTTATACCCCTAACGTTGAGAATTAAAGGACCTTATTCTCCAGCAAACAAACTGCGCCCGCGTTCAAACAAGAACACGGGCCTAAGGTCGTAATAAATGAACATACGAACGTCTCTCATGATTGTCGGCGGCCTACTTGCGTTCTCCAGCAGTGGTCACTTATTCGCGGACACACTTGCGTTTAGCGTTCCATTGCCTGAGCCATTCCCGCAGATAAAGGTTCTGACGGTTCTTATAGGCATACATCTGCTCGGCATGTGCTTCGGTCTCGGCGGGGCGACGATGCTCGACCTCTGGATTTTGCGTTGGATGCGCAGGGGCAGCCTCCCCGTTGAAGTCGGACGCACTTTTCACTTCATCAGCGACGCGGTCACTCTTGGACTATGCCTCCTGTGGCTCTCAGGCCTTGGTTTCCTTGCCCTTTACGCGATAGAGTCACCGGGAAAGTTTGAAAATCCCAAACTCTGGGCGAAGGTCATTGTGGTGAGCGTCCTGACCCTCAATGGAATCATCATTCACGCGTTTGTGTTGCCAGAAGTACTACGCGACATGAGTCGGCCCCTGCTCTTTGGCGTGTCCCGCAAAAAAGCAGCCTTGTTTCTCGCCTCCGGTGCAGTTTCGGGTGTGTCTTGGTACACGGCTTTTGCCTTCGGCATTTTTCGTGAGTTAAATAATAGTGTCACACTCTCTCTGTTGGTCATTATGTGGCTTACGTTGATAGTGGCCGCCGCGCTTGCAGCCATTTTACTTTATACCTTCCTGAAGCCGTTGTTAGAAGTTAGAACCCACTGGAAGGCAGATGGCGATTTAGGTGAACTTTAATTCGTTAGTTCGATGATGCTAGCGCCGGACCACTGCTTGCGGATCTGGCGTACGTGCTCCCAGTTCAAATGGCCGCGGTCAGTGAAGTCACGCACAACGCTTGCAGACAAGACCGGCGCTCCCCGTATCGCGTAGTTATTCTCGAAGTGAGGCATTCCATGCTTCACGAACGTGCGCAGGAAGGTTCCAAACAACCAGCGCGGGTGCGTCACCCCTTGGTAAGCCAGCGCAACGCTTGGCCGAAGAGGAGTGGAGAACCCTGCTCGCAGATTATTTTCACTATTCGCCTTCACTGGCGTGTCGACCGTAATGACCAAGGTCTTGACACCGGCCTTGCGCACACGCTCGATCAGCGGCGCAATTTGTGCTGTATCGCCGGCAGGTAGACTGAAACCAGATATTGGGGGCGGCATCGACCACCTCTTCCAAGCGTATCAGCGAGGAGCCACTCATCACGAACGGCACATTGGCCGCCGCTGCCGCCTGCGCCAGAGACAGATCGCCCCGATAACCAGTCAGCGCGGCAATCCCCATAGGCGCGATGCCTACCGGCGCGCTGTAGCGATGACCAAACAGATCGACGGAAATATCTCGGGTTGATACATCCACCAAAACATTGGGCCTCAGGAAATAGTCGTCGAACACTTGAAGATTGGCATGGAGCGTCAGGTTGTCCTCGACACCGCCCTGCACGTAGGCGTAAAGCGTTTTGGGCAGCAGCTTGCGAGCGCTGATTTCGAAGTCAGCGAGTAAGAGGTGACGGGATCTCGACAGCGTGGAGCGCATCGCTTAGCTCTAGCGCGAGCGACAGGCCTGCCACTCCACCTGAAACCTACCCGGTGATCGAGCCAGCGCCCAAGGCAAGTTAGCCTGGTTGTCTACTGCCCAGCACCAACGCAATGCCCCCCCCAGGACCGCCACGGATGCTACGACCAGCCTGACGCCCAGGCTTTCGCCAAGAAAGACGATGCCCGCCAGCGAGGCCAGTATGGGCACGCTCAACTGCACCGTTGCGGCTTGAAACGCGCGAGAGTAACTCAAGGACTTGCGCGTGCCGGCGGCGACCTGAGCCGACGTTTGGTAATAATGAAAAACCGCAGACCACCGTTACGTATCCTGGTTCTGCGCAAGATAATCCACCTGCTCGAGCGGACTCCGGCTGTCGATCACCTTGTAGATCACCTTGTAGATCAGATCACGCTTGCTGCGAGGTAACTTCTTGACCACGCTCCTCGCCGAAGCCTGACGGCTTCGTCTGTTCCGTGAATACGTGCCGCGAGCAGCAGCACGAGCCTGGCGTCAGTGTGGTTCAAGGCAAGACCCAATTTCTCAGCGCAAAAAAAAGCCACTCATCTGAGTGGTTTTTTTCTGAATCTTGGAGCGGGAAACGAGACTCGTATCTAGCGTCCGACCCATTGAAATCTAAGGGGTTTCTTTTCTTGCCGGAGCAGGAAAAGACTCAATTCTGGACTCGTTTTTGGGGAGTATCAAGGGTCAAGCAGGCGGGGATTCCGGGCTGTGCCATTTCCTTTCTACCCATAGCCAGTCGGACGGCAAGCGTCCAGTCTGGACAGTTCACTAATTTCTTGGATAAGGACACCTGTTACTCCCTTCCCTTCGCTGGCTGAAGTAGCCTTGCAAAGTCATGCTGATCTCCCTGATGCAGTCATGAACACTGTTAAAGCCTCATCGGGATGGGCCTCTGCCACGCTATCGCCTTGAGACAGGACACATCGATCGTCCTTGACTAAAAAGCGGGTGGAAGCGAAATACAGACCCGCCCGATCCGGAAGGGCATCCGCAGACTGAGTGAAGGACGGCAGCAGCGGAATCAACGCTTCCAGATCTCCATCACTGAAAATGGAAACACCTCCAGGGGGAAACATGGATGTTGTTGTTCCACGAGATGGGCCGTTATCCGATCTGCTATCGAATGCCTCATCCGCCGATCTGGAAGCATTGGACGATCTCATCACTTGCAACGGTAAGGGCAGAATTGCCCTCGACAGCCCGATCACGAGCGTCATTCTGAATCGCCAGGCGCAGGAAAATCTTCAGTCCATCCCCGATGTCTTGGAGTCAGAGATCCGTGTGGTCGGAAGCAACAGCATCGCAAACCTCACGCATGCCTCCCCAATTGGAAAAGACACAATCTCCACGACTGATGCTGCGTGCCCTAAGCTTGTTTAGCCGCCGCTTTTCTGCTGCGTAAAGCCCTAACCTTCGCGATCGTTCCGCAAGCTCGATCATGCGGCCCCTTTAGTCATCCCACACCAGCATTTGCTCGAGTTACGAGTGTTATCAATAAATGGGCAACGACAATCCGGACAAATTTTCAGCTTAACGATTTCACCTTTGATAATGAGGTTCGCTACGACACATAGTAGATAACTGGCAACGTCACACTCATTTGACATCATGACGTTCACCGTCACCGAAGAGCCATGAAACACCACACCGATGTGAAGCCGTTTCTCTACTAGTAGCTCGGTTAGCCGAACGTCGGCCCTCGCCTCTCGCAAAATAAAGCAACGCAACGAATCTCGCACTTGGGCCAGTTCACTTCCCCCCGGTGTCAGGATAGTTGTCGCCTCTCCGGATTTACCCCCAAAAGCACACCGAGGGCGGAAAGAGACAGGTTGTGACGTACTATTCACGCGAACGTAAAGCCGCATTGCTCAAGATGTTGCTTCCCCCACTGAACCTCACCGTGGCCGAAGTTTGTCGGCGTGAAGGGGTCAGCGATGTATCGATGTACACCTGGCGCAAGATGGCCAGCCTTCAAGGAAGTAACGTGCCAGAAGACATACCGCTCTCTGATAAATGGTCTGCTGAAGCCCGGTTTGCCGCCGTTCTTGAAACGGCCAGCCTGACTCAGCTTGAGTTAAGCGAATTCTGCCGTCAAAACGGTCTGTACCCAGAGCAGCTCAACGCCTGGCGTCAAGCCTGTATCAGCGGTCAAGAGGCGGTGCAGGCCCAAAAAATGGCTGACCATGAGCAGACGCGCAAAGACAAGAAACGCATTCAGGAGCTGGAACGTGAATTGCGCCGTAAAGATGCTGCACTGGCCGAAACCGCAGCGTTGCTAGTGCTGCGAAAAAAGCTCAACGATTACTGGGGGACCGACGGCGAGGACAACTGACCTCTTTGCCGGAACGGCAATTGTTGGTGGGCTGGTTGATCGAAGCCATCGTAGCGGGAGCCCGACGAGTGCGGGCATGCCAAGAAGTCGGGCTATCACTCAGAACCTTGCAGCGTTGGACCCTGCAGCAAGAGCTGCAAGCTGATGCGCGCACGACCACCTTGCGGCCTAAGCCACGCAATGCGCTAAGCGAAATTGAGCGCCAAGCTATCGTAGCCCTGTGCAACAGCCCGGCGTATGCCCATTTGCCGCCAAGCCAAATCGTCCCCCGCCTGGCAGACGAAGGACGGTATCTGGCGTCGGAAGCCACGTTTTACCGGGTCTTGCGAGCAGCCGGCCAACAGCACCACAGAGGCCGTAGCCGACGACCTCGACGGGTTGTAATGCCGACAACGCACGTGGCTCAGAAGCCCAACCAGGTGTGGTCGTGGGACATCACGTATCTGCCATCGCCGATACGCGGTAAGTATTTCTACCTGTATTTGATCGAGGATATTTACAGCCGCAAGGCGGTGGGCTGGGAAGTTTATGCGGAAGAAAGTGGTGAAAAAGCGGCTGCGCTGCTGCAACGCAGCGTGATCAACGAGAAGTGCCTGCGTAAGCCGTTAGTGCTGCACTCCGATAATGGCGCGCCGATGAAATCGGTGACGCTGCTAAGCAAAATGTATGAGTTGGGGATCACGCCTTCTCGCGGTCGACCGCGCGTAAGCAATGACAATTCGTACTCGGAATCGCTGTTTAGAACACTGAAATACTGCCCGCAATGGCCATTAGAAGGCTTTGCCAGCTTGGACGCTGCACGGACTTGGGTGAGGGATTTTATGCGTTGGTACAACAACGAACACAGGCACAGCCGGATCCGCTTCGTCACCCCATCGGAGCGCCATAGTGGGCAAGATCATCAGATCCTGGCGCTCCGGCATGAGCTGTATGAGCGAGAGCGTTGGAAAAGACCTGAACGGTGGTCAGGACAAACACGCAACTGGGAGCCGATAGGAACGGTGCTGCTGAACCCGGATCGGGAACAGCAGACCGAGAAAAAAGCGGCATAGCAAAACGGTTGACGCGACAACTACCTTGAAAAACGCCGAAGGACGCCCATGCAGTTCGGTGGGTCTGCTTTGGGTCCAGGCTTTGTGAAAACGCGCAAAATTCGTCGAAACGGTGAGTCGCGAGGGTTGCCTGTGGAATCCGTGGGTGGAAGCGCGAATTACCTTAGTCAGCTACATAGACGTTCGTAATGCCGTTTGGGCCGCGTCAGTGGCCCAAACGGCTACTCACGGGCGAGCAAGCGGCTGGATTCAAGCCCTGATTGCCTCCATCAGTCCTGCGATACCCAAGATGCTCATGTTCGTTTGAGGTTTATAGACGAGCACATGAAGGCTCATCTCAGTGCTCACCCTTGGCAGGGTTTTGGTCAGAACTGCTTCGTCATCTCAAGCGAATGAAGAATGTACTGGCCACGACGGACAGTGCAAATGTCCCAATCACAGGCAATGTCTCATTGCGCTGACGATACCAATTGCACTCTACGGCAATGTCTGAACGATCTTAGAATTAGACAGATTTTATGGATAATCCATCCAGTCAAACCTGATTTATCCAGCGCATACGGGCGCCTATGCTGAAACTCCTTACACCCGTGCAGGAGATTTCCCATGGCAGACCATTCCATCAAGGGCAAGGTAGTACTGATCGCCGGCGGAGCCAAGAACCTTGGCGGCCTGATCGCCCGCGACCTCACCACGCAAGGCGCCAAGGCCATCGCCATTCATTACAACAGCGCTTCCTCCAAGGCCGATGCCGAGGCGACCGTCGCAGCCATTCAGGCCAGCGGCGCGCAAGCCGTGGCGTTGCAGGCTGATCTCACCACAGCGGGTGCCGTCGAGAAACTGTTTGCCGACGCGATCAACTCTGTAGGCAAACCGGACATCGCCATCAACACCGTCGGCAAGGTGCTAAAGAAACCCATGGCCGAGATCACTGAGGCCGAATATGACGAGATGACTGCGGTAAACTCCAAGGCCGCCTTCTTCTTTCTCAAGGAAGCCGGCAAGCACCTGAACGACAACGGTAAGATCTGCACCGTGGTCACCTCGCTGCTGGGCGCGTTCACACCGTTCTACGCGGCCTATGCCGGCACCAAGGCACCGGTCGAGCACTACACCCGCGCAGCATCCAAAGAGTTGGGCGCGCGCGGCATTTCGGTGACCGCGGTCGGCCCCGGCCCAATGGATACGCCATTCTTCTACCCGGCCGAAGGCGCCGATGCCGTGGCGTACCACAAGACGGCTGCGGCGCTCTCGCCGTCGAGCAAAACCGGCCTGACCGACATCGAGGATGTGGTGCCCTTCATTCGCCACTTGGTGAGCGACGGTTGGTGGATTACCGGCCAGACAATTCTCATCAACGGCGGCTACACCACCAAGTAAGCCACTCGGCCTGTTCCTTGTCTCGCCGGAAGCCGCTGGATAACGGGCACTACCAGCTTCATCAATGGCGGCATTATTTCGCCGATCAACTGACGGATTGAGGGAGAAGACGACCGGATTGAAGCCCATCAACAGACGAGGAAAATCGAAATGCATGTGCTGATGGTAATAAGCGGTGGGTTGGTTCTTTTGGGCGTCTTCGTCCTGTTCGGCTGGCTCTGGGGGGCGAGCGCCTTAGGCATGGCGCTGGCGGCCAAGGCATTTGTGCCGGTGTGGCTGCTGTTGGCGGGTGTGAACATGTGGGTGGGCGTCAGCCATGCCGGCTACAGCGCACGCGAGGAGTTTCCGATCCTGCTGCTGGTCTTTGCGCTGCCTGCCATCACGGCCGCAATTGCGGCCTGGCAGTTCGCACGCACCTGACTTTGGGGAACATGACATGTCGATCGAAGGCAGTGCGGGCGACCTGACCAAGTTCGTGACCTTGCTGGGTGCGGCAGTGGTCGCCGTGCCATTGTTCAAGCGTCTGGGCCTGGGCTCGGTGCTGGGCTATCTGGCGGCGGGCCTGGCAATCGGCCCTTTCGGGCTGGGGCTTTTCAGCGATCCGCAAACCATCTTGCACACTGCCGAACTCGGGGTGGTGATGTTCCTTTTCATCATCGGCCTGGAAATGCGGCCCTCCCATCTGTGGAGCATTCGGCGCGACATCTTCGGCCTGGGCGTTTTGCAGATCCTGGTCTGTGGCCTGCTGCTGACCGGAGTGGGTGTGGCTTTCGGTTTCTCGCCGGCGGTGTCCTTCGTCAGCGGTATGGGTTTTGTACTCACCTCTACCGCTATCGTCATGCAACTGTTGGGCGAGCGTGGTGACATCGCGGCCCCGCGCGGCCAGAAAATAGTTGCCTTTCTGCTGTTCGAGGACCTACTGATCGTGCCGCTGCTGGCGCTGGTGGCGTTCATTGCGCCCCTCGACCCAGCCTCGCCGGCGGCCGGCGCGCTGGCCGCACTGGTTGCGGCGGGTATCTGGCTGCTCAACCCGTTATTTCGCATCCTCGCCAACGCCAAAGCCCGTGAGGTGATGACCGCTGCCGCCCTGCTCGTGGTGCTGGGCGCGGCATTGCTCATGCAACTGGGTGGACTGTCCATGGCCATGGGTGCCTTTCTGGCTGGCGTGCTGCTGTCCGAATCGACGTTTCGCCACCAGCTCGAGGCGGACATCGAACCTTTTCGCGGCTTGCTGCTGGGCCTGTTCTTTCTCGGCGTGGGCATGTCGCTGGACCTGACCGCGGTGGGGCGTAACTGGCCCATCATCGTGACGGGCGTGCTGGCGATGATGCTGATCAAGGGCGCAAGCATCTACGGCGTGGCACGGTTGGCAAAAAGCTCGCACGCCGAGGCACTGGACCGCGCCGTGCTAATGGCCCAGGGCGGCAAGTTCGCCTTTGTGCTCTTCGCCGCCGCGCTGACCAGCCGCGTGATCGACCCGACCGTCAATGCCAACATGACGGCGATTATCGTACTGTCCATGGCGCTGACCCCGCTGGCGGTGATCGCACACCGGCGTTGGGGGCCGAGAACCGGGTTTTCCATGGAGGGCGCGCAGGCACCCAACGCACTGGCTACCAGTGTGCTCATCGTTGGTTTCGGTCGCTTCGGTCAGATCGCGAGCCAGCATGTGTTGGCGCTGGGGGCCGACATTTCCATCATCGACCATGACCTCCAAGTGGCGCGGGATGCCGGTGACTTCGGTTTCAAGGTGCACTACGGCGACGGCACGCGCGTCGATGTGTTGCATGCCGCTGGCGCGCACCATGCCCGAGCCATCCTGGTGTGCGTGGACGATGCGCGGGCCGTCACGCGGATCGTCGAACATGCCAAGGCGGCGTTCCCACATGCCCGGGTGCTTGCGCGCGCTCACGACCGCGAACATGCCATCGAGCTAATCAAGGCCGATGTGGACTACCAGGTCCGCGTCACCTTCGAATCGGCAATGGCTTTTGGCCGCGAAGCCTCGATGGCGCTCGGCGCCACGCCCGAGGCGTCCGAAGCACTCGCCGCGCAGATACGCCATACCGACGCCGAGCGCTTGGCCTTGGAGGTGTCGGGGGGCATCTATGCCGGCAAATCCCTGATTCAGGGCAATGCGCAACCGAGGGGCTGATGCGATGGCGACTACATCGTCTCCACACTCCGAGCTGCTGCTGGATACCGGTGAACGCGCGACCGACGTGGTCCAATTCTGGCAGGAAGTCGGCTCGGCTTGATGGTTTGATAAGGACCCGGCCTTGGATCAGCACTTTCGCGAACGCTTTTTCGACCTGCACCTGGCGGCGGCCCGGCGCGAGGTCGACCACTGGATCGGTGAGCCGGAAAGTGCGCTGGCGCTGATGATCCTGCTCGACCAATTCCCGCGAAATGCTTTCCGCGGCACTGGCCACATGTACGCGACCGACCCACTGGCGCGGCACTTCGCACGTATCGCCCATTCACAGCGGCACATGGACGCCGTTGATCCGGAACTGCGTTTGTTCTTCTGCCTGCCCTTTGCACATTCGGAAGACCTCGCTGACCAGCATCTGTCCGTGGCACTCAATACCCGGCTGGGGCCGAGCGCCCGCTCCCATGCCGAAGGCCATCGCGACATCATTCGCCGTTTCGGCCGTTTTCCGCACCGTAATCCGCTACTGTTGCGCCAGACTACGCCGGCAGAGCAAATCTTTCTGGATCAGGGAGGGTTCGCGGGGTGATCATCCTACCGTCCCACGAACGCCGACTCCGCGTCCGGGCTTGGCACCACTCCCAGGGTTGAATGCACATGGACAAACTCGATCAGTACCGCGTCTTCGTGCGGGTCGCCGAAATGGGCAGTTTCATCAAGGCCGCCCATGCGCTGGAGCTGCCTCGCGCCAGCGTTTCCGCAGCGATCCAGCAACTCGAGGAGAAGATCGGCGTCCGCCTGTTGAACCGCACGACGCGCCGGGTCCATCTGACAGCGGATGGCACACAACTGCTCGAGCGCTTGCGCCCATTGCTGGCGGACGCCGAGGACGTCGAGCAACTGTTCCAGAGCAGCCAGCGCCAAGTGGTTGGCCAACTCAGGATCGATGCGCCCAGCCGCATTGCGCGACGCCTCATCGCGCCGGCGTTGCCGGGTCTGCTGCGGCGCTATCCTCAACTGCAGTTGACACTCGGCTCTACCGACCGCGCCATCGACCTGGTGCAGGAGGGCGTCGACTGCGCGGTACGCGTGGGCACACTGTCGGACAGCAGCCTGGCGGTGCGACCGCTGGGCGCTATCGCCTTGATCAACTGCGCCAGCAAAGCCTACCTGCATGAACACGGCGTGCCGCAGCAGCCGAGGGACCTGGTCGCCGGGCACTGGGCGGTTGGCTACGCCTCTCCCACCACGGGGCGGGAATTACCCTGGGAGCACGCTCCGGCCGACGGGCAGGAGCAGACCAGTAACGTACCCAGCCGGGTCGTTGTCAACAATGCCGAGAGCTACATCGCCTGCTGCCGTGCCGGGCTCGGCTTGATCCAGATACCCCGCTTCGACGTGAAACACCTGTTGGACAGCGGGGAACTGATCGAGGTCATGTCCGAGTTCCGTGCCGCGCCGATGCAGGTGTCCTTGCTGTATCCGCACCGTCGCCAGAGAACGCGTCGGCTCGGGGCATTCATCGAGTGGTTCGAGGATCTGATGGGGCCGCACCTCGAACCGTGATACGTGTTCACACTCACGGCCAAAGGCTTTGCCTCGCACATCGGCCATCACGTTTCGCTCTTCAGCCAACGGAGGGTGTTTCTTAGAAATCTATTGTAACCATGAACAGCTACACCCAAAGGAACGTCCCGGAACGCCATTACCTTGCCAGTATTTACGCAGCGGTATTCTGAACTAACCTTGTCGTCTTTAGGCTTTTAATCCGGTGAACTCATGGACACGCCAACCAAAATGGAGATTGAAACAGCCCTTTCCGCTCGCCTTCCTAACTGTGCAGTTAGTTGTGCGTTCAATCCCGAGGGCAGCCTTTCAGTGACTGTAACGGCGCACGACGCTGATCAGTTCACCATCGTAAACATCAAACGCGCCCACTATCACGGGGAATCGGGAATCAATAGGCTTATCCGGGAAATACTGGAAGAAATGGTTATGTCTAGACAGTCTTCCCGGCGTTCATCTGTGGGGTAATTAAACGGGAACTCATATGCCGGACTCTACTGAAGTGCTCGCACAAACATCATCAATCAAATCGGCGTTTTTGTTTCTGTGTTTTCCGGAACTCCGTGAAGAACCTTAAAAATCAGTCTCCATCGGGACGCCAAGCCACGCCATTGACGTGCGACCCGCCGTCTGCATGGATAGTCATGCCGTTTACGTGTGCTGCATCATCGCTAGCCAGAAACAAGGCCACCCCCCCCAATATCCCTCTCAGGGTCACCCATGCGCCTGTTCGGGACCTGTCGGGTTATGGCCCCAGCAGCTTCTGGCCAGGTGCGCTCGAACTCATCGTACGCAGCAGTACGTGCTGCGGGACAAATCACGTTACAGCAAATGCCAAACTGACCCCACTCGACGGCTGCGGTGCGCGTGAGTGCGCGTACAGCTTCCTTGCCTATGTTGTAAGGAGCCGTGTGCATGTGGGCGTTTACGCCATTCAGTGAAAATTGACGATGCGTCCCCACCCACGCTCCTGCATATGTGGAAAAGACGCCTGCATTGCCCAGTAGGACGACCAAAAATTGAGATCCATGCCATAAGCTACATCCGCATCGGAAGTTTCTGCTAGTGACTTAGGAGCAATTCCACCGCCAGCGTTATTAACCAGGATATCTATCGCGCCGAAGCGACTGACTGTATCTGCGATAAGTCGCTCTACTTGCTCCTTAATACACACATCTATCGTCAGGAATTGCGCACGCACACCGAACTCTTCACGAAGTGATTGCCCGACACACTCCCCCACCTCAATCTTTCGCTGGGCAATCACTAGGGTAGCTCCCTCCCGGGCGAAACGGCGCGCAATTCCCAGCCCAATCCCCTCACCGCCACCGGTAATAATAGCGACGCGTCCATTCAACCGACCCATATTCAACTCCTCTGATAATTGAGTGGAAATCGTATCGGCGAATGTTGTAAACATTCTCATCCAAATAGATTAGATGACTCAATATAATGAGTGCGGCCTATCTTAAGCAGGCCTAGGCACTGGCATTGTTTGCTGCACACCTGAACGCCTTGGGCCTTAAAGGCCCGTAGCAAATCGCTGACCAGCGACTATGTGGTGAACGGCATTTGACGGCGGATGATTCTGCAGTCGCGGCTCGACGCGCTCGTGTCAAGCCGTTCGCGAACGCGGATCAGTTAGTACAAGCGCTGTTTGCGGAATGTCGACTGAAGTGCAGAGGCTGCACTGCAGCACCATATCGGTTTCTTTCATTGAGTCTGCAAATCTACTTGCAAGGCTGAATTCGCGATCCCCTTCTGCAGCCTCAGGTTACACATGGATGTGCAGTACCTGCTATCCATACCATCACGGTGTAAATAAAGATCAGAGCTCCAGTTGAAGAATCGGCGGATCGCCGAAGTGCAGTACTAGGTCACGCTACGGCGCACAGCGCGCCCACTTTCAGTGCGATGCTCCCAGCGGTCGACATACTCACCATTGGAATAAAACACTGTACCAACAGGATCGTTGGCATGTTGATGGCAAGCTTGAACATAGGTGTATGTTTGTTATTTTTTTGCTCTCCACTTTTACCATTGTGGAACCGATCAAGTGCCGGATAGACCCGCAAAAATCAATATAACGGCGCATCGTGGCCACTTAAAAGGCAATTCCAAACTGATCGTGGCCGTCACCGTAATCAAACACTACATCATTCTCGAAATACCTCCGATCTAGTCCCAACTTTTTCCATCAATCATCCTAACAAAAAGACCAAGCTCCTTAACAATTTTCCGTTCATCAACAATCATCTGCAAAGTGCTTTTTTACATGCTTGCTTTCCATCAGTATTTTGCCGTGATGGCCACACACGTACAGTTTTCCTCAAAAGGCGCTCTCAGGCACGCGACTCACTCGTCTCGCCACCTTTGTTATTCAGCGGCCCGCTCAGGAGCGCATGCCACAGTCTCTGCTGGACTACGAAGTCCAATCCACACGGTTACTTTGAAATCCGATTAGACCTGTATCTGAAGCTCAGGGATGGCTGCAAACAAGTCCGCAACCAAACCGTAATCAGCCACCTGGAAGATCGGCGCTTCTTCGTCCTTATTGATCGCAACGATCACCTTGGAGTCTTTCATGCCGGCCAGGTGCTGGATCGCTCCGGAGATACCGACGGCGATGTACATCTGTGGAGCAACGATCTTGCCGGTCTGGCCGACCTGCATGTCGTTGGGTACAAAACCTGCGTCGACCGCGGCGCGGGAAGCACCGACGGCAGCGCCCAGCTTGTCGGCCAGGGCGTACAGGTGTTTGAAGTTGTCGCCGTTCTGCATGCCGCGACCGCCGGAAACGACGATTTTGGCAGCGGTCAGTTCCGGACGATCAGACTTGGCCAGTTCTTCGCCAACGAAGCTGGAAATCGCAGCATCGTGAGCAGCAGCAACGGCTTCAACAGCGGCCGAACCACCTTCAGCAGCGACCGGGTCGAAACCGGTGGCACGCACGGTGATCACTTTGACCGCAGCGTTCGACTGAACGGTCGCGATGGCGTTACCGGCGTAGATCGGGCGCTTGAAGGTGTCAGCGCTTTCAACCGAGATGATCTCGGAGATCTGGTCAACGTCCAGCTGCGCAGCAACGCGCGGCAGGATGTTTTTGCCGTTGGAAGTGGCGGCAGCCAGGATGTGGCTGTAGCCCTTGCCCAATTCAGTGACCAGAGGAGCGACGTTTTCCGGCAGCTGGTGAGCGTAGGCAGCGTTATCAGCTACCAGTACTTTCGCCACGCCAGCGATTTTCGCAGCGGCTTCAGCCACGGCGCCAGCGCCCTGACCTGCAACCAGCACGTGGATGTCGCCGCCGATTTTGGCAGCAGCGGCCACGGTGTTCAGCGTGGCCGGGGCCAGCACTTTGTTGTCGTGTTCAGCAATAACCAAGATAGTCATTTAGATTACCTTCGCTTCGTTTTTCAGTTTCTCGACCAGTTCAGCCACCGACTTGACCTTGATACCCGCGCTGCGTGCAGCCGGCGCTTCGACTTTCACGGTCTTGTTGGTGGAGGCGGTGGAAACGCCCAAAGCGTCCGGAGTCAGCACTTCGAGAG
Organism: Pseudomonas sp. 3JA; assembly: GCF_036961705.1. NCBI lineage: Bacteria > Pseudomonadati > Pseudomonadota > Gammaproteobacteria > Pseudomonadales > Pseudomonadaceae > Pseudomonas > Pseudomonas sp. 3JA. The sequence goes on from NZ_JBAMDJ010000002.1 coordinate 60,511, forward strand.
GCTTCTTCTTGGCTTTCATGATGTTTGGCAGGGACGCATAACGCGGCTCGTTCAAACGCAGGTCGGTGGTGACGATGGCTGGCAGTTTCAGGGAAACTGTTTGCGCGCCGCCATCGATTTCGCGAGTCACGGCAACCGAGTCGCCAGACACTTCGACTTTCGAAGCAAAGGTGCCCTGACCGTAGCCGCTCAATGCAGCGAGCATCTGGCCAGTCTGGTTGTTGTCGCTGTCGATGGCCTGTTTGCCGAGGATCACCAGCTGAGGCTGTTCCTTGTCGACAACGGCTTTGAGCAGCTTGGCAACGGCCAGGGAAGTCAGATCTTCAGCGGATTCGACGAGGATGGCGCGGTCGGCACCCAGAGCCAGCGCAGTGCGCAGTTGCTCTTGAGCGGTGGACGGGCCGATGGAGACGACGACGATTTCAGTCGCAACGCCTTTCTCTTTCAGGCGTACGGCTTCTTCCACTGCGATTTCGCAGAACGGGTTCATCGACATCTTCACGTTGGCGAGGTCGACGCCGGAATTATCCGCCTTGACGCGAACTTTCACGTTGTAATCGACTACACGCTTTATAGAAACAAGTACCTTCATCGCTTCCTCTAAGCTAGCTTTTTGGACAGCCCCTATTGGACTGAGTTAATGGAACACACCCACGACGGTGTTCAGGTAAATTGCCTGCTGCCTGCGTAAAAGAAATGTTCGGGTACTACCCAGCAGCATATCGTCGAGGTATTCAAAACTACCGGCTCGCGTGCAACGCTGCCCGGCGCCCGGAAAAAACACAATCTGCAGCGGAAAGCCCGCTGACATATAAGTTCGATGGCAAGCCAATCGCAGTTCTACCTGCCGCATAGAGACCACCAATCGGGGAACTATCGGCACGTAAAACCTGCCCGCTTTGCTCATTCACACGGAGACCTCCCACCGTCATTGTCGGACAGGGAAACATCTTGCTGGATGACGAAACATCCACCGCATAGAAAGGGCCTTCTCGCAGGGCGTGGCACTCAGAGCGACTCTTGCCAAACTCATCGGCTTCCAGTCCATCCACCCCCCGGTTGTAGCGGGCTACGGTTTCCATCATGGTCGCCTCGGGGATCTTCATTTTTCTCGCCAATGCCCCCAGGGTTTTGCCCTTGCGGACCTGGAAGAGTAAAGCGAGCACCAGCGGAATACGCATGAACGGGAACAGGTTATCGAGCACCACTTCCCGCCAGGAACCGCTATAAAGTGCGCGATCCAGAAGTATGTAGCCTTCACCGGACTGATGTTCGTTCATGGCCAAACCAATGGCCGCGCCATATAGCTCTTCGTTAACATAGCGCTGGCCGCTGGCGTTGATCAGGATGCCTTTGGGCCACTGCGAGGGAGGATTGATGAATCGCCAACTGCTCATTCGCTCCATCAGGCCCGCCACCCCGCCGACACTCTGTCCCAGGCGTATGCCACTGCCGTTGTCACCGCCCGGAGACCCCATGGCCATGCTAGTGACGTACTTGGGCGCATGACTTTCGACCATCTGACGGTTCCAGACGAACCCACCCGCGCTCAGGCATACCCCACGATACGCGCGGACTCGATAGTGCTTTCCATGCTCGCGCTGCAGCGCTTCTGCCTGGCGCCAGAACACTTGAGCCTTGCGCTCAAGCCGCGCGAAACCGGGCATTGATGTCGGTAGTCTTTGCAGAATTTTCCGTGCTTTCTCCTGGGCCTGAGCGTATGTCACGGCCTCGGGTGAGTCCGGTGGGATGCGGATCACTGAAACGCCCAATACATCCCCGCCCGTCGATACGATCAGTCGACGGGCTTCAGTCCGTGGCCAGAACTCAACCCCCAGCGCCGCTGCTCGCGCCTGCAAGGGCTCAGTCAAGTGAATGCCGAATCCAACCGATTGATTGGACGGCTCATGCCAATACTTGTGGCCCCGCGCCGCAGGCTTGGCGATAGCCGCGTGCGTGGCTGCCAACGCGCTGTCCGAATGGTACAGAAAACTTCCGGCGGGCGGATAAAAGGTTTTCTTCGGGTAGTAGGTGCTATCGAACCGAACACCATGACCGGCCAGCCAGTCCAGATCGGCTGAACTGCCCGCGCAGAACCGCTGGAGTGTCTGCGCACTGACAACATTCTGAGTCTCGATGCGCAGGTATTTGTACATCTCCTCTACCGTATCCTCTACCCCTGCCTGGCGCTGGACGCTCGTTCCGCCACCGGCGTAGAAAATACCGCCGTTCATGGCCGTGGCTCCTCCCCCCGAAAACGCGTCCACCGCGAGCACCTGCAGCCCCCTCTCGGCGGCCTGAAGTGCCGCACTCACTCCCGCACCACCATAGCCAACCACCGCAAAATCAGTGGTGAAATCCCACTCAACCGCCTGCACATTCTCGACGCGCTCCGGCGACTCGACGTTGCTGAACCATTGGGGTGAATCCGGCCCGAACTCATATGACATGCTGAACCTCCTGGAAGCTGTATGGCCTCTGACTGCTTCCCATACACAGACACCCCGTACCTTAAAAACATCCATCGGTGCAAAGCTGATCCAGCGACTGAGTTGCAGGTCAAAGAAACGAGATGAGTGTGCACAGAGTCGGTGTAACGTCGCCCGGGGAGCGACGCAACACCTCAACTTAGGTCAGGCATCAGGCTTGGCGGCTGCTTCCCTGGCTTCCTGGGCGATTTTCTCTGCCGCTTGCTGCTCCCAAACAGGCAACGCATGGCGGGTATCGGTTTCTGCTTCAAAGCGGTTAACCATCTCGGGTTTGATATCTGCCACATCAACAAAGAACTGCTGGTACCAACGGCGCAGTTGATAGAGCGGACCATCGCTGTCGCACAACAGAGGGTTGTCGATGCGCGTCTTGGTTTTCCAGATGGCCACGTCCTGCAGCGTGCCGATGCGAAAAACCTCAGTCACCATCGCGGCGCGGGCCGCATTTTGCTCGGCATTCAGATCAGCACGGTTACGAGTAATGAAACCCATGTGCAAGGCAAAACTGTTTGCATCGATCGGGTAGTGAGCCAGGATTTCATAGCTTTCGATAGGGTCGTCACCGGTAAAGTTAACCATCAGCCGCGAGACCAGGTAAGACGGGCCGTGGTAGGTCGTCTCACCGCGTGACATGCAGGCCAGATCAGCAATATCGCCGGTATAAGTCGCATCTTTCTGGTAGGGAGGCTGTTCGATTTGCGGGCCGGTCTCCAGATACTGCGTTGCAAAGTTGCCCTCGAAAACGTTCTTGAAATAGGAACTCGCCCCACCTTTACCGTACCCATGGATATAGAAAAAGTGCGCGACGTCCACCAGATTGTCGACCAATTCCCGGCTGTTGGTGCCGACGGTTTCAGTGGTCCAGGACCAGTCGGTCCATTCATCGCTGAAGGCCCCTTCCAACCGAGGAATGATCACATCCGCCGGAGGAGGATTGCCCTCGGGGTCGTGCCAGACAAACAGTTGCCGGTTCTCTTCACAGGTGATGAAGCTCTGCGTGCGAGCACGAGGCGGAACACGCCTGGCATACGGGATCCCGGCGCACTTTCCATCCCCTGCCCAGCGCCAGTCATGGAACGGACAGGCAATGTTGTCGCCCTTGATGGTTCCTTCACCCAGGTGGCCACCCAAGTGCGGGCAGAACGCATTGAGTACATTGAGTTTTTTGCTGTGCTCACCCTCGAAAACCACCAATTGGGTACCAAATGCTTCAAGGGTATGTGGTTTTCCGTCTCTGAACTGATCGCTCAGCCCCAGGCAGTGCCAACCACGAGCAAAGCGTTCACTCAGGTCGCTGACGATGACGTGGGCTTTATCATCCAGATTATTGGCCAGATTACTCATACAAACCTCCATTCTATTTTTGTTTTTTTCAGAAAACTGACGGGCGCACCGTCATAGAGCTTCAAGTGAAACTTGAGGACGGGTTCATCAGGGCAAGGCCGCGGCGTAAATGAGGTGCATCAACCAGTTTGATTTGCCCGATCACCTCCAGCAGTTCGGCGTCCAGTGGCTGCCGTTGCCGTTGCTGTTGTGCAATCCAGCCCTTTACCCACTCCAAGGCCGCTTGATCAACGCGATCGGCCGGCGTATTGGTGTCAACTTCGACATGTAGCTCACAGTCGCTGCCATCATGAATCGGCAGGCAAAATGAGACTTGCCTGGGTCCCTGCTCTTGAATGCTTTTTCTAGCGCTGACGCGTTCAAGAGTCATTACTTGCGAGAGCCAATGGGCGATACCCAGACGCATAGCGCGTTGAACTTCGTCGGCCAGAAACACACCGTTCTGTGGATTGAGGACATAGCCAATCGGCACATCCAGCAGCGTTTCCTCAAGAACGAGATGTTCTTGCGCACCAAAATCCAGGCAAACCGAGCACTGCAGATACCCCGAGACTTGTCCCTCATCGGTTCGGACAATTTTGAGCTTCTGAGCACCCTTCGCGAGATAAGCAACGGACATGTGCACCTCCAGTCCTGGTCACCATAAGGCCGTCGGGTAAACGCCGACGGCCTGACGCATTAAAGGAAGAAATCCTGGCTCTGCTGGCCCATCTGCACCTTCGCCCAGTTGACACCAAACATTTGGAACTGGTTTGCCGCATGCTGGCGGCCCACATTGATGTCCGCCAGAAACCGGCCATACGGGTTGTTCGTGAACACCGCCGCGCCCCCCGCCGCCTTGAACAAACGAGACGCCAGGTACGAGACTCGTTCAGGCGGAAAGCTCGCCTGGAAGCGGTACTTCACGCGCTCTTCAATGGGCGGAACTTCCCCGCGCTCGGCATAACCTTCCAGCGCATCGAAGTTGCGCTTGAGCACAAGGGACAACTCATCGATCGCATTGCTCGCTTCGGCAATGATCAATTGAGCCGTGGGATCTTCGTTGGTTTTGATACCCACGACATTGACTCGCACCTTGGCGGTTTCCAGGAAGCAGTCGAGCATGCCGCGCAACGCCCCAATGGCGGCAGTGGAAACGGCCCGACTGAAGACCTGACCGAAAGGCATCCGGTAGAGCGGCGAGGTGTTCCACTGGTTACCTGGACTATTGCAAGTAAAACCGTCGAACATTTTGTGGGTGCGATACTCAGGAACGAACACATCGTTAATGACGATGTCCTTGCTGCCAGTGCCTTTGAGGCCGGCGGTATGCCAGGTATCGACGATTTCGTAGTCCTTGCGTGGAATCAACCAGGTCCGGGCATCCATCGGTTGGCCTTCAGGTTGCTGCACCAGGCCGCCCAGAAACACCCACTCGCAATGGTCGCAACCGCTGGAGTAACCCCAGCGCCCACTGAACATGAAGCCACCTTCGACCGGCGTTGCGCGACCGGTCGGCATGTAGGAAGAGGAGATCCGGGTCGAAGAGTCCTTGCCCCACACATCCTGAGCGGCCCGATCATCGAACAGCGCCATCTGCCAGGCATGCACCGCGACGACCGAATAGACCCAGCCGACGGACATATCACCCTCGGCGAGCGCCATGACCACATCGTAGAAAACCTTAGGGCTTAGCTCATAGCCACCGTAGCGCTTGGGCTGAAGGATGCGGAACAGGCCGGCCGCCTCTATATCATTGATGGTTTCCTGCGGCAGGTTTCTGTGCTCATCACCCAGCTTGGCCCGTTGGCGCAGCATGGGAATCATGGCGCGTGCGCGGTTGATCAGCTCTTCGCCGTCTGGAATGTCCAGAACAGGCTGTTTCATTTCGACTGTTTGCATGGTTTTTATCTTCCGAAATAGTGAAACCAATGTTCTGCAAGGCACTCATCGGTGCTCTGCTCCTCAGGGTGGGGAGAGCGGCCTACTGTCCGGGCGGCGGGGACCAGTGATGCCCCCAATGGCTGCCACGGGTAGTTTCGAAAACCGAATGATTGTTCTCCCAATCCTTGACCAGGCCACCGCAACCGAACTCGAGGGCAAAACCACCGGGAGTCCAGACATAGAACGAGACCATATCGTCGTTAACATGACGGCCAAGGCTGCTTGCCAGAGGCACCTTGTGCGCGGCGACGCGGTCAAGCGCTCGCCCCACGTCGTCCAGACCGGGGACTTCCAACATGATGTGGACGCAACCGCTAGGTTGAGGAATTTCCGCGAGGGCAAGGCTATGCTGACGAGGATTGCAGTGCATGAAATGAATACGTGCACGATGCTCGGGAGACAGTTGGGCATGCAGAATGTCGGAGAGTCCGAAGCCGCAGACCTCACGCCAAAACTGAAATGAGGCGTCGAAATTCATCGACGGCAGCACCACATGCCCCATGCCCATATTACCGGTGACAAAGCGCTCTACCCCGACCGGCGACACGAAAGGTGCGAAGTCGGAGATCGGCCCCCACATCACTTCCTGTCGGTTCCCGGACGGGTCGACAAAGGAAAACAGCCCGGTCACTTTGCGCAACGCACGGTCCAGTGCCGACGACTCGATGATCTCGACACCAGCCTTTTCAACGGTCTCCTTGACACCTACGAACTGCTCCTGGGACGTGGTTTCCCAGCCCGAGGCATAGAGCCCGTCGCGAGTGCCTGGAATGACCAGGATTCGATAGTGACGACCATCGGCTTTCAGATAGATCGCGCCATCCTCTGCCGGCAATTCGGCCAAGCCAACAACCTGCGTACCAAAGTGTCGCCATTTCTCGACATCGGTGGATTCGACCACCACATATGCCAGTTGATTAATGCTCATCTCCATCCCCTTTTAGGCTTTTTTGTTGTTCAGAACGTGGGGCATGCGCAGGCGATAATCGCCAGCGACATTCATCCGTCAAAACTGATCGAAACCTTGTCACTGATTGCGCGCGCCTGGCAGGCCAGCACCCAACCTTGAGCAAGGTCTTCAATACCCAGGACTTCGTTGTGACGCATGCTCACCTCGCCTTCGCTGACTCGGCACATGCAGGCGCTGCAACGGCCTTCACGACAGGAAAAAGGCGCCATCACGCCTGCCCCCAGCAAGGCGTCCAGAAGATCAACGCCTGGTGCCCAGGACAGCGTGTGAGTGACGCCGTCGAGCTCAGCGTTGAGCTCAATCCTGGGGTGGTCGTGCGCGGTGTCGTCAGGCACGTCCACCAGCACTCCGGGGTCGCTGTTCAAGGACACGAAACGCTCAACGTGGATGCGCGACCGATCCACCTTCAGATAAATCAGCGCCTGCTCCACCGCATCCATGAATGGACCCGGGCCACACACAAAGGCATGGGAATCAATGTGCTCGGCACAGAGGCTACCCAATTGCTCCAAGGTCGGACGCCCTTGCACCGACTCTAGCCAATGCATGACGGTGAGCCGTCGTGGATAGGCCTGGGCCAGTTGCAACAGCTCATCGCGAAAAATCACCGACTGCTCGTCGCGATTGGCATAAAAAAGAAACATACGACCGCTGCCTTGTAGCAGGCTCGACTTGAGGATCGACATGACCGGCGTAATGCCGCTGCCACCGGCAAACAGTAGAAAATCCACGTCCAATGAAGCGGGACAAAACACCCCTGCCGGCGCCAGAACCTCCAGCTCATCGCCAGCGCGCACGTTGTCGCATAGCCAGTTGGAACCCAGACCGTCCTGCACTCGTTTGACGGTAACCTTCAGCGCTCCATCAGCTACAGGCGAGCTCGCCAGTGAGTAACAACGCGCAATGGCCTTGCTCTGTGTTGGAACCCGTAGCGTCAGAAACTGCCCGGGTTTATAGGTGAACGCTCGACTGTCACTGGGCTCGGAAAACACGATCGACTTGCTGTCGTGCGTTTCCTCGATGACGTACTCAACCCGAAGCCGGTGATAAAGGGATTTCGACATAGCCTTAACTCTTGCAATGACAACGGAGCCACACTCCACCTGGTGCTCGCCATCGATACATCCGAACGGCAAGCGCCCCTCTGCTCAGCCGAGAAAACTCAGTACTTCCTGATTGAAGTAGTCAGGCTCTTCGAGCATGAACCAGTGCCCGGAGCCGGTTGAAATGATCACCCGCGCGTTGCCCACCAACCCTGCAACGACCAGGGCGTGACGAACCGGCAGGAAGTTGTCCTTCTGCCCCCACAGGCACAACACGGGCATCTTCAGTTCTGCCAGGCGCTCAGCGAACACCTCGACTTTCATGGTGCTGAAGACCGCCAGCGGTTGCTCAAGCCAGACCGGAAGACGCGTATCAATCAACTCATCAGTAATCATCTCGGGCGACGCCACAATGTGATGCAGCAGTTCCCTGAAAGACCCCTTGTCAGTCTTGCGCCCCTGGATAAATGCCCCCATGCACCGCAAACCACTCATCTGCCCCGCCCACAGTTCTGGCGCCTCGACACCACCGGGCCCCATGACCACGAGTTTGGCCACCTGCTCGGGATAAGTGAGCCCGAACTGGAAGGCGATGGATCCACCCAGCGAATTGCCCACCAACACCACGCGCGTCACATTCTTTTTCTGCAGAAATTCGTGCAGTACCTCCACGTGCAGAGTCGAGGTGTATTCAATATCGTCAGGCTTATCAGACAAGCCGTAACCCAGGTAATCAGGGACCAGAACGTGATAGCCCTGCTCGGCGAAGTACGGATAGTTCAGATGGAAGTTGCTGTAGCCACTGGCGCCGGGGCCACTGCCATGCAGAAAGAGCAAGGAAGGGCGATCAGCATTCGCCTGACCTATTTCGTGGTAATGCAGACGATAGGTATCTTGCACTTCAAGAAAATTGCCGACCGGGATGGGCGAAGATAAGACAGCAGACTTCAAGGACATAACCGTTCTCCACGTGTTGTTATGTCCTGAATATGAGGCTTCGCTAAGGGCCCTGCATGCTCAACATAGATTAGGTGTGGAGCCAGAATGCAGAGAAAAGGACGAACGTATCGGCCTAAGGAAGTACGGCTGACGATCGCGTCCTCGACGAGGAAAAAACCGGCTAAAGCGTCAGCCTGATCGGGAACACACGTCTTGAATGATCGACACGTTTGGGCCGCGCCAACGGTGCCGTGTGGTGGTCACCGCAAGCCTCTGCGCGCCGGTGCTGGATCGTCTGTACGGATGGCTGTTAATTCGCTTCCCGCGCCAGATGGCAGGAAGCGTTCGAACAGAGAAGGATGCCTGGAGGCATCCCCTCCCCTGACTACTGGCAACGCACTAGTCGTTGGGGCTCAGGCTGGAAAGGCCGATGACGCCATTGAGAACAATCCTGACCAGTTCGGCTTGCCGCGTAACGCCCGCCTTGCTGAAGATTGAACGCAAATGCGTACGGGCCGTGTTGAGGCGAATGCCCAACAATTCGGCGGCTTCATCCAGGGCAAGCCCTTTGGCCAACTCCATGGTCAACGTGGCTTCGGAGGGTGTGAAGTCGAACACCTGACGCAAGATCTCGCGAGGCGCGGTGGTCTGAGCATCCGGGTCGCAGATGAAGACGACCCACGCGGGCCGGCACTTGCCTTCCGACTCCGCACGCAGTGGAATGCTCCGGGCGACCAGCCCGAACTTGCGCTTGCCCGAGGGCCGGGTGATAGACATCACCTGAGCCGCCGTACCCGCTGAAGCAATCAAATCATGCAATAGGCTGCGCTCAGTCTTGTAGTGCGCTTCCAGTCCTCCCGCCACCAGCTTGAGGCCGTCCTCTTCATTCAGCATTGTCTGGGCCACTTGATTGCAGCGCAGTAAATGCTTGTCCTCATCCAGCACAATCGCCCCGATGTGGAGCCGACTGAGCGCGTCTTCATACAGCTCGCTTTGTGTCTCGTGACGCTCCAGGTGCGCCGCCAGACTCAGTGCTTGCCCGAAATGCGGGAGCAACTCACGTAACCGCGATTTATCCGCTTCGGTAAAAGGCGGCTGATCAGGCAGACGATACATCCGTACGCGGCAGACGGTGCCGTTGCGGGACACAATGTTGACACCCAGCCCGTGACGAACGCCGCCTTCACCGATGAAACGCTTGTAGAACTCAGAGTTCAGCCAGGTGCTTGCGCCCAGATATTCATCGATGGTGACGACCTGATCAATGGGCAACTCAACAAAGGGATCGATCGTCCAGTAATGCGCTCGGTAGGCATGCTCGATTTCCGGGTTGCGAGGGTGACATACCAGAAAACCCAGGTCCGTACTGGTTGAAGGCCTGATCACAATGATCGCCGAAGCATCCATGTAAGCGGCAAGGTGGCAGGAGGTATCGCGCCAGGGCTCACTGGAGAGGAGGCTCTGATAGATGGACAGCATCACCCGGCTCTGATCGACGCATCCAAGAGCGACTACCTGTTCGGTATCGTGGGCGAGAATCTCCGGTTGGCCTGGCCGAAGAACCGTACTAGGTAGGGTGTTAAGCACAGCGGACAAGTTAGGTTTTAGTGAATTTCCCGCGCATGACTTCTTCATTGCCTGCATGAAACCACCTCTTTTTATTATCGTTATCCGTAGGCGAGTGATTACGCTTATCTCATCATTTGGTCAATTCGCCGCCAACGCCTTACTGAGTGCCGGATCATTAGGTTCATTGAACACACAACGCACTCCGTTGGGATCGTAGATACCCATCACACAACGGTTGCAACTGGTACAACCCGAGCGGGTCAGCGCACCGCTCGCCAGCTTGTTGACGAAATCCGGGTCGTGAATAAGGGCTCTTGCCAGCGCAATACTGTCGAACCCCTCATCAATCACTTGCTGGGCTGCCGCCATTGATTTCACGCCGCCGACCAGTGCGAGCGGCATACGCACAGCCTGACGAATCTGGCGGGCGTGCTCCAGAAAATACAGCTCATGGAATGCCAGGTCCTTGGGCTGCTGCAGGCCCAATGCCCAAGGCCCTATACGCGCGAGCCCCCGGGCGTGGGCTTTCATATCTTCCAATGGCATAGGGCTGCCAAACAACGCCCAAGGGCTATGCATGTTGTGCCCGCCACTCAAGGTCAGAATGTCAGCGCCATCGTGCTCCAGAATCTTTGCCGTCACTGAAGCTTGCTCGGCATCGATCCCACCCTGCTTCGCATCGGTCTGATTGATCTTGCACCCCACCGCCAGGCGCGCGCCTACCGCGTCCTTGACTCGCCGTAGCACCATGGCTGGGAAGCGGCTTCGGTTCTGCGTACTGCCGCCATATTCATCACGACGATGATTGCTCAACGGCGACAGAAATTGGTTGAGCAAATAGCCATGTCCCATGTGGATTTCAACAGCGTCAAAACCCGCCTCCCTGGCCAGAACGGCGGCCCGGGCAAATTCTTCAGCGACCCGCTGCATGTCCAAGTCGGTCATGGCTCGCTGAAACAAAATGCCCTGGAGCATCCCGAAAGCGTTGATACCCGATGAGGCCGTTCGGGGATAGCCCTTTTCCGGACGCAGCATGGTGAAAGAGCCGCCATGGGTGATTTGCAGACAAGCGGCTGCACCTTCGGCATGCACCGCGTCAGTCAACACCCGCAAATGCGGCAACACCTCACGTGACATGTGGAACTGGTGCCGGAACGTTCGCCCATCCGGCGACACGGCCCCATAAGCGACGGTGGTCATGCCCACACCGCCGGCCGCGACGTCGCGATGGTGCTTGACCAAAGCCTGGGTCGGCATCCCGTCAGGTGTCATCCCCTCGTTAGCACCGGCCTTGATAAACCGGTTACGCAGGGTGATAGGTCCCAATGTGAGAGGGGAAAAAGGAGAACCCCTTCCGATATCAGCAGTCGTCATGTTCATCACTCCCTCAGCCGTGGGTTCCGCCATCAATGCGCAGTACCGCACCGTTCACGAACGCCCCATCCTCAGAGGCCAGCATCGCGATCACCGACGCCACTTCCTGAGGTTCACCCAATTGGCGGTCTGGACGGGAGAGGTGTGCGTACAGACTGAAGTCAACGCCCTCGGGGAAACCATGGGCTTGAGCGGCGACCATCGGTGTCCCGATCCCGCCGGGGGCAATAGCGTTGACCCGCACGCCACGGTTCAGGTATTCGCGGGACAAGGCTTGGGTCAATGCGGCCACCCCCCCCTTGCTCGCCGAATAAGCGGCCATGTATGCATGCCCAAAGAATGCAGACGTTGAGGCGGCATTGACGATGTTGCCCTTGCTTTGCAGCAGATAAGGCAGGGCCTCGCGACAGCACAAGAATGTGCCACCCAGGTTGATCTGGACCAGCTCCATGAACACGTCGAATGACGTTTCGGTGGTATGGGTGGAACGCAGAATGCCTGCCATATTAACCAGCACATCCAACTGCCCTTGCTCTTGCACAAAATCGTGCACGGCTTCTCGCACTTCTTGCTCATGGGTGACCGAAACCTGCTTCGACAACGCAAGCCCGCCGTAGCCTGCCGCTGCATTGGCCAGCTCCAGAGTTTGCGCCAGTCCTTCGGCGTTGCGGTCGAGAGCGAGCACGGTCCCGCCTTCAGCCACCAGGCGAATAACCGCCGCCTGCCCAATACCGGACGCACCGCCGGTGACGATGATTTTTTTATTCTGAAAACGAGATGCAAAGGTCATGGTTTAAATCCTTATTATTAGAATCGAATCATTATCAGGCGCCTCGCAGAGCTGGAGTGAAAGCAAAAATCAGCCTGTTCTCCACTCCCCGCACTCCGAGTATTTAAACACTCCCGGCGGTCGCCGCCAGATCACTGCGTTTGGACGATGGCCTTAAGCCCTTGATCTGATCATCACTGCCCGTCACCACGGTCGAGTCATCCGTCGCGGTGTGGGGACGCGTCTCCCCGCGTAACAAGAAGTGGGACAGCGCCGGGATCAAGACCAGCGAGCCAATCATGTTCCAGAGGAACATGAACGTGAGCAGAATCCCCATGTCGGCCTGGAACTTGATAGGCGAGAACACCCAGGTCAACACCCCGGTGGCGAGCGTCAGGCCAACCAGCGCGACGACTTTGCCGGTAAACATCAAGGCTCCGCTGTAAGCCTCTTCCAGGCTAGCGCCACGGCGTTGCAGGGTCAGTTGAACACTCAGCAAGTACAGCGCGTAGTCGACACCCGCCCCCACACCCAATGCAATAACCGGCAGCGTGGCGACTTTGACCCCGATGCCCATGTACACCATCAAGGCTTCGCAGAGCAGCGAGGTAATGACCAGCGGCACCAGGGCCACCACCACGGCCCTCCAGCTGCGGAAAGAAATCAGGCACAGCACCACGACCGAGGCGTAGAGCAACAGCAGGACGGTCAGGTTAGCGTCGGCCACCACCAGGTTGGTCGCGGCCTCAATCCCTGCCGGGCCTGCCGCCAGAAGAAACTGCCGGTCTTCGTTGTCATGTTGTGCCGCAAACGCTTGAACAGCACTGACCACCCCATTGAGCGTATCGGCGCGGTGGTCGGCCAGGTAGGCGATCACGGGGGAAATCGAGCAACTGAAATTACTCAGTTCAGGTGATTGCAAGGCCGCGTACTGAGAAGCCTGTGCAGACACTTCATCTTGACGCGGAATGCTCATCCACTTCGGATTCGCCTCTCCGTAGCTGGAGTTGATGAACCGCACTGAACTGGACAGGCTGGCAACGGACTGCACACCGGGCACATCACGAAGCATCTGGGTTAAGCGGTCGATCTCGGTCAAGGTTTCAAAGGTGGAGCAGCCGCCCGGTTTGGTCTTGACGATCACGGCGAACTGATCGGTCGAACGGCCGAAGCTCTGATTGAAAAACATTACGTCCTGGTTATACCGCGATCCTGGACGAAGCTCCGGGGCGCCAGCATCCAGATCACCGATCTGCAAGTCACTGCGCACCATAAAGGCCCCCACGCCCACCGCCAGTGCCAACACCACCAACACGCGGGCATACGAAGGGCTTGTGCACTTGACCAGCAGCGTACCGACCGCCTTGAAGAACGAATTGTGTTGGCTGCCTGCCGCCAACTCGGCTTCGTTGCGAACGCTGCGGCGCGCGGCCGATCGGCTGACACCCAGGTAAGAGAGCATCACCGGAACCATGATCAACTGGGTGAAAATCAGGACGCAGACACCAATGCTGGTGGTGATCGCCAGATCGCGGATAACCGGAATATCAATGATCATCAGCACCGCAAAGCCGAACACATTGGCCAGCAGGGCCGAGAGCCCGGCGACAAACAGGCGACGAAACGTGTACCGGGCCGCCACGTATTTGTGAGTACCTCGACCGATGTCCTGCATGATGCCGTTCATCTTTTGCGCGCCATGGGACATGCCAATCGCGAAGATGAGAAACGGCACCAGAATCGAGTAGGGATCGATTTCGTAGCCCAGCATCTGCATCAGGCCGAGCAACCAGACCACACTGCTCAGCGAAGCGACTAGCAGCAGCAAGGTGCTGCGAATGCAACGCGTGTAGCCAAAGATAATGACGGCAGCGATGGCAGCCGAGATGGCAAAGAAGCCCATCACCTGGGTCAAGCCGGAAATCAGGTCGCCGATCAGCTTGGCGAACCCGATGATGTGCACGCGCACCTTTATCTGGCCGTCAGGCCCGGGCACTTCGTACTGGCCACGAATGTCCTGTTCCAGAAAGTCTGCGAACTCCTGGTAATTCAGGGGTGCGCCGGTGACCGGGTCCTTATCCATCAGCGGCACCAGGATCACCGAAGAGCGCATGTCCAAGGAAACTAGGTCGCCGACCAGGTTCGCCCGCATGACATTGAGCTGCAGCTCCTGGAGTTTTGCCGGTGAACCGTCGTAGCCGTTGGGCATGACCGAACCGCCATCCATCCCGGCTTCACTGATTTCACTCCAGCGTACCCCCGGCATCCACAGCGACCGCATCCAGGCCCGATCAACGCCTGGGGCCAGGTTGACCTTGTCATTGATCTCCTGAAGCGCCTGTAAATAGGCGGGGTCATAGATAGTGCCATGAGGATTTTCCACCATGATCCGCACGGAGTTGCCCAGCGCGACCAGGTCTGCCTTATTGTCCAGATAGTTGCGAATGAACTCGTGAGAGTTCGGCATCATCCGTTCAAAGCTTGCGTTGACGTGTAGCTGCGTCGCCTTGTATCCCAAAAACACGGTCAAGACCGTACTCAACAGAATAAAGAGAAGCCGGTTATTGAAAATCAGACGCTCAATGAAGTTGCCAGAGCGGACATCAAACTGCTGCCGATCTTCAAGAACAGGTGTTGCATTGTTTTCCACGGAGGTGGTCATCTTATTATTCCTCTCACCCAGGCTCAGTAGTGCTCAACCAGTACAACCAAAGCGCTATGGGGTCTCCATAATCGTCACGCCGTTCAATCCAACCAACGCCAGTCGCTCGGCCGACAAACCCACCACGCCGGTGAACAAGGTCGGTTGCTTGACCTCGAGTGGCGTGAAGGTTGCGCCCCCGTTATGGCTGATCGCGGCCTGAGCGGACTGGCTCACCAGTACAAAACCGCGCCCCTCCAGCGCAGCCCCTGCGGTCACACTGCCTTTAAAGTCACTGCCCACCGCCGTCCAGGTCTGTGCACCGTCAACACTGCGAAACACATGCCCCTTCAAGCCGTAAGCCAGTAGATTTCCCTTGTCACCGGCCAGGCCAAACAGCGTGCCTTGATAGCCCGTCTCACTCGCCACAAAGCTTTGGGTTAACGGGTCCTGGCGCCATACTCGACCACGTTCACCGGTGATGAAAAGCGCCCCATCCACTCCGCGAATTGACGTCAGGTGAAACAGATCGTTGTTGTCGATTTGCGTGTTCCAGGGCTGCCAGGTTTCACCGCTGTCGTGGCTGGCCATGATCAAACCAAAGGGGCCCACTGCAAAACCATTGCCCCGGGTATCGAACCAGACGCCCATGAAAAACTGCCCGGGGCCCGGGCGCGTCATATTGAGAATGGCTGTCAGATAATTTTCGGCACTTTGCTCATCAAGTCCGGATTTGCTTTTGAAGTAATCGACAACAATCGCTTCCAGGCCACGTCCGTCCAGCTGCTTTGTCCAGGTCGTCCCCGCATCCAGGCTGCGCAAAATGACGGCGCCGTGCCCGACAGCCCAGCCGCGTTGATCGTCAGCGAAATACACCGCATTCAAATCGACGCTGACAGGCACCTTGGCCTGGGCCCAGGTCGCCCCCTGATCATCAGAGAAAATGATGACCCCGTTGTCCCCTGCCGCCACCAGGCGCTTGCCGGCCTTGGCGATATCTCGCATGGGTTTGTGATCAGCCTGGTGTACACCGGCGACAGGCAAGTCGAGCGGATCGACAAAGGAATTGGCGTTGACGGCGGCAGGAGTCGCCAACAAGGCACCTGCGAACAGCAATGCACGTGACTTTTTCATAAACATCAGGCTAGGCATGAAGGCTCCCTTTGCACTTTCTCTCTCCGCAAGATCGAGTCTGCTGTTGTTGTTTTTCAGAGGGTTGCAGTTACGCGCCGGGCCATGATGGCGTTCAGGCTGAGGTCGCCAACTCAGTGTCCGCTGCTCGTTGATTCTCGGCATGCCTAATCTTGATTAGATCGGCACACAACGGCCAAAAGGTTATGAGACAGGCCTTGCACCTGATCCCAGAAGTGCCGACGGCCCGCGCAGCGTGGGCAGCCTCTTACTTCCTCTTCAGACGAACGAGAACCCGACGGTGCAGGCACCGCCGGGTTCTCGTTCTATCAGGCAACAGCTGCGTTAACGTATGCCGCTACCGGCCATGGAATCCGGGGTCAGCTTACCGTTGGGCCAACGGGGTACACGTACGTAGCCAGTACCACCGGCCATATGCATGGAGGTGGCGTACTGCCCCTTCACCAGGTCATAAATGACCATCGGCGTATTGGGCACGGACTTGGTGTTCCAGTCGTAAGTTACGAGCCCCTGAGAGGTACGCATCAACTTGCCGGCCTGGTCATAACCCTCATACAACACTATCGACCAACTGTCCTCATCGACATAGAACACTTTCTTGCTTTGCGCGTGGCGCATGCCGGGTTTGAGGGTCGCTTCCACCACCCAGGTGCGGTGCAATTCCCAACGCATTTTTTCAGGGTTGGCGAATTGCTTGCCATAAGCGTCGTCAGCCGAGGTATGCATCAGGAATTTGTAATTGTTATAGGGGATATAGACCTCTTTCTTGCCGACCAACTTGAAGTCGTAGCGGTCCAGTTGCCCTTCCCACATCCCCAGCTCATCAAAGAAGTAAACCCCACCGGCGGTTGTCATGGGGCTGTCATAGCCGAACTCGGGCACCTGGCGGACGCGCCGCTGCCCCTGGGTATAGAGCCACTGCTTGCTGTTACCGTCTTTTTTCGCATGCATCACCATATAGGTGAGCGACTTGTCTCCCACGCTCCGCGCCGGGCCGACATAGGTACTGAACCGACGCTGGTAAAACGACTGCTCCTCGTCCGGATTGTCGTGGTAAGGCGAGTCGGTGTAGTTATCAATGTCATGGGTCACGATGCGGTTGCCCGCGGAGTCGACCATGTAACCCGAGAAACGTGAACGGTAAGCCGGCCCGTAGTAGCGCAGGTTGTGGTTCCAGACCACCTCACTGCCGGTTTTCGGGATCGGGAACGGGTAGCCCCCCATGGCCCCCTCCAGATCCTCGCCGTCGAAGGTGCTTTTGGTGCGGGTCGCATTTTTGACCGTGGCCGCCTTCAGCCAATCGGGAAAATCCACCACACGGTGGGTTTTATAGACTTCGAGCTTGTAATCCGGCCAGCGCGTCAACAGTTCACGGGTCCCCGTACTGACCTTGTCGCCATACTGCGCAACGTTCGCGCCAGTAATGGTGAACAGCGGTTTTTCGTCAGGAAACGGGTCGGGGTAAATCCCGCCATTTTCCGGCATGGCCGGCCCCTTCCAGTCCGGTTTCCACGCCGGAATGCTGCCATCGGCGTTCCCGGCCTTCTCGGCGCCGAATTCGGTCAGTTTGTCACCGCCCAGTTGTGCAGCCTCATCAGCTGAAACCGCTGCCAAGGCAGAAGCCGACATCGACAAAGCCAGGGCTAATGTCAGTGTCAATTGAGTCTTTTTCATCGTGTATCTCCGTCTAGAGCTCTGCATGCAGACAAGCGTCTCCACGGCCCGGCAGACGCCGAGCCTGAAGGGCACCTTTACAGGCTGGTTTGGAAAGTCAGGGTGACGCGTCCGCGATCCGTGCTGCCCATCGCGCCCACGCGGTCTTCAACATCGCCAGCATCCGAGTAGAGCAGGCCGACCTTGTATTTCATGTTGATGTCGGCCGTGACTCCCGTTGACCAGGCGTACGAACGCTCAGCCGAACCCATCAGGACCGCCGAGTTACCGTGCAGGCCGTAACCGGCCACGGTCAGGTTCCCGGTCAGATCCACCCCGGGAAGTACCTGAAGCCATGTCGGCATGAGCACCAGCGAGAGGCTGCTGGCATTGCGGGTTCCGCAACCTGGACCATCTTTGGCGTCTTCACACTGGCTGAAGACTTGTTCGTTATGGGTGACCTTATCCAGGTAGGTGTAACCGAGTTCGGCCAGCACGATGCCTGTGTCGTACAGCGGCAAGGTCGGCAGCGCGGCCTGGGCATTCAACAGCGCATGCACGGTATTACCGGTTGCACCGTCGAGGTTACCACTGAGTATCGGGCCGCCCGTGCTGTCCAGCGCGGTACCGCGACGGTAGGAAACCTCCGCGCCCCAGCTGATTTCCTGCCAGTTGAAGTTGGTAAAGGCACCAAACAGATCAACGCCACGGTTATAGACCTGATGGAAGCGAAGCCCGGTGATGGGGTCGGCAGGATCAACCGCGAAGTTGACAGGCCAGGGCTGCATTTCATCAAAGCGCCGATACACCAGCCCGATGGTCCCGGCGTACCACTGCGGCGTCATATTGAGCTGCACGCCGAAGTTGCCACGCTGTTTGTCCCGGGGTTCGATGACCTCGCCCTGGTTGATGTAGAAATTACCCAGGCCTGGAAACGCGCCTGCAAAAATTCGCCCGTCGCCTGCGTAGAGAAAGTCAGGTCCGCCCAAGAACGTGCCGCCTTCACTGGGCCGGTTTGGCTTCCAGTCAAAGTGGTAATAGCCCGCCAGGGAAAACGTATCGTTCAGTTGGCTCTGGAAAGAAATCTGAGGCAGAGGCATGGCCAATTCCTTGGGCGATGCACCCGGCGTTTCCGCGCCTTTTTGCAAGTTGCTGGGCTGCTGGCTCCAGGAAATCGCATCCGTGGAGTTGATCTGAGCCACACCCCAGACAAGGGAGTGCTGCCCAAGCTTGGCTGAAATCGGGGTATCGCCCAGATTGAAGGTGCCGAAGACAAACGCATCGAGAATCTCGCCGGACGGCCCGTTGTAATAACGCTGGGCCGAGCGCGACAGCTTGCCGTCTGCGTAGGCAGAGATGCCGCGTAAATCGGGATTACTCTTGAGGTCATGATCGTCGTAAGCGTTGTCGTACCAGCCTGTGGCGCTGATCCGCGCGCCATAATCGTCCCTGTAAATCAGGTCCATCTCAGTCAGCACATCGAGACGACGCTTCCACATATCGCCATTCCTGGCGAAATAGTCTGACTGATGGTTAGTGGGATCATTACCAATGTCCTTGGCAATACTTTCCGTACGCCAGCCCATTCCCAAACGGAATTCGGTGGTCCAGTTGATTTGCAATTCAGGGTTGCCGGTATTGATAGAAATGGCCTGAGCCAATGGACTCACCATCGCACCGGCCAATAACACCGGTACCAGAAACCTGTAACCGCTATGGGCTGCAGTACTCTTCTTCTTGTGCATGTTGCTCTCCGCAAGTCCAAGTCTGGTTTTATTGTTGTTCAGCTTGTCCTGGTGACAGGCTAGGGCTGGCAGATCCCCACTCCTCGACGTCACGGTTAGTTTCAGCACAAAGCACCCTGCCGGCATGCCCTATATTGATTAGCCAACTTCAAGCACTCGCTGCGACCTCTCCCCGTTTCCAACACTAATCGCCACCTAATCAATTCTGGGCATGCTCGACTCGCCCGTTCGCGGTGAAGCTATGGCAAGAGCGCCTGACAGCGAAACCTGTTCAGCCTTTCACTTCCGAAAACAAGAAAAAGCACGGCATCAAACACCGTGCTTGATTACGGAGATCGCGTGCCCATGAAGGTATTTACCGAAAATAAAAAATGCGCCGTGCTGGTGGTTGGCTCTGGCGCGGGCGCTTTGCTCGCAGCCAATCGGGCTCACGACCTGGGGATGCATGTCGTCGTTATCGAAAAGAGTGATCGCTACGGCGGCACCTCCGCACTGTCTGGCGGCGGTATCTGGATCCCCAACAACAGGGACATCCGTCATCAGGACTCGATCGAAGAAGCCCTGACCTATTTCAAAGCCTGTACACGCGGTCTGGTGTCGGATGAAAAGCTGCTGGCCTACCTCGATTCGGCACCAGAGATGGTCGAGTACATGCACCAGCAAGTAGGCGTCAAATACAACGCGGTGCAGGGTTACTCGGACTACTGCCAACTACTACCGGGCGCGTCGGACACGGGGCGAACGATGTTCGTCGAGCCTGTAGACGCAGGCATTTTAGGCGATGATTTTTTCGCCCTGCGCGAAGCCGACATGGGCGCAAAACTGTTTGGTCGCATTGCACTGGATTATTACGACGGGCAACTGCTCGGTGCTCGGGCCAAGGGCTGGAAACGCAAAATATTTTCACTAATCTGGAACTACTGGTCGGACGTTGCCTGGCGTCTCAAGACACGCCGTGATCGCCGGGTAACCATGGGTAACGCCCTGATCGCAGGCTTACGCATCGGACTGAAAACACGTCAGGTTCCCATCCTGCTGAACACCCGCCTAGAGCGCTTTATCGTTGAGAACGGTGTCGTGACCGGCGTCGTTGCCTCCCGCGACGGCAACGAATTCTCCATTCTCGCCAGCCACGGGGTGATTGTCGCTTCCGGCGGCTTTGAACAGAACCAGACGTTGCGTACCAGCCTCCTGAAAGCGCCAACTCAAGCAGAGTGGAGTGTCACGCCCATGCACAACAACACCGGTGATGCACTCCTGGCTGGAGAAAGTATTGGCGCAGACACCGAGTTCACGCACGAAGCCTGGTGGGCACCGACGGTGCGCATTCCGGCAGCAGACACACCTAATGTAAACATGCGCAGCGCACTCTTCATCGAACGCAGTTACGCCCATAGTCTGTGCGTCAACCGGCTCGGCAAGCGCTTTGCCAACGAAGCCATGTCCTATAACGACTTCGGCCACGAGATGCTCAGGGATAACGCCGACACCGGCGCCAATGTCCCCTGCTGGTTTGTCTTCGATGCCAATTACCGCAGGAAAAACATCCTCGGGCGCATCATGCCCGGCTCGATCATGCCCGACTCCAGCCTGCCGCCTGAGTGGTGGGACACCGTGCTTTACCGCGCGGATTCACTCAGCGTACTGGCCAGCAAAATTGGCATCGCCCCTGAGGTGCTGGACGACACGGTTCAGACGTTCAATGGCTACGCCAAAACGGGCATCGACCTGGACTTCAATCGCGGGCACTACAGCTTCGACCTCTTTTACTGTGACCCACGCCACCAACCCAACCCGAGTCTGGGTGCACTTGATAAAGCGCCTTACTACGCCATCCGGGTTGACCTGGGTGACCTGGGCACCAAAGGCGGTTTGAAAGTGGACAGCGATGCCAACGTACTGGATCTGGAAGGCAACCCGATTCCCGGACTCTACGCCATCGGCAATGCCTCCGGCGCCGTGACGGCCCAGTCTTACCCCGGCGCCGGTGGAACACTCGGCCCGGCCCTGACTTTCGGCTACCGCGCCGCCAACCACATCGCCCGAAACGGCCAGCCTCAGATCACACCGGCGAGCGCCCAAAAAGCCCATGCCTGAACACTGATTGTGTCGTCGGCAGGCGACAAACCGCCCCTGCTGGCGCTCGAACACTGGGCGCCAGTACCAGGCCGCCGCCGGCGAAATACCACGATTTCCCCGTAATCGTTCCAGCCCCTTAATAGTGGAGGAGCCTCCTGTGCTCGCCTTATTCAACGAAGAACAACAGATGTTCGAAACCACGGCCAAGCGCCTGGCCCAATCGATCGGCATCGCTAACCCCCATGATCTGAAAACAAAAGATCGTGAACTCGGCTGGAAGATGCTGGCAGAAGTCGGTCTGCTGGGGCTGCGCATGCGCGATGAAGGCATTGCGCTGGCGTCGGGTGTGGAGGTGATGATCGCCGCCCAGGCGCTGGGAGAAACCCTGACGCCACAACCCTTCACGTCTGCCGTGCTGGCCGGCGAATTACTGGCCCTGGCGGGCGCCCCGGACGAACTGCTCGAAGAGCTGGCGGCTGGCGAAACCCGCTATGGCCTTCTGCTGGATCGCTCACTTGAACGCCTCGCCGCACCCGACGAAGCCGGCGCGGTCGCGTGGGATGTCGAGGGTGCGCATTACGCCCTCGGGCTGATCAATGGCCAAGTAGTACGCGTCAGCCTGGATCAGGGCTTCGAGCCCGGCCATGACGCGGCCGACCTAACCCGCCTGCTGTTGCACCGCCGCGCAACCACCCTCCCCCCTCAGCCCATCGGCACACCGCTGAGCCAAGAACAGCTCAAGCGCTGGCTGGCGTTGGCGCTGGTGGCCGTGTCTGCCGACATCGTCGGCGTCATCAGTGGCGCGCAGGCCGGTGCGGTGGCTTACACCCGGGAGCGTGTCCAGTACGACGCACTGATCGGGACGTTCCAGGCCATTCAGCACTTGTGCGCCGAGATGCTGGTCCAGGCGCAGGCCGCCCACAGCATCAACTGTTTTGCCGCCTGGGCAGTCGATCAGCTGGATGCGGATCAGGCATTGCTCGCCGCGCGTACTGCCAAAGCCTATGCCGCGTCGGTCGCCCTGCCGGTCACCGAAACCGTTATGCAGGTTTACGGCGGGATAGGCCAAACCTGGGAGCACATCGCCCACGTCTATACCCGTCGCGCCCTGCTCAATGCCCGCCTGTTGGGTGACGAATCCTATCAATTGCAGCGAATTGCCGATGCCCGCCTGGGAGCACAGTAAATGGATTACCGAGATAGCGCCGAAGAGGCCAAATTCCGTCTTGAGCTACGCGAATGGTTCAAGCACAACATCCCCGCCAACTGGCGCGAAATCACCGACCCTCAAGGCCTGCGGGCGTTGACCAAGAGCTGGCACAAGGCGCTCTATGCCGACGGCTACATCGGTTTGAACTGGCCCAAAGAATATGGCGGTCAGGGCCTGTCGCCCACCTTCGATGCCATCCTCAATGACGAGGCAGGGCGTGCCGATGCACCCCGTCTGCCAGGCATGGTGAATTACCTTGGGCGAGCGATTTTCACCTACGGCACCGAAGAGCAAAAGCTGCAGTTTTTGCCCACGCTCCTGAGCGGTGAAGTGCAGTGGTGCCAGGGCTTCAGCGAGCCGGGCGCCGGCTCGGATCTGGCGTCCCTGCGCACTCGCGCCGACCTGGACGGCGACACCTATCGGGTCAATGGCCAAAAAATGTGGACCAGTGGTGCCTTGCAAGCCGACTGGTGTCTGCTGCTGGCCCGAACCGACAGCAGCGCGGCCAAGCACAAGGGAATCTCCTGCCTGCTCACCCCGCTCAATGCCCCCGGCATCACCGTGAACCCGATTGTTCTGCACAGTGGCGAACCGGAAACCGCCGAAGTGTTCTTCGACGATGTACTGATCCCGCAGACACAACGCATCGGCGACCCCGGCGCAGGCTGGCGCATCGCGATGACCACCGTGGCTTACGAGCGCGGCGCATCGGACACCGGCTCCATTTCAGTACTGCGTCGCCAGTTACGTGAGCTTGAGCAGATCGCTCATAAAAAGGGTCTGATAAGCACTGCGAGCACTCGCATGAAACTGGCCCGCGCCCATGTCGACATCGAAGCCTTGAGCCTCAACGTCGCCCAACAATTGTCGTCACGCCTGGCGGGTCGAGACCCAGGGCCGGAAGGTTCAGTGGGCAAGCTGCTGTGGTCCAGGGCGGCGCAATACACCATGCACGTCGCCCTGGATGTACTGGGTGCCGACGCCCTGACAGGCAGTGCCCCTGGCTGGTTGGCCGAGTACTTCACTTCGCGTCCGGTCAGCGTCTACGGGGGCTCCTCGCAGATCCAGAAAAACATCCTCGCCCGCATGCTCGACATGCCCCGCTGACCCCTTGGGAGAATCATCATGCGTTTGAACAATCGTGTCGCCGTTGTCACAGGTGCCTCACAAGGTATCGGCCAGGCCATTGCTAACCTCTACGCCAAGGAAGGCGCCAAGGTCGCTATCGTCGATATCAATATCGCGGCCGGCGAGGCTGCGGCCGCACAGATCAACGCCGAAGGTGGCACCGCCTTGTTTGTCCGCTGCGATATTTCCAGTCGCAGCGAAGTCGATGCAGCAGCGGCGGCCATCAAGGCCAGCCTCGGCCCCATCGACATTCTGGTGAACAATGCCGGCATCACTCGCCCGGCCATGCTGCACAAGATGACTGACACCGAGTGGAAGCAGGTGATCGACGTTCACCTTCACGGCTCGTTCTATTGGTTGCAGGCGGTCGTCCACAACATGATCGAACGCCGCTGGGGCCGCATCATCTTCGCCAGCTCTTCCACCGCCCAAAACGGCTCGATCGGCCAGATCAATTACGCCGCCGCCAAGTCGGCGATGCTCGGCATGATGCGCACCGCCGCCCGTGAACTGGGCAAGCACAACATTCTGGTCAATGCCGTCGCGCCTGCGGCGGCCACCGAGATGACCAAAGCGATCATGACCGATCCCAAGTTCGCTGATGCCCGAGAAGCCGCGCTCAAACAGCATCCACTACGCCGCTCGGCCGAGACGACCGAGATCGCCCCGACCTTCCTCTATCTGGCCAGCGAAGAGTCCTCGTACATGACGGGACAAGTGCTGTCCGTGGACGGCGGTTCAATGATGGTGCGTTGAGCACCGGCGACTTTGATTCGTAAATGACAGGACAATAACAATGAACCGACCAGACACGGCCACACCCGATCTTGATCGCTTGCTGTCTCCTCGCTCGATCGCCATGGTGGGAGCGTCCAACAACTTGAACAGCATTGGGGGGCTGGTCTTTGCCAATCTCAAGCGAAGCTTTACCGGCGCGCTCTATCCGATTCACCCCAAGGACACCGAGGTCCAGGGCGCCCGCGCCTACGCCAGCCTTCACGATATGCCGCAGACAGTCGATCTGGTGGTCATCGCCGTGGCCAGTCATGCCGTTGAAGGTGTGATGGAGCAGGCCGCCAGCATAGGCGTCGGCGGCGTGGTCCTGCTCTCTTCCGGCTTCGCCGAAGCCGGTGCCGAGGGCATCGCCTTGCAGCAACGGGTTACCGACATGGCCAAGGCGGCGGGTATCCGAGTGATCGGCCCCAACTGCATCGGCTACTTGAACATCAGCGGCGGTGTAATGGCGAACTTTGCCCTGACACCCGATGAACCCCTGCCACCCGGGGGCGGCGTGGCCCTGGTGTCACAAAGCGGCGGTTTCGGTTCCTACCTGACGACCAAGGGTTTATTGACCGGTCTGCGTCTGGGCTGGTTCGTCAGCACGGGCAATGAACTGGATGTGAATATTGCCGGGGTGCTGCGCTATCTGGTCGAGCGCCCAGAAGTTCGCGTCCTGCTGGCGTTCAGCGAAACACTGCGCGATCCACACATATTCATCGAGGCGGCCCGTCGCGCTCATGCCCTCGACAAACCCCTGGTGATTCTCAAAGCGGGCCGTTCGGAAGCCGCCGCCAAGGCGGCAATGAGTCATACCGCTTCAGTGGTCGGTGCCGTCGATGTATTCGATGCGGTCTGCCAGCAGTACGGAGTAATCGTCGCCAATAGCATGGAGGAGATGCTCGACCTCGGAATGATTTTCCAGGATGGCCGCCGCGCCAGGGGTAACCGTCTGGCAATCGTGACGGCGTCCGGTGGTGCCGGAGTCCTATTGGCCGACGAAGCCGGGATGAGCGGGCTGGACGTTCCGACCTTTCCGGATAACGAGCAGACCGACATGCTCAACGTCCTGCACACACCGTTCTTTGGCAGCGTGGCGAACCCCATTGACACCACTGCCGCCGTACGCCCGGAGGCCATTGGATTGTTGCAGAACCTGATCGCCCAGAGCCCTTCGGTCGACATGATCACCACCGTCACCTGGGCACGCGCCATCAGCGCCGCAGAAGACCTCGCCGCGTTCTATCAGCGCATCGACAAGCCGTTAGCTGTGCTTTCCACCGATCTGGTCGAGCCGTTGAAGCAGGCCGGTGTCCCCACCTATACCGATCCACAACGCGTCGCCAGATCTCTCGCGGCGCTGTATCGCCACTCTACGCGCAAGCCGCTGAGCGAGCCGGATAGCAGTCTCATTGACCCGGCTCGGGCACAGCGTGCTCGCCGGCACCTGCAACTGCCTGCCGATGAACGGGTCCTGATGGAAGCACAAGGCAAACGTCTATTTGCGGAGTACGGCATTCCGTTGACCCGAGAAGAATGGGTTCACAGCGAGGACGATGCAGTGGCCGCAGCACGGCAAGTCGGCGGTAAAGTGGTGCTCAAGGTCATGTCTTATCAGTTGCCTCACAAGTCCGATGTGGGCGCCATTCGCCTCGGCTTGCAGGGTGATGCGGCCGTACGCGAGGGTTACCGCGAGATGCTAGCGGAGGTCCGGCTGCGCGCGCCGCACGCCACGCTGGACGGCGTGTTGGTCCAGCAAATGGTACCTGCGCGCATGGAACTGACGTGTGGCCTGCAGCGCGATCCGATATTTGGCCCGATGGTCGCTATCGGTCTGGGCGGCGTGCTGGTGGAGCAATTGGCGGAAACCGCCCTGCTGCGCCCTCCTTTCAACCGGGAAACCGCCCGCTCGGCGCTCGCTCAACTGCTGGACGGGCGTTTGATCCAGGGCCGTCGCGGTCTGTCGGATCAGGAACAGGATCAGGTCGCCGCCATCATGATGGGCATTGGCAACCTGGCCCTGGAGTTGGAGGAAGTCGTGGAAATCGACGTCAACCCGATCAGGGTCGATGCCGGTCTTGCGTTCGCTGCCGACGCCCTGGTGGTTCTTGCCGACACCTCGGCAACCGGTCACTAAGGAAGTGCATGCAATGGCAGACCAATCTCTTATCGGCTATCAGTTCCCGTCTTTTCGATTCAAGGTCGAAGAAGGCAAGCTCGTCGAATTCGCCAAGGCCGTGCACTGCACGCAACCCTGCTACTTCGACCGCCATGCGGCAAGGCAACAGGGCTTCGCCGCCCTACCTGCGGCGCCCACATTCAGTTCGGTGATTGCGCACTGGCAACCCGAAACAGAAGGCAATCCGCTCAATCTCAACCTCGCACGCGTGTTGGCAGGCGGGAACGAATGGGAATACCTGCGTCCTTTGCTGGAGGGCGAAACGTTCACTGTTCGCACAGTCATTTCAGATGTCAGCCAGAAACAAGGCAAGAAGGGTTTGATGACGTTGATTGTGAAGGAGATGAGCTTTTTCGATGAGCACGAGCAACTGGCATTGATAGCCCGCAGCACCATCATTGAAATGCCCCCTCTTCCGGTAGCGAGCGATTACGAGGTCTTGCCCACATGAATAGCATCGCCAATCGTGTTTCTCAGCGTTTTCAAAAAGGTAACGAGGCCCCCGAACGAATTGTCGGGCCGATCACCCGCACCGACATCGTCCGCTACGCCGGTGCCGGAGGGGACTTTAATCCCATCCACCATGACGAAACGTTTGCGCAAAAAGCTGGCTATCGCAGCGTGTTTGCCCACGGCTTGCTCACGGCCGGCATTCTCTCTGCTTACGCAACGTCGTGGCTTGGCCTGAGTGCCTTGCGCAAATACTCAGTGCGCTACGTCTCCCAGGTATGGCCCGGGGATACGCTGATCCTCAGCGGATCTGTCATCGCGGTTGAGCCCATAACCGCAGGAGGTATGCAGGTGAGCTGCCAATTGCTGGTACGGCGCGAGTCGGCTAACGGACAACGTCAGGATGTTCTGGTGGCCAATGCCATGGCGACCTATCACGACACCTGGGAGATCACTCATGACTGATATTCACGAGCGCGCGCCCTATCAACGCTACCTGGAAGGTTTGGCCCGCGACGCGCTGGTTTACCAGCACTGCAGTGGCTGCCAGCGCGCGGTGTTCTACCTGCGGCCCTGCTGCCCGGCCTGTGGCTCGGTGCAGTTGGTGCTGCGTGACAGCCAGCGGCTGGGCACGCTCTATTCGTCCAGCGTCATCTATGACAAAGAGCAGAACTACAACCTCGTGCTGGTCGACCTGGATGAGGGGTTTCGTATGATGAGCACCGTCGTCAATTGCGAGGCGCCTTCCATCGGGGCGCGCGTCAAGGCACGGGTCGAGAAACTGGCGGGGCAAGAGCCTCGTGTAGTGTTCGAACTGATCGAAGGAGTCGTCGCATGAGTGCCCATCATTTGCGCGGTGCTGCCGCTGTCGTTGGCATCGCCGAGTCCGATCTGGGCGATGTCGGGCCAGAACGCTATTCGATCGAGCTCGCCGCCCAGGCCGCCGTCCGCGCCCTGTCTGACGCGGGCCTGGGCATGCAGGATGTCGACGGTCTTTTCGGCTGCGTGACCGGACGCTTCATGCCCAACCTTGATCTGGGCGAGTACCTGGGTATTCGTCCCCGCTACAGCGATAGCGGCAATATTGGCGGTAGTTCGTTCGTGTCGTATCTGCTGCACGCAGCGGTCGCACTTCAAGCGGGTCTGTGTGATACCGCCCTGATTGTTTACGGCAGCACACCGCGTGCGGATGGTCATCGCAAACTCTCACCCGGTGGCCTGATAGAAAGGCCCAATTACGAAGCGCCATACAGGCCTCGCCATCCGGTCTCCGGATACGCGCTGGCCACCGTACGCCACATGCACCAATACGGCACAACACGCGAACAGTTGGCGCAGGTGGCCGTGGCCGCACGGGCCTGGGCACTGTTGAACCCGGTCGCCTTCTGTCACGACAAGGGCGAGCTGAGCATCGACGATGTGCTGAACAGCAAGCAGGTCTGCAGCCCCTTGAGTGTGCGCGATTGCTGTCTGGTCACCGACGGCGGCGGTGCCGTGGTGATGACCCGTGCCGACCGCGCTCGGGATCTCGCCAGGCCGCCGGTGTACGTGCTGGGCGCCGGTGAGGCCCATTCGCACCGAGCCATCTCGCAGATGCCGGACCTGACCACGACGATCGCCACCGAGTCCTCGGCCCGCGCTTATGCGATGGCCGGCGTCAAGCCGGGCGACATTGATGTCGTGCAGCTCTACGACGCGTTCACCATCAATACCATCATGTTCCTGGAAGACCTGGGGTTCTGTGCCAAGGGCGAAGGCGGTGCCTTCGTCAGCGATGGCCGCATCGCCCCGGGCGGAGCTCTGGCGGTCAACACCAACGGTGGCGGCCTGTCTTATTGCCACCCTGGCATGTATGGGATTTTCGCGATCATCGAAGCGGTGCGCCAACTGCGCGGTGAGGCGGGACTCAGGCAACAGAGCAACGTTGAACTCGCCCTGGCCCACGGCAATGGCGGTCAATTTTCCAGCCAGGTCACCGCCATTCTCGGCACGCAGGCCACGCTATGAGTGTCGTACTGCGAGAGCGACAGGGCTCGACGCTGGTGATCACGCTCAATCGTCCGGACTCGCTGAATGCTTTCAACAGCGAGCTGCACCGTGAGCTCTCTGACTCCTGGCACGAAGCAAGCCACGCGGACATACGCGCGGTAGTGCTCACCGGCAATGGTCGGGGCTTCTGCGCCGGGGCTGACCTCAATACCGTGCACAACCCCGAAGAGGCGGGCCACAACACGCTACGCCATACCTTCAACGCCCACACGCTGGCCATGGCGTCGCTGGACAAGCCGGTGATTGCCGCCGTCAACGGTGCCGCCGCCGGGGCGGGTCTGTCGCTGGCCTGTGCCGCCGATATTCGTATTGCCTCGACCCACGCCAAATTCGTGCCGGCCTTCGTCGACATCGGGCTGGTGCCCGATGCCGGCGGCAGTTGGTACATCACTCGGCTGCTGGGCTACGCCAGAGCGTTCGCCTGGCTGAGCAGCAACCGTCGCCTTGGCGTGGAGGAAGCGCACGCCTGGGGGCTGGTCAGTGAAATTCTGGAACCGCAACAGTTACTCGATCGCGCCCTACAGATAGCCGCAGAGCTGGCGGCCAAGCCCGGACTCGCCGTCGGCCTGACCAAGCGGCTGTTGAATCACGCCACACGGCACAGCCTGGCCGAGCAACTGGAGGCCGAGGTGACGATGCAAAACCTGGCCCTGCTCAGCCCTGAGCGCGCCCAAGCCCGCACCGCGATGCAAGAAAAACTCAACCGACGCTGAACCTCGAACCGAATAAGACCAAGGAGTTTCTCATGCCCGATTACGGACGCTTTCGCAGCATACTCGCCGAACAACAGGAGTGTGTGCTGACCCTGACCCTCAACCGCCCGGATCGCCTGAATGCGATAGGCGATGACATGCACGAAGGGCTGGAAGCCATTCTGGCGGATCTGCGCCGCGACACCCAAGTGCGGGCCGTGGTGCTCAGGGGCGCCGGGCGCGCCTTCTGCGTCGGAGGGGATGTCAAAGCCTTTGCCGACTCGTCACAGGTCGAACGCACGCCCTATGAAGACCTCGCTCTGGTCACCGAGAGCGCCGCCCGTCTCATCGAGCTCTTTGTGGCAGTGCCACAGCCGATGGTGGCAGCCGTCCAGGGCTATGCGATGGGGCTCGGTGCAACCCTGGCGCTGATGTGCGATGTGGTGATCATGGCCGAGGACGCTCAGATCGCCGACACCCACGTGCCCATAGGTCTGGTGGCCGGTGATGGTGGCGCACTCGCCTGGCCGTTGGCGATGCCTTTGGGCGCCGCCAAGTACTACCTGATGACCGGCGAACGCCTCAATGGGGTCGAGGCTGCTCGTCTGGGACTGGCCCTGCGTGCGGTGCCGGCGGATGAACTACAAGCTCAGGCCTTCACCATTGCCCAACGCATGGCCGCCCTGCCCCCGCTTGCCTTGCAGGGCACCAAACGTACGCTGAACAAAATCCTCACCCATCGCAGCCAATTGGTGATGGAGACGGGGCTGCACCTGGAGGCGGCAACGTTCCTCAGCAACGACCACAAGGAAGCGGCCAGCGCATTCGTGGAAAAGCGATCTCCTACCTTCCATGGCCGCTGATATGCGCTCAAGTCCTTCCAGCATGGGCTGGTTGAGTGGCATTTCCCTAGAGGTGCGCTGCCTGTGTGTCATCAGCTTCATCTCCGCCGTTGGCTTTGGTATCCAGTCCCCCGCGATACCGGTCTTTGGTCAGTCATTGGGCGTGGGGAGCACGATGATTGGCATGATCATCGCGTCCTTTCCCTTCGCCCGGCTTCTGATGGCTTGGCCGGGAGGACGGCTGGTGAACCAACTGGGCGAATATCGCCTGCTCTGCGGGGGGTTGGCGCTGCTGGCACTCAGCAGTATTGGCGCTGGGATGGCCACCTCAGCCAGTGAGCTGCTGGTGTTTCGCGGGCTGTGCGGTGTCGGCTCGATCTTCTACAGCATCTCGGCCATGAACCTGATGCTGCGCACCACTCAGGCCAGTCACCGAGGGCGGGCCTCGGGCCTGTTCATGGGGGCCTATTACGTGGGAACCGTCACAGGCCCGGCGATTGGCAGCCTGTTCGTGGGCATGTCGGTACGCTTGCCGTTTTTCATCTACGGCGCGGGCGCCGGTGCCGCGTGTGTCGTTGCAATGCTGCTGCTTCGACACCTGCGTCACCAACGGTCAGCACAATTGACCTCCGGCAAGTCGCCGGTGAGTGTTGCCCAGGCGCTGCGTTTGCCCTCCTACCGCGCTGCCCTCGCCAGCAACTTCGCGATTGGCTTTGCCGTCTATGGCGTCAGGGTTTCGATTCTGCCGCTGTTTCTGCTGGTGATCTTGCAACAGCCCGCCAAGTGGATTGGCATCGGCCTGACGGTCGGTGCGCTGGCACAGACGCTGCTTTTGCCCAAGTCCGGGCAACTGGTCGATACCTGGGGCAGGAAAGCGACCCTGATGTTGGGCCTGGCGCTGGTGCTGTGCAGCTTTCTGACCATTGTGATCGGCGAGTCGTTGTCGACTTATCTCGCCGGGATGGCTTTCATGGGTCTCGGCACCGCCTTCTGTGCAACATCCGCCGCGGCGACTGCGGGTGATGTCGCCGATGGCCGTGGCGGCACGGTGATCGCCAGCTATCAAATGTCAGCCGACCTGGGCATGGTCATTGGGCCCATCCTGATTGGCTTGATCGCTGAACGCGGTTCTTATGCTCTGGCACTCGGCTGCACGGCTGGGTTACTGGCCCTTGCGGGCTTGATGTCTTTCTTCATGCCTCACACCAACCACACGGAGAACAAAAAATGAGTGACTGGGCTGAGTCAAGGATTCTCAACCTCGCGGGTAAACGCGCACTGGTCACCGGGGCGGCCAGTGGCATTGGTTACGAAGCTGCGCGTGCCCTGGCATTGGCGGGCGCCCAGGTGCTGATCGTCGACCGGGATCAGGCGGGCGGCACGGCCGCAGTCCAGCGTATTCGAGACCTGCGCGCAGACGCCAACGTGGAGTTCGCCTCCCTGGACCTTGGCAACCTGCAAGCCATCGAGCAGTTCAGCGATCTGTTGCTTGCACAGGACTTGCCCCTGGACATCCTGCTCAACAATGCCGGCATCCAACCGCTGAGCACACGGCGCACCACGGCGGACGGTCATGAGTTGACCTTTGGCATCGGCCACCTCGGCCACTTTGCCCTGACTGCTCGCCTGTTACCGCTGCTGCTGGCCGCCTCTGCGCCCCGCGTCGTCACCACCTCCAGCCTGATGCACAAACAAGGTTGGTTCGATCGCGACGACCTGCACCTTGAATCGAATTACGAAGCCCAGCGCGCCTATAACCAGACCAAACTGGCCAACCTGATATTCGCCCGAGAGTTACAGCGTCGTGCCGATCAGGCAGGCGTCGCGCTGACCAGCGTGGCCGTTCACCCGGGGGTGGCCCGTACCAACATCGGCGCCAACCGTAACCGACAGGGCACGCTGCACTGGAAGGACCATCTGGTGAGTCTGACGCTGTCGGTCGTCATGCCGTTGTTCGGCCAGGACGCCGCGCAGGGCGCCCTACCCTTGTTGTATGGTGCCACTGCCCACCCCATTGAACCGGGCGGGTTCTATGGTCCGCGCGGTTTTGGCGAAATGAAAGGTCCGCCCGGCCCGGCCCATGTTGCAGCCAGTGCTTTGGCTCCCGAGATGAGCACATGGCTCTGGGAGACCTCTGCTTGGCTCACGGGGACGGACTTTGCGCACCTCGCCCTGAACATGCAGCAACCTATCCCCTCAGTAGCCGGTTAATAACGGAGTCCTTATGCCTACCGAAGCACAGATGAAGAACGCCCTGCAGTCTTATATCGATGCCTTCAACCGCAACGACTTGAACGCCGTTGTCGCGCTGTACAGCGACGACGCTACTGTGGAAGACCCTTACGGCACGCCCGCCAAGGCCGGAAAAACGCAGATCGAGGCGTTCTACCGCACCGCCATGAATTTCGGTTCCGTGCTGAGCCTTTCAGCCCCCATCCGCGCCTCTCACGGCGATGCAGCCGCCATGGCCTTCCAGGCAGTGATGAAGACACCTCAAGGTGAGGTGCGGGTCAATGTCATCGACGTCATGACCTTTACCGAGGAAGGGCTTATCAAATCGATGCGTGCTTACTTTGGTCCAGGCGACATCGAAACGCCGGCCTCTGTCTGACCCGTTTCTGCACGAGACTTTCAGATGGCACTGAGAGTCGTGGCGAACCGAAACATCAGCACTACTTGTGCAGTTTCAGGCTCAGCGCAATCAGCAACGCCGACGCCATGACCGAGAAGAGCAGGCCCACGCTGAGCGCCTGACCCATGCTGCTCACCCCCAGCGCCAAC
Source organism: Pseudomonas sp. 3JA (assembly GCF_036961705.1). Lineage (NCBI taxonomy): Bacteria > Pseudomonadati > Pseudomonadota > Gammaproteobacteria > Pseudomonadales > Pseudomonadaceae > Pseudomonas > Pseudomonas sp. 3JA. The sequence continues at coordinate 94,309 of NZ_JBAMDJ010000002.1, forward strand.
CCCAGCAGCGCACTGCCCAGTGCTCCGCCATAGGTGCGTGCGGTTGAAATCAGTCCCGTGGCAGCGCCGACATGCTGCACAGGCGCGGCCATCTGCATGAACAACATCTGGTTCTGGTTAATCACACCCAACCCCAGGCCACATAAGCCGAAGCTGGTGAAGATGTAGGCCGATGAGCTTTGCGGGTTCAACAGATAGAGAAGCGCACATCCTGCAAGCAGCAACAACGCGCCCATTGCCATCAACCGTTGCGGTCGACGCTGGCGGCGAAACAGCAGGCCGTTGAGTATGCTGCCCACCGGCATGCCGACCAGCATGGGAATCATCGCCACTCCGGCTTCGACCAGGCTCAAACCAACGACTTCATGCAGCAGCGTCGGGCTGTAGAAAAACAGAATGAACAGCACGGCACCACTGAGCAACGTGGAGACAATGATTTGCCGCGCCGCCCGGTTGCGCAGGATCTCAAGTGCCATGATGGGTTGCGTCACCCGTTGCTGATGCCGCCAGAGGATCATCAGCGCAAGCCCGCACAGCACCCACCAACCGACGAACGATGCGATAGATTGCACATCCGCAAGATGCTCTTGCAAGGCCATGAGTGAAGACACGATAAAGACACATAACAGGCCGCCGCCGAGCGCATCGAACCGCTGAGTCTGCAGATGCACAGGTCGGTTGGCAGGAAGAAAACCCAGGATCATCAGTACCGGTAGACCGACTACCGGGACCACGAACAGCGCCGAGCGCCAGCCAAACGCGTCGCTGAACATCGCGCCCAACAAGGGACCAAAACTGCTCGACAAGGCAAACATAACACCGCTGACACTTTGCCACCGGACACGCTGCACAGGATCGGGAAAAACATCGGCAGGCACGGCAAAGGCGGTGGCGGCCATCATGCCGAGCGCGACGCCATTGAGCACGCGCATCGCCAGCAAGTGCTCCATCGTCAAGGCCATTCCACTGCCGACACCCGCCAGGCAGAGCAAAGCAATCGCCCCTTGCAGCAGGCGCTTGCGACCATACATGTCCCCCAGCCGCGCAGTGATGGGCGTTGCGCAGGCCGAGGCCAGCATCTGCAAGGTGCCCGTCAGCGGAAAGCGCTCAAGGCCATTGAGCTCATGGGCAGCCAGTGGAAGGATGCTGCCACCGATGGTGGTTTCAAGGCCCAGCAAGAACAGTACGGCATACACCCCACACATCGCGCGTGTTCGCTGCGGCGTCGTCAGTTCAATTGGCCTGTGTGCGCTGGATTGGCTGTTCACCCGCTATTCCCCATTCATTTCGTCTGATCTTGAACCCGCGCGCCGCGCCGCGCCTCGTCAATACAGATTAAGGCCAGGGAAAACCGTGGCACGACGCCTGGGTTTGCGAGCACTGAAAATCGGTGCCTTTCTTCCAGGGAAAACTCAAAATGTAATCCAAGCTGATCAGGGCGACTTGGCTCGCTTGCGGCATGATTCGACTGAGTCAGACAAGAGGACAGTCGAATGCCACCTGAAGTTGAATCTGTAGCCCATACCCAATCCATCGCTGAGTTGCATCCCCTCGCCGAGCGCTTGTACCGCGCACTTCGCGAGGGGGTAACGATCGAGCCCCTGACCTTCAGTGACGACCTGAGCATTGAGGGCGCCTACCGCATCTCGCTCCAGATCCTGGAACGGCGCGAGGCCGATGGCGAGATCGTGATCGGTAAAAAGATTGGCGTCACCAGCAAGCCAGTCCAGGACATGCTCGGTGTTCACCAACCCGATTTCGGCTTTCTCACCGATCGGATGCAGTTCGAAGATGGTGCCTGCATCAGCATCAAGCAGGCCAATCTGATCCAGCCCCGTGCTGAAGGCGAGATCGCGTTCATCCTCAAGGATGAACTGCTGGGCCCAGGCATTACCCGGGAAGATGTACTGCGCGCCACAAAGTCCGTGGTGGCGTGTTTCGAGATCGTCGACTCACGCATCAAGGACTGGAAGATCGCGATCCAGGACACCATCGCTGACAACGCTTCCTGCGGTGTCTTCGTCCTGGGCCAACACCGGATCGACCCTACCGATCTCGACCTCGCCAATGTCCGCCTGGATATGAAACGCAATGGTGAACTGCACTCCAGCGGACTGGGCTCTGCTGTGCAGGGCCACCCCGCGGAGGCTGTTGCCTGGCTGGCCAACACGCTGGGAGCGTTCGGCATGCCCCTGCGCGCCGGTGAAATCATCCTCTCCGGATCATTGGTGCCACTGGTGCCCGTGCAGCCCGGTGACCGCTTTGAACTGAGCATCAGCGGCATTGGCTGCGCCTCGATTCGCTTCACCGAATAAACCTGCCTTTCAATCACGCGAGATAACTGGCCATGACACGCAAAATCAGATGTGCCTTGATCGGTCCCGGCAACATCGGCACCGACCTGCTTTACAAGCTGCAACGCAGCGACGTACTGGAACCGGTCTGGATGGTGGGCATCGACCCCAACTCCGATGGTTTGAAGCGCGCTCAGGAGATGGGGCTCAAGACCACCGCCGAGGGCGTTGATGGGTTGCTACCCCACATCAAGGCCGACAACATCCAGATTGCCTTCGACGCTACTTCAGCCTACGTCCACGCCGAGAACTCGCGAAAGCTCAATGAACTGGGCGTGTTGATGATTGACCTGACCCCCGCCGCCATCGGTCCTTACTGCGTACCGGCGGTCAATCTGGCCGAACACCTTGGCAAGCAGATCATGAACGTCAACATGGTGACCTGTGGCGGGCAAGCAACCATTCCCATGGTCAACGCGGTGTCGCGCGTGCAGCCGGTGAGCTACGGCGAGATCGTCGCGACAGTCTCTTCACGCTCGGTCGGCCCGGGGACACGCAAGAACATCGATGAGTTCACCCGTACAACTGCTGGTGCTGTGGTCAAGATCGGGGGAGCGAAGGAAGGCAAGGCAATCATCGTGATCAACCCTGCCGAACCACCTCTGATCATGCGCGACACCATCCATTGCCTGACCGAAACCGAGCCTGACCGTGACGCGATCACACGATCGGTGCACGCCATGATCAAGGAAGTGCAGAAGTACGTGCCCGGCTACATCCTGAAAAATGGACCGGTGTTTGATGGCAACCGAGTCTCGATCTTCATGGAGGTGGAAGGCCTCGGCGACTACTTGCCCAAGTACGCCGGCAACCTGGACATTATGACGGCTGCGGCTGCTCGCACTGCCGAAATGTTCGCCCAACACATGCTGAAGTCTTAACCCTTCTTGAAGAGAAAATGCCATGACCGACTTACGCGGCAAGGAAATCAAACTGCATGACATGTCATTGCGCGACGGCATGCACCCCAAACGCCACCAGATCACGCTCAAGGAAATGATCGACGTTGCCACAGGCTTGGATGACGCCGGTGTACAACTGATCGAGGTAACACACGGCGACGGTCTGGGAGGCACTTCTGTCAACTACGGCTTTCCGGCGCACAGCGACGAGGAATACCTTCGGGCTGTGATTCCAAAGATGAGGCAAGCCAAGGTCTCAGCCCTGCTGTTGCCCGGCATCGGAACTGTCGACCATCTGCAGATGGCCTATGAATGCGGTGTCCACACGATCCGAGTCGCGACGCATTGCACCGAAGCCGACGTATCCGAGCAACACATTCAGTACGGCCGTAAGCTGGGTATGGATACCGTCGGTTTTTTGATGATGGCCCATATGCTCGATGCCGAAAGCCTGGTGAAACAGGCCAAGCTGATGGAGAGCTATGGGGCTAACTGTTTGTACGTAACCGACTCCGCCGGTTACATGCTTCCAGAGGATGTTCGCGTTCGTATCGATGCTGTCCGCCAGGCGCTCGATCCGCAAACCGAATTGGGTTTCCATGGCCATCACAATCTGGGCATGGGCATCGCCAACTCGCTTGCGGCGATCGAAGCAGGAGCGAGTCGCATCGATGGTTCTGCCGCAGGCCTCGGCGCCGGTGCCGGCAACACACCTCTGGAAGTTTTCAACGCTGTGTGCGATCGCATGGGCATCATCACCGGGGTCGATGTCTTCAAACTCGCCGATGTCGCCGAGGAGCGGGTATTCCCGATGATGGAGCATATTGTCCGGGTTGACCGTGACTCGCTGATGCTGGGGTACGCCGGCGTTTACTCCTCCTTCCTGCTATTCGCCAAACGTGCTGCTAGCAAATACGGCGTACCGTCCTATGAAATCCTGCTCGAACTGGGTCGGCGCAAGACCGTCGGCGGCCAGGAAGACATGATTGAAGACCTTGCCCTGGATATGGCTCGCGAGCGAGGCCTGATTGTCTGAGCAGTAAAAAACATCATGTAACCCGCGTCATCCTGCCTCCACTTCGGGGGCTTTTTTCTCCTTATATAACGCATCAACGGACTCTACTTTCATACCAACCGTGTACATCTGAATAACCACCTTGATGGCACATAAATGGCAACCGGTGCGTGGTCGTCCACGTGATTCAAAGTGCCCCAAAGAACTACAAAAGTGACAAAGTTAATGCCTTTACAAGGCGAGTTATCGTCCATACAGATCATGCGATTAGCCCTCAGGCATAACACAATTCATTCCACTGAATTTGCTTTATCACCAGAGGAACCGAGACATGATCGACAATGCACAGCGCAATGAACTAAACCAACAACCGAACACCTCACCGCCTCTTGATATCAAGGGGTTTCGCCAGGCTCTAGGAACATTCACCACGGGGGTGACGATAGTCACAGCTCGGGGGAACGATGGATCTCCGGTCGGCGTTACCGCTAACAGCTTCAACTCAGTATCCCTGGACCCGCCGATGGTGTTGTGGAGTCTCGCACGTAAATCGCAAAGCTTGCCAGTCTTTGAAGAGGCCAGTCATTGGGCGGTACATATCCTCGCGCATGACCAGGGGGACCTGTCTTCAAGATTTGCCCGGAGCACCACAGGGGCTGAAAAATTCGACGGCGTCATCTACGAGGATGGCTACGGTGCTGCACCGCTGCTCTCGGGCTGCACGACACGACTGGAGTGCCGTACCGCCAATATCTTCGATGGGGGTGACCACATTATTTTGGTGGGTGAGGTCGTAAAGTTCGAACAGAGTGGTACGCCCCCTCTCGTGTTTCAAAGCGGTAACTATGCCATCGCCACCAGCACGGCTCAGACAGTCCTGCCACCTCCTGGAGAAGATCCGCGTAATGTGAGCGAGACGAGTCCGCTGGGGTATCTGTTGGCCAGCGCTTACCTACATTTCTATGCCAAGGTACGTGAGCAGGCTCGGGCGCTGGAGCTGAACGATATCGAACACCTCATCCTAAGTGCACTGGGCGCCCGTGAAGGTCGTACTTACCGTGAACTGAGTACGCTAGCAACCTACTCCGGTCGCTCCGTAGGCCCTGAATCCATTGATGATCTGGCAGCAAGGGCGTTGATCAGAATTGAAGAAGATCTGGAAGAGTCCGGCCCGTTGCTCAATAGAGATCACACACGTATTTATCTGACTGCAGAAGGCCGAACCATGGTCGAGCAGATGGAGAAGGAAAGCGTTGTAGTGGAAGAGGAGATGATGCGGCAACTGGGAGTGCCCGAAACGATCGCATTACGCACATTGTTGAGCCGCTTCGTCCGAATACACAGCCCACTGATTCCATACCGATGGTTCTAGCAATAATGGACAGCCACTAACTAATCGTGAGTATCTACTCGACACCTTGTGCAGTATTGGAACAGAAAAAGACATCTGCTAACAGGCGTCAGTCGTCCGATTTCGCGGTCCGAGCTAGCAAAATATACACGCATGGTGCTGATAGAACGATCAGATTCCACCGCAGGTCGCGAGTCCAGAGTCGCATCAACTTCAACTTTGCGTCGCGGTAGGGACGGCAGTTACCTGCCGCCCCCACACAGATTCGTACACGTGGAACTACCGCATAAAATGTGCTCAGCCACATTTTATGCGGGGAAACTCGCATGCCCGGTTCTTAGGGGGGTGGACGCGGGGCTACCCGACAATCAGATCCGGCCGCGGGTTCTTGGGCGCTCGAACTGGATGTTCACGGGGGTCGTTACGCCACGGCAAACGTGCGGCGGAGATCATGAGTTTGTCCAATCGGCGTAGCTCAACGGGCATGATCCGTATGCTTACTTGAGGATGTTCTCACACCCCTGCCGACGTAACGGGACCGTTTCACATGATCAGGTACCAGTTTGGCTATACGAAGGTGCGCGTTCATGTCTTATCGAAAACCATCACTTAACAGACTACCTTCTTCGCTTCGTCGAATCTATAGATGGTGCGAAAACGGTTGATGCGTATGTGCGAGAGGCAGCTGTATGCGAGCTAAGCGCCCTTAATGAAAGAGCCATAAATTAAAGGCAAGAAGGAACTGATTTTCGACCAGCTTATGATTTTTAGTATCAAATAGCGAGGGCCTAAAACTCGGGCACTACAGACCTCATCTGGCACTTTTCGTGGCAAAAACTATCAAAATTCGTCATAACACATCAATGAAATACTCAAGAAAGCCATTTAATATGACACCGGAGTGAGCATTTAAATCAGCTGAATAGGGTTCGATATGAATAACAAAAAACTGAAAAAACTGGCAGCCCTGGCTTCATTTTTTCAAGTATTTTACGGTGCTGCCAGCGCGGACCAAAACTCCAATGAAATCTTCATCGAAGCCCCCATAGAAAAAGCTTATAGCTATGTAGCTCAACCGGATCGTTGGCATGAATGGCATCCTGCATCCATCAGCGCTCGTTCTGAAACCCTAAAACCACTTATGAAAGGCGATAAGTTCTCAGAGAAAATCCGCATCTATGGCCAAGAAACGGAGATGAACTATGAGGTAGTGATCGCTTCACCTCCCAACGAACTCAAAACGGTATTTACCTCTCCGCTCATAGATGGAACCATCAATTACAGGCTGAAAAAGACCGGAAACGGCACCCTTTTTCAGAGAACCCTTGAGTACTCACTGGAAAAATACATCATCACTATGAAAGGCGGCATGAACAAGATGTCTGAAACAGCGCTGAAAAACCTGAAAAAAAATCTCGAAGGCGATCTATAAACCGCATTAGAAGGCTAGAGAGAACGCCATGAACAGAATCGTTAAATTCCCATACAGCGTCATTAGTCCCGTGGGCGCTATGGCACTGGCACTGACGTTTGGAGGATGTAGCAGCGCCCCTCAAAAGTCGGCCGATCAAAGCGACGTGAAGACATTTACGGTATCCCTTGCCAATATTCATATTATAGATGCTTATGGTAAACGCCTGATGATTGACTCAGGCAAGCACGGTGACGAACCAACGTTCGTATCGGCTATGAGGGCCGAGGGAATTGATCCGCGCAGCATTGACTATCTGGTTATTACCCATGGACATACGGATCATGCAGGAGGGGCCCGCTATTTCAAGGAACACTTTGGCACCACTCTAATCGCTGGCCGGGACGATCAAAATATGCTGGCTTCCGGGAAGAATGCTTCGCTTTGTCCTACCAACTTGCTTGCAAACTTTCTTAAGCCGTCCATTCAGCAAGAGTCATACCCTCCGGTTTCGGCCGACATATGGGTCAAGGGAGGGTTCGATTTGACTGAGATCGGCATGAAAGGCAGATTTTGTCGATGCCAAGTCATACCCCTGGCTCCCTCGTGGTGCTCATGAATGATAAGGCTTTTGTCGGAGACGTTATTCGCGGCGAACTGCTCAATAAAACCAAACCAGCCAGACATTTTTTTATGTGCGATTTGAAGAGCAATGATCGAGACATTATGAAAGTTCTCGAAAACAGCGAAATTGAAATCTGGTACACAGGACACATGGGACCTGTGTCTACTCCATCAACCAAAGAAAAATTTGAGTCAATCCCGCAGCCTATTACTGACTCACCGCGCAAGTAGCAAAGTTTCAGCCAACTGATAGGTATTTCGATAAATCTGAACAAAATTCTCCTCACTCCCCCCGAGCTGGCCATGTCGATACATAGTCATCATACCTTGGCAGGAGCTGAGCAGCATCATGGCAGTGCGTTCAATATTGATATCTTGTCTGAACAGACCGACGTTATGGCACTCGCGAACACGATCGAGCAAAATCTGGAATGTCCCTCGACGTAGTTGTGAAAGTTGCCTCAGAATGTCTTCGCTCACCTGCGGCTTGTGACTTAGAAAAAAAATTCCGTAGTGGCTGGGTTGCTCCATGCCGAATGCCAGAAAAGCCTCGGAACACAGCTGTAACCGATGTAAAGGGTTATCGCCCATGAGGGATTTACTCATATATCGGGAGAACGTTTCTACACCCTCCAAAAATATCTCGCCGAGCAGTTCCTCCTTGTTTTTAAAATGCCAATAGATGGCCGCAGGCGTCACCCCAATCGAGGTGGCGAGTTTACGCATCGACAATCCTTTCTCCCCTGTCTCGAGGAACAGCGAACGCGCTTCGTTGAGAATTAACGCTTTCTGATCGTGCTTGGACAATTCTGACCCCAACAGATGATACAACTTCGGGCGATAGAGTAACGCGTGCGACAGCGAATCCCCAACAGTCCTATGGCTCTATGTCCTCATACAGACCTTTTCCAGCGGCCGGGGGTTTTTCCCGTCCAGCGTTGAAATGCTCGGCAAAAACTGGCTGCATCTGCATAACCTATGGATTCTGCGGTGTGCTGAAGGTCCATTTTCGATTCGCTCAACAGTCGTTTAGCAATGCGCATTTTGACTTGGTCGTTGAGCAACCTGAAACTCTGCCCCTCATCGACCAGACGTCGATGTAAAGTTCTCTCGGACACCCCTAAAAGACGAGCGACCTCCTTACCCGTCAACAGTGAAGCCGCATGCTCAATTAGAACCATCTGCACCCGCCGTGTGGTTGGCAGGTTCTCGGGCGTCAGCTCCGCCTGATCAATCAAACGACCACACAGTACTTCCCCCTGAAAGCGCGCTGCATGATTGGCCTGAGGCAGCACACATTTCAGGTCCGCATGGGTAAATAAAACGCCGTTATGGTCACTACTGAAGGTTACCGGGACAGGCAACCCCTGGTAACCCGACAGCCTTCCCCCCGGCCTGTCGTAGCGAACTTGAATGCTCAACGGCACGACCTCTCTCTGCATCAGTTCGCACGTGATGTGTATAACAGCACTAAGGCCACGCTCCACGACAAAGCAACTGGCATCACGGGGTAATACCAAATCATCAAAAATCACCCATAAACCACGCGGGTCAGGCGTGGTCTTGACCGGGCAAATGGTCAAGGCCAGCGATTGAAAGCGATCAAACGCCACCAATGCACTCAACAGTGTTTCGCTTGCAAGCATCGTGAAGCCAAGTAACCCTAACGAGGTCAGATGGTACTGACGCCCCGCGACGAAGCCGAGTCCGGGCCGTCCGATCCGCTGAGTCAGGTTTCGAATAACGGCAAGCTCCTGCCAGGCTTCGATAGTGCCATCGGATCTGGCCAACTCAGCCACTTCAATTGCACTTCCTAAAAGGCAGTGCTCGATGGGCAGTTCGTTTTCCCTCGCCGTCTCAAGGAGATAGCGTACTCCGGAGTAACTACGCTTCTGTCGCCAATCCATTCGCCAACCCCAAAAGCAGACACTGAGAAATCCCTCAGGTCTCGAGGATCATCGAAACCTGCCCTCACTTGCTTCAAAGAAATCGCTCGCGCAAGGACTGCTTATGAATCTTGCCTGTCGCTCCCAGCGGCATCTCTTCAATCACTTCAAGACGATCCGGCAACCACCAATTAGGGACATAACTCTGCAGGTGCTTGCAAATTGTATCAAGATCAATGGTGCAGCCTTCCTTGAGCGTCAGAATCAGCAGCGGGCGCTCAGTCCATTTGACATCGGGTATGGCGATGACGGCCGCTTGAGCTACGGCTGCATGGCTCTGGGCCGCCAGCTCCAATTCCAGAGAACTGATCCACTCACCGCCAGACTTGATCGCATCTTTCGAACGATCGGTGAGTTTTAGAAACCCGCGCCTGTCCGTGTGAGCAATGTCCCCCGTTGAAAACCAGCCATCGGTGGTACAGACGGTTTCATCCTGCCTGAAATACTGACTGGCAGCCCAATGACCGCGAACCTGAAGATGTCCGACGCTGGTGCCATCCCAGGCCAGCGTTTGCTCGCTATCGTCGACAATACGCCAATCCACGCCCCGTATGCCTCGACCTTGCTTGAGTTTCTCCTGCAACAAATCCTCATCACCTTGGCTCCCTGAGTCCGGCAAGGGCTTGTTCACTACGCCGATAGGACTCAACTCGGTCATGCCCCAGGCGTGTACCACGGTGACGCCCACGGTCTCGAAGCGTTGCAGCAGCGACTTATCCAGGGCAGATCCACCGATGAAAACTTCGCGCAGATCATTGAGCCTTAGTTGGCGCTCGTCCAGATGGTTCAGTACGCTCTGCCAAATGGTGGGCACGCCAAATGCAAACGTCACTTTCTCTTTTTCCAACAATGTGCAAAGGCTCGAACCGTCTAAACCATTGCCTGGCATGACCAATCTGGCACCGGTTAGCAACGCTGCGTACGGCACTCCCCGACATTGACGTGGAACATAGGCACCATGGGGATCACCACGGAACGCGCCGACAATGCCGCGCAATCTGGAAGCGCCGCGACGAGCGCATGCAGAACGCTGGATCGGTGACTGTAGAGCACGCCTTTGGGATTACCTGTAGTGCCCGACGTGTAGCATAACGAACAAGCCATTCGCTCATCCAGCTCCGGCCAAACCAGCCCATCACTCAGGGCATCCAGCAGTTCTTCATAGGACATACAGCCCACGGGCATGGCCTTGGACAGGTCGGTCTCGGTGCCCAAAGTAACCCAGTGCATCAACCCGGCCCTCACGCCTGCAAGCTTTCGACCAAGGGTTCCAAGTCAATATCAAAGAACAACAGCGAGTCTTCAGCATGTTCAATAATGTACGTCAGCTGTTCTGTATGCAGACGCGGGTTGATGGTGTGACAAACGACGCAGCTACCCGCACAGGCATAATAAAGCCTTAGATGGTGATGGGTATTCCAAGCCAGCGTCGCTACCCGATCACCAGGTTTAACACCTAGCGCCCATAGCGCATTGGCCAATTTCCGGGTGCGTCGTGCGAGTTCTCTATACCGCTGATAGACGAGTGTGCCATCGCTCAACCGACTGACAACCTCCTGCTCGGGGTGAAAGCGCTCGGCATGCTCAAGAAAGCTACCGACCAATAGGGGTTTATCCATCATCAAACCAAGCATCTTGGTACTCTCCTTTACCGCTCAACTCTTTGATCAAGGTTCAGCCCAGCACTTCTAGAAACAGCTGTTGGTAGTCTTGCACACCGGGTTTTCTGGGGTTCGTCGTGGTGTTTAGATCGGCCATGGCGTGGTCGGTCAAATCGTCCAGGTGGACATCGCTGACGCCCATTTGCTTGAGATTGATAGGTAGTCCAAGGCTTTGGTTGAGATCGCTGATGAAGTCTGCGAGATCGGTGTTGGGAGCCAGCCCCATGGCCCGCCTAAGTCGCATGTACTTGTCGCCTGCATGGGCATGATTGAAACGTAAAATGGCCGGCAATATCACAGCGTTCAGCGTGCCGTGATGCAGGTTGAGTTCGTGAATACGCCCAACGGCGTGACTCATCGCGTGCACTGCGCCGAGGCCTTTGATAAACGACAACGCCCCTTCGGAAGAAGCCATCATCATGTGCCAGCGAGCATCTGCATCCTGACCGTCACGCACCGCACGCAGTAGGTTCCCCTCACCGATTGCCCGCTCCAGCCCATCAAGACCGACCGCTTCCGCCGGCGGATTGATGATGGGCGAGAGCACGGCCTCGATACAGTGGGTGACGGCATCCATACCCGTGGCTGCGGTCAGCCCAGCCGGAAGCCCAAGCGTCAACTGTGGGTCGCAGATAGCCAGGCGAGGTAAGAGTAAATCACTGACGAGGGTCAGCTTGCGACCGTCCTCACAGATGATGACGCTGGCCACGCTCGCCTCCGAGCCCGTACCCGCCGTGGTGGGGATGGCAATCAGGGGAGCTACATCGCGAATCTTGCCCCTGCCGCCTTGTGTGGCAGCGTATTGGGCCAGAGGGCCGGGCTGACGCGCCAACAAAGCGACCGCCTTGCCCAGGTCCATCGGTGATCCTCCACCGATACAGATAATGCTGTCACAATCAGCAACGCGATAAACCTCCAGCGCCTGCAACACCGCCGACTCGGTTGGGTTCGACGGCACCTCACTGAAAAGCACGAACGGCACGTTATCTGGCAACTGCTCACGCAAAGTTTGCACTATCGGCCCCTTCGCCAGGTTGGGACCACTGACAATCAAAGGGCGCTGCATCTGCAGTCGTTGCATCCCCTTGGCCAGATGCTTGATAGCGCCATGATCAAAGTGAATCTGGGCAAGGTAATTGAGCGTTGCCATGGGTGACTCCTCTACGACGATAAAAGATCGGTTCTGGCTACCTTGATCAGGGCCTGATAGATCTTGCTGAGCATGCGTTGGGCCTGCTCTTCGGAGACCCCGATCGGCTCGTATCGGGCTGTAAAGACAACTTCACATTGATAGTCATCGCCCATAATCTGCAAAGTCGCCCGGTAATGCTCAAACGGCATGGAGCCGCGCTGCGTCATGACGTAGGTCAGGGCGAGCACTGCGTCACCTCCAGACACTCGACCAGCACGCTCCCACCGGGCATGTACAAATGTCGGCAACTGCCTGGCCCCTCGCCGACCATCGCGACCCTTTGCGCCAGTCCCGCCCGTTCTATGGCCGCAAAATCGCGCATTACCTGCCAGGCCCTTTGGGCGCTAGCCTCTACGGTCTCGTCGTATCTGAAGTGCATAATTAACCACTTAACTTAACAGGCGTTAATTTTTTTAAAGCAAGATCTATTCGCTATAAACCCAAGAATCAAGCACGCCACGTTCAAAAATACATTACAGAAAAAAGCATATGGACACCAGACATAAACACCCGTTAAGTTAGATGGCGAGCGAACAGTGCTCCACCGCCCGCACGCATGAAGGGCCGTCATCGCACCGTACTCATAACAAACATCGAGCGGGAGACATCTCATGAAAACAGTCGGCAACGCCTATCGCAAAGCCGTTGGCATCTCGGGCGAGTTTGACGCCATCGTCATTGGTTCAGGCATGGGTGGCCTGAGCGCAGCCTCCATTCTTGCCCAACAGGGCAAACGAGTCTTGGTGCTCGAACAGCACAACGTGATCGGCGGTATGACACATGCGTACACCCGTAAAGGCTATCGCTGGACCGTAGGCATGCACTACATCGGGGATGTGGGCTCAAAACAGTCTGCTGGCTGGAAGCTTTTTAACTATGTCACCGGCGGTGGCCTGGAATGGAAACCCATGCCGAACGTTTTCAACCGTATGGCAATCGGTGATCGCTATTATGAAATACCCACCGGGCCAGAGGCATACAGCAATCTGCTCAAGGAGCATTTCCCCCACGAAGCAGATGGCATCGACCAATACATAAACCTGGTCGTCAAGGTTGCCAAAAGTTCAGCTGGCTACTTTGCCCAGAAGGCAATGTCAATCAACGCAACGGACTCCGTTTACGACGCAATGTGTGCCACTTTCCACAGCTACTCGGACCGCCTCACGCTCGACGTCCTTTCCGAGCTGATTACCGACCCAGAGCTGATTGCGGTTATCTGTGCCAACTATGGCGATTACAGTCTGGAACCCACCAGAAGTTCGTTCGCGATGCACTGCATGCTGGCCAAACATTATCTCAATGGCGCCTTCTATCCCGTGGGGGGCGGAATGACATTTTCCAGATTGATGGCGCCGCTCATCGAGCGCGCGGGTGGGACGCTCTTGCACGGCGCCGAGGTCACCGAAATACTCGTTGAAGATGGGATTGCCCAAGGTGTTCGTCTCAGCTCCGGAGACGAGATACGCTGCCCGGTGATCGTCAGCAACGCAGGTGTACGGAACACTTTTTCTCGACTGCTGCCACAACAGGTCAGCCAGGATGCCGGTCTTGACCGACTCCTGGAAAATGTCATCGAGACGTATGCCGTGGTCGGCATCAATATCGGTTTCAATCGATCAGCAGAAGAAATCGGCTTCACGCCGGCGAACATCTGGTCACACGCGACAAACGATTTCCAGGCCAACTTGGAAGCGCACCGAAAAGACTTCAACGCCCCCTTCCCCTGGTACTTCATCACCTTCCCGTCCGCCAAGGACGCTTCCTGGCATGAAGAGTTCCCCAACAAGGCCACTGTCGAGATGTATGCTTACACGGACTATAAACATTTTAAACAGTGGGAGGACACCCGCTGGATGAAGCGCGGCGATGATTACCTTGCACTCAAAGAGCAGATCGGCAAACGGTTGCTGGCCGAACTCTTTCGCCACGTTCCCCAGGCTCGGGAAGCACTGGATTACTTTGAAGTATCCACGCCATTGAGTTACGAGACGTTTGCCAAACGTGAGCATGGCGGGTTCATGGGAATCGAATCGTCCCCCCAGCGTTTCAGACAACATTGGCTGCGGGCGCACACCCTTATCAAGGGGCTCTATCTCACTGGACAGGACGTAGCGACTGATGGGGTCATTGGCGCCCTTGTCGGCGGTGTGCTGTGTGCGTCTGCAGTAATTGGCAAAGATCTGATGTCTCACATCCGATCGTCGTAAGCCCCTGGCTAGCAATAGCCCTACTGCCCTGCCGCAATATATATCTTTGCAGCGTCTCATGGCTTATATGGCAGAGCTACATTAGTGCCGTCTAAACGTTCATGTCGAAACGGCATTAATGTTGAACATTCGCGTCATCGTGCAAACCGCTTATAATGCGCCTGGCAGGCAACGTTCCTATTTAACAGCGCGCGACCGATTCTGATCGACCCCGCAACCTGCCACCGACGGTGAGCGATTTGCGAAGCGCTATAGACAGCCCACTCAACTTCACCCAGATTGTTGCACTGCCCCCCCCCAGCGCGCAACCAAGCAAGACGCGGTCTTTTGTGGCCGGCGAGAGCACAGCCGCACTGGCAATGGCTGTTCTCGGGCTCGTAATGGAGTAGAGTTCGTGCAAACCCCGGCGGCAAGTCGGGGCATTCAGTTTTTTGCCGAACGCAGTCTAAGCGGGAATAAATTTCAATGCGCCAAGTTAGACACCGTATACCCCAATCCGATATCGAAGTCATCCGTAGAAGACCATCGATAACCGCCTTAAGATCACCAACCAGTTAGTCCTGCTGGCAGCACTATGTCGTCCTTAGCTATCCAACACCCGTTGCAAATAAATCGCCAACTCGGTTGCAAACCGCCGCTCGGGCGTCTCGAAATCGATGTCAAACAGCTCTTGAATTCGCGCCAATCGATACCGTAGCGTGGTCACGTGCACGCCCATCGCGTCCGCGCAGGCCTGGCTGCGGCAGTTTTCACGCAGGTACGCGGTGAGGGTTTCCAGATACGGTGTCTGGTGTTTGCGATCATGTTCCAACATGGCACCGACGCTTTCGTTGACGAAGGTGCGGATATCCTCCCCCCCCACTGCTGCGACGAAGATCGGAATGGGGCCGAAGTCCTGGTCGGAAATCGGTCCGCTGCGGCCTAAGGAATGGGCTATGTCGATTAGACGGCAGCAGCGTTCCCACGCAGCCGGATAATCCGCCAGCACCCGGCACACGCCGCTGGCCAGCAGGATCGGCTCGGCGCCCAGGTAGTGCGCCAGGTCATCCGCGATCTGCCGCTTGATCTTGGTCAAGCGCTCGCCTTCCGCCGGCACCAGGCATACCAGGCCGTTGTCGACGATGATTACCGTGGCCTGCATCCCCGCCCGTTGCAGGATGCGGGCGACGTTGTGGTGCAGGTTCTTCGCCTCCCGGGCCTTGGCGCCATAGTCGACAATAATCATCTGCTGCGGGGTGTTGAAACTGATCCCCAGGCGTTGGGCCCGCTGCTGGATATCATCGGCGTCGCGCCAGCGGCCTTCGAGCACTTCGAACAACAACTCGGTCTGGGTGCGGGTTTCAAACCGAAAGCGGATAAAACTGCGCATCATCTGCACGCTCAAGGCGAACTTGGCGCTTTCCAGCATCAGCAAATCCAGCTCGTTGACCGGCACCGCCACCGGGAACAACACCAGCGCGCCCACCAGTTCGTGGTCGACCATCAACGGTTCGATCTGCGCCCGCAACGTAAACTGGCGCTGACCATCGTCAAGGAACAGGTTGACCGTGTTGCGCAGGGCGCTGCGCAAGCTTTCCTGGGCAGCCTTGGTAATCTGCACGCTGAGCACCCCGGCGACCGCCGCCTGCCAGGCGTTGTCATCAAACAGCGCGGTGTCCGGCGAGCGCCCCGCCACCACCTGGTTGGCGGTGAAGTCCACGGCGATCACCGGGTTGGGCAACTGGTCGCCCACCATCAACGATAACGACGTCACCGAACCGCCGCCCAACACGTGTTCCAGCATCGTGGTGTGCACCTTCAAGGCCTGCTGCATGCGCTCGGCGGCGCGGCGCTCGGCTTCCAGCTGGCGCTGGCGCTCCACCGCGATGGCGCCCAGGTGGATGATCATGCCGAGGAACACCCGGTCTTCTTCCGACACGTCCATCAGCGTGCGGGAAATCACGCTGAGCACCATGGGCCGGCCATCGAAGTCGGTGCAGTTCATCGGCATCACCATCACCGTGCGGTAATCGCGCTCCAGGGATTCGCGGCGGTAGCCGGGGTACTCGCATTCGCGCACGTCGCGGATGAATACCGCCTCGTTGCGTTGCAGGGCGGTCATCACCGGGCTGGACGACAGCTCCCAGCAATCCACCAGTGGGCGCTGCACCAGGGTCGGGTCGTGGCGGGCGATGACGTGGCCGAAGCCGGCGTCCATGTCGATGGCCATGATCGAGCTCATGGTCCAGTGGGTGTGGCGGCAACTGGCGTACACCAGCTGGTGCAGCATCGACTGCAAGTCACCGCCGGAGTTGATCTGACTGGCCACATCCCGCAACGACAGTATCTGCATTTCTCGATTCAAGGCGCTCACCCGAACATGGAGGTCACGGCAGCCACGTTGCCTGCCAGGCCCGCCTGATACTTGCGCCGGTTCAGAGCAATGTCCAGTGGATTTGTACTCTGCAACCACGGAAGACGTTGTTCACCGATGCTCCTAGCCTAAGGCCACAACCAACAGCCACAAGGGCGACGAGTCATCATGAATCTGGAAAATCTGGGCGTCAGGAAGTACTGCACCTTTATCGAAGAAACCCTTATCGAAGGCGGCAAGGACGCCGGCAAACCCATCACCCTGATCGTGGTTGCCGCGGTGTTGAAAAACCCTTGGGCCGACCAGGGCTTCGTTGAAAACCTGCGCCCGGAAATCCTGCGCCTGGCCCCGGGCCTGGGTTATGAAATGACCCGCCGCCTGATCTCCCTGATGCCCGGCGGCAAGGTCGAAGCCTTCGGCAAGGCCGCGGCGGTGGGGGTCAACGGTGAAATCGAGCACGCCTCGGGCCTGATCCACACCCTGCGCTTCGGCAACCTGTTTCGCGAAGCCGTGGAAGGCACCGCCTACCTGAGCTTCACCAACACCCGTAACGCCCCCGGCGCCCTGCTCTCGCTGCCGATGGTGCACAAGAGCGAAACCGGCAAGCGCTCACACTTTCTCACCGCCAACTTCCAGATCGCCGATGCGCCGGGCCCCGACGAAGTGCTGATCGCTATCGGCGCCAGCGACGGCTCCCGTGCGCACCCACGGATTGCTGATCGCTACCAGGATATGGCGGAGATGGAAGCGGAACTGCCTAAGGACTGACGCCTCGCTGCCAATCCGAGCAAAACTTTCATCCATGTTCCTCCTAATCGACGCAAGCCCACGGGTCCCCTTCCTCGTAGGCTTGCTTAACACCACAAGAACAAAGGAGTACCCCGATGCCGAGCACCGTGATCAGCGCCAACGTTGCAGCCGTCGATCCGGGCGCCTTGCGCCAGGCCTTCGGCACCTTCGTCACCGGCGTCACCGTCATCACCACCCATGACGCCGACGGCAACCCACGCGGCATGACCGCCAATTCGTTCACCTCGGTGTCCCTCGACCCACCGCTGCTGCTGGTGTGCGTGGGCAAGTCCGCCGCCAGCTACACCGCGTTCGCCAACACCGAACAGTTCGCCGTCAACCTGCTGCATGAAGGCCAGGTCGACGTCTCAGGCACCTTTGCCTCCAAGTCGCCGGACAAGTTCCACACCGTCAACCACGACACCGTGCACACCGGCGCGCCGATCCTCACCGACAGCCTGACCTGGTTCGATTGCAGCGTGCACCAGCGCATCGAAGCCGGCGACCACCTGGTGCTGATCGGCCAGGTGCGTGCCTTCGGCACCAGCCCCAAGCTGCCGCTGTGTTTCTGCCGGGGCCGCTACGCCAACATCCAGGACCCGCTGCCGGCCAGTTGGCTGGACTCCCACAAGATGATCATCGGCTACCTGATCGAAGCCGACGGCGGGATCCTGTTTCGCGCCGATGGCAATGGCGGCTGGACGCTGCCGGTGGCCGGCAAACGCAAAGGCTTTATCGACGCCGGTAACAGCTCGCTGCCGGTGGAACAGGAATCGACCTTCCTGTACTCGGCCTTCGATGTCGACGACACCGACCCCGGCTACCTGATCTACCGCGCCCAGCTCGGCCCGTTCGACAGCGGCCTGCCCGACACCCTGCGCGTCTTCCCGCTGGACGAGTTGCCCATCGAACAGATGCCGGTCAACGAACTGCGCTCGGTGGTGCGTCGCTATGCCCGCGAGCGCCAGAACCAGCAGTTCGGCATCTACACCGGCTCCGCCGCCAGCGGCCGCATCGCGATGCTCGAAAACGCGCCCCTTTGACACACACCTACAGGACTCCTGCATGAAAACCACGGTCAGCGCCCTTGAGGGCAACCGCCTCAACCTGTTTATCGACGGCCGCTTCGTTGCGCCTGCCAGCGACACCTACGTCGACAGTTTCGACCCCACCACCGGCCAGCCCTGGTACCAGTTCGCCCAGGCCGATGCCAGTGACGTCGCCCGCGCCGTCGCTTGCGCCCACAAGACCTTCAACGACCCGCAGTGGCGCAATATGACGCCCACCACACGGGGCAAATTGTTGTATCGCCTGGCCCAGCTGGTGGCCGAGCACGCCGAAGAACTGGCGCTGCTGGAAACCCGCGACAACGGCAAACTGCTGCGGGAAATGCGTGCCCAGATGAGCGCCCTGCCCGACGCCTACATCTACTTCGCGGGCATGGCCGACAAGCTGCAAGGCGAGGTGATCCCGGTCAATAAGCTCAACCAGCTCAACTACAGTAGCCGGGAACCGTTGGGCGTGGTCGGCATGATCACCCCGTGGAACTCGCCGTTGATGCTGCTCACCGGCACCCTCGCGCCGTGCTTGGCCATCGGCAACACGGTGGTGATCAAGCCATCGGAACACGCCAGCGCCTCCACACTTGCACTGGCCGAATTGATCATCGAAGCCGGCTTCCCGGCGGGTGTGGTCAACGTAGTCACCGGCAACGGCGCCGTCACCGGCGATGCGTTGACCCGCCACCCGGACATCGCCAAATACGTGTTCACCGGCAGCACCGACACCGGCCGACGCATCGCCGGCAACGCCGCCAACAACCTGGTGCCGTGCCAGATGGAATTGGGCGGCAAGTCGCCCCACGTGGTGTTTGCCGATGTCGATATCGAGAAGGCCGTGAACGGCGTGGTCTCCGGGATCTTCGCCGCCGCCGGGCAAAGCTGCGTGGCCGGTTCGCGCTGCTTTGTCGAGGCGCCGATCTACGACAAATTCGTCGAAGCCCTGGTGGCCCGCACCCAACAGATCAGCGTCGGCCACCCGATGGAAGAACACACCGACATCGGCCCGCTGGCCCTGCAAGCCCAACTGCAAAAGCTCGAAGGCTACATCGCCAGCGGCGCCAGACAAGGTGCGCAGATTGCGGTCGGCGGCAAGCGCCCCAATGCGGCCAACCTGTCCGAAGGCTGGTACTTCGAACCCACGGTGATGGCCAACGCCACCAACGACATGCCGTTCATGCGCGATGAACTGTTCGGCCCGGTAGTGGGCGTGATGCCCTTCACCACCGAAGAGCAAATGCTCAACCTGGCCAACGACACCCACTACGGCCTGGCCTCGGGCATCTGGACCCAGAACATCGATCGCGCCCTGCGTTTTGCCAACCGCATCGATGCCGGCACGGTGTGGATCAACACCTACCGCAGCTCGGCCTACATGTCCGCCAATGGCGGTTTCAAACACAGCGGTTATGGCCGTCGCGGCGGCTTTGACGTGATGCGCGAGTTTTCCCGGGCCAAGAACGTGGTCATCGATTATTCCGGCGAAATGCAGGACCCCTTCGTCATTCGCCTGCGCTGATTATTCAAGGAGCACCTTATGAAATTCGCCGTATCCCTGAGCATGGAACGCTTCTCGCCGGACGTGCCGATGCAGACCGTCATGGCCAACCTGCTGGAGCTAGCAAAGATCGCCGATGCCGGCGGCTTTGAAACCCTGTGGACCTCCGAGCACCACACCCTGGAATGCACCATCGCGCCCAACCCGTTCCAGACCCTGACCTGGCTCGGCCAGCACACCGAACGCATTCGCCTGGGCACCGCGACCCTCGCCGCCGCTTATTGGCATCCGATCCGCCTGGCGGGCGAAGCGGCGCTGTGTGATCACCTGACCCAAGGTCGCCTGGAGTTCGGGATTGCCCGCGGTTCCTACCAGTACGAATTCGACCGCATGACCCCCGGCCTGCAACAGCAGGAAGGCGTGGGCTACATGAAGGAACTGGTGCCGGCGGTGCAAAAGCTCTGGACCGGCGACTACGCCCACGACGGCCACTACTGGAAATTCCCGCAGACCGCTGCGGTGCCCAAGCCATTGCAAAAAGGCCACCCGCCAATCTGGGTCGCCGCGCGGGACCCGGGCACCTTCGATTGGGCGGTGAGCATCGGCGCGAACATCCTGTCCACCCCGCTCTCGCTGCCGGCGGCCGAAATCGCCGTGCTCGGCGAGAAGTTCAACAAGGCCGTGGCCGACAACCCCCACGTGCCGCGCCCGCGCTTCATGATGCAGCGCCGTACCTGCGTGTACGCCAATGCCAACGACTGGGAATTGCCGGTCAAGCACAGCATGGACTTTGGCCGCGCCTTCGAAAACCTGATGCAGAACATCGGCACCGTGCACAACGGCTTCCCGGAGCCGGTGCCGTTTGAAAGCGTGCGCGGCAAAGACAACTACAACCCGGAAAACCTGCGACGCAACCTGATGTTCGGCACCCCCGAGGAGATCATCGAAAAGCTGCTCGACTACGAAGCCGCCGGTGTCGACCAGTATTGCCTGGGCCTGACCTTCAACCTGCCGTTTGAATTGCAGAAGCAGACCCTGCGCCTGTTCATCGATGAAGTGATGCCGTTCTTCGCCGAGCGCGAACGCGCCAGACAACGCGACAAGGTCAGCGCGTGATGGGCCAGGCACAACGTTTCAGCGTGGCCAACGTCACGCTCAACTATCGCCTGGACGGGCATGGGCCGCGCCCGCTGGTGTGTATCCATGGCGTGGGCTCCAGCCTCGAGGCGTGGGCCGAGACGGTGGCCGATTTGCAGGAGCAGTTCACCGTGCTGACCTTCGACCTGCGCGGCCACGGCCAGTCGTCGCGCACACCCGGGCGTTATGAAATTGATCACCTGGTGGGCGAGGCCCTGGCCCTGGCAGATCACGTGGGTTTCAAGCAGTTCGACCTGGCCGGGTTCTCGTTGGGCGGTTTGATCGCCCAGCGCATGGCCCTGACCCATCCGGCGCGGGTGCGTCGTCTGGTGCTGCTGTCCACTGTGGCCGGGCGTAACGCCGAGGAGCGCGAGCGGGTGCAGGCACGCCTCGCCGCGTTGCAGGCCGGGGAGCCCGTGGCCCACTACGAGGCGTCGTTGTCGCGCTGGCTGACCGAGGACTTCCAGGCACGCCATCCCGAGGCCGTCACCCGCCTGCGTCAGTTGAATGCCGAGAACGACCCCGGCTGTTATGCCGCGGCGTATCGCATCCTCGCCGAGTCGGATTTCGGCGAACAGCTGTCACGGATCCACTGCCCCACCCTGATTGCCACCGGCGCCGACGATGCCGGCTCCAACCCGCGCATGGCGGCGTTCATGCACGCGCGCATCGAGGGTTCGCAACTGCAGATTCTGCCGGGGCTGCGCCATTGCATTCTGATCGAGGCGCCGCAACAGGTGGCCGCCCTGATACGCGATTTTCTAACCGACTCGGAGACCCATCATGGATAAATCACTGCAGGCCCAGGGCGAAAGCGTGCGCCGCCAGGTCTTGGGCGATAGCTACGTCGACCAGGCCCTGGGCCGCGCCGACGACTTTTCCCGACCCTTCCAGACGGTGCTCAACGAGTACTGCTGGGGCATGGTCTGGACCGACGACAGCCTGGACCTCAAGCAACGCAGCCTGCTCAACCTGGGGATGCTCGCGGCGCTGGGGCGCATGGACGAATTCGGCACGCATTTTTGCGGTGCCATCCGCAACGGCCTGAGCGACGACGAACTGCGCGCCGCCCTGGTGCAGATCGCGGTGTATTGCGGCGTTCCGGCGGGTGTCGAGGCGTTCCGCGTGGCCCGCAAGGCCCGGGAAAGCATGGCTCCATCGGATTCACCGACCGGTTGACGGCCAACCCTTGCACTCGTCACACCGCTCATGCTGTAAGTGCCTTGGCACCACAACAAGAAATTTTTGCGACTGCACCTTGCGTCGTCATAGCTCGAAGATTTTTAACTGCCAGTAGCCCAAAAATTTCTATTGATGAAGTTTTCCGCAGATTGCAAAACAACAATTGGAGGCAATTGGTGAGCGAACGACTAAAGATTGAGAACCTCTACAAGGTCTTTTCCTCGACGCCCGACAGAGCCATGCAGCTCTTGACCGCCGGGGCCAGCAAAGACCGGATCCTGGCCGAGACCGCAACCGTGGTCGGCCTCAACAACGTATCGCTGTCGATTCCAAGCGGTGCGATCTACATGATCATGGGCCTCTCGGGCTCGGGCAAATCCACCCTGGCGCGCTGCATCAACCGCCTGAACGAACCGACCGCGGGCAAGATCCTGCTGGACGGCGAAGACCTGGTGACCCTCGACGAAAACCAGTTGCGGGAAGTGCGCCGCACGCGCATCTCCATGGTGTTCCAGCACTTCGCGCTGCTGCCGAACAAAACCGTGATCGAGAACACCGAGTTCGGCCTCAAGCTGCGGGGTGTCTCGGCCGCCGAGCGGCGCAAGCGTGCCCTGGAAGTGCTGGCCATTGTGGGCCTGGCCAAGTGGGCAGACCACCATCCCCACGAGCTGTCCGGCGGCATGCGCCAGCGTGTGGGCCTGGCCCGTGCACTGGCCACCGACGCTGACGTGTTGATCATGGACGAAGCCTTCAGCGCACTCGACCCGTTGATCCGCACCGAGATGCAGGACGAGTTGCTGCGCCTGCAACGCACCCTGAAAAAAACCATCCTGTTCATCACCCACGACTTCCAGGAAGCCCTGAAGCTGGGCACGCGCATCGCGATCATGGCCGACGGCCAAGTGGTGCGCGAGGGCACGCCCCAGGAAATCGTGATGGACCCGGGCAGTGATTACGTCGCGGCGTTCACCCGGGAGGTGGACCGTTCGCGGCTGTTCGATGCGCGCTCGATCATGGAGAAAGCCAACACCCTGCTGGTGCAAGGCGACACCCGGGTGGTGGGCAATGAAAGCTCGGCAGCCTTCGTGCTCAACACCAGCGGCAAGGCCGTCGGCGTGCTGGACTCGGCGGCGCTGCTGGCCGTGGGCGGCGGCGCCGACGCCCTGCAACAGTTGTCGAGCCAGTTCGTCAGCGTGCCGGCCAACGCCAAGCTGGTGGAAGCCGCACGCCTGCTCAAGCCGGGCCTGCCGGTGGCGGTGGTGGATGGCGACGGGCTGTTCGTCGGCACGCTCAACAGCGCGCACATTCTTGATTGCATAGCCAGCGTCCCGGCCCCGCGCCCTGCCGCTGCGGAGGTTGCACAGCATGCTTAGTTCAGAAGACCTCGCGGTTCTACCCGTAGACCAATGGATCAGCCAGGGCGTGGAGTGGCTGGGGATTCATCTGCGGCCGATGTTCCAGGCGATCCGCTGGCCGGTGGAGCATTTGCTGGGCTTAAGTGACACGGTGATCCATGCGATCCCGTTCCCGGTCATGGTGCTGCTGATGTTCGTGATCGCCTATCGCGCCGCGAGCCTGGGAGTGGCGGTGTTCAGCGCCGTGGCACTGGTGGTGATCGCCGCGCTGGGAGTGTGGGACGAGGCCATGACCACCTTGTCGCTGATCACCACGGCGATTGTGATCTGCATGGTGGTGGGCATTCCGGTGGGCATCTGGTGTGCCCGCAGTGAGCGGGTGTGGGGCGTGATGCGGCCGATTCTCGACATCATGCAAACCACCCCGACCTTCGTGTACCTGGTGCCGGTGGTGATGCTGTTTGGTGTCGGCACTGTGTCGGGAGAAGTGGCGGTGGTGATCTCCGCCTGCCCGCCTCTGATTCGCTTTACCTACCTGGGCATCCGCATGGTCGACACCGAACTGGTGGAAGCCGGCCACGCCTTTGGTGCAGACACGGCCATGGTGATGTCGGTGGTGGTGGCGATGATCGGCGCCGAAGGCCTGGGCCTGGTGGTGCTGCAAGGCCTGGGGCGGATGGACGTGGGCCGCGCGGCGGTGGGCGGGATTGCCATTGTGCTGCTGGCGATGATGCTCGACCGCATCACCCAGAACCTGGCGCAGCCGACGGTGCGCAAACGCAAGTCGCTGTTCAAGCGCCTGCTGAATCCGAACCCGGTAAACGCTTAAAAATACAAGAAATCATGAATGCCCGTTGTTGACTGCCAACCCTGACCATAACGAGAAAAAAAAGAGGAAATCATGATGCATCCATTCAAAGCCTTGCTTGGATTTGCAGCAGTGTTGTACCTGGCAAGTACGCAGGTGTGGGCCGAAGATTTACCCGGCACCGGCAAGACCATCCGCTTCGTGCAATCGGAGAGCACCGGCGGCAACTACGTACTGACCAAAATCGCGATCGAGGCCACCAAGCGCCTGGGCTATGCAAGCAAGTTGAGCACCGTGAACACCACGCTGTTCTTCCCCGCCGCCGCCCAGGGCGACCTGGATTTGTCGATGGACGTGACTTTGCCGATGCTGCAACCCAGCTTTGACAAGGTGAAGGACCGCACCGAAGTGGTGGGCGCAGGCTTCATTACCGGCGCCGGCTACAACGGCTACATGATCGACAAGAAAACCGCCGATGCGTACGGCATCACCAGCCTGGAGCAAATGAAGGACCCGAAAATCGCCGGGCTGTTCGGCAAGGACGGCAAGGCCAACCTGATCAGTTGTGACCCGGGTTGGGGCTGTGGTGATGTGGTGGATTACCAGCTCGAGAAATTCGGCCTCAAGGACACGGTGAATCCGGTTCGCGGCAAGTACGAAGCGCTGATGTTCGAAAACGTCGCCCGCCTCAAACGTGGCGAGCCGGTGTTTTTCTATGCGTGGGCGCCGTCGTGGATGACCAACACCATGGTGCCGGGCAAGGACGTGGTGTGGTTGCCGACGCCGTTTGATGCATTGCCGGGCAATGTGCCGAGCACCACGTCGGCACTCACGCCCGGGGTTTCCGGGTGTGCCGGCGGGGCCGATCCGTGCCGCATGGCGATGGCGGCGTGGAACTGGTACGCGATCGGCAACAAGCAGTTCATCGCGGCGAATCCGGCGATCAAGAAGCTGGTGGAGCAGATGACGTTCTCCCAGGCGACCTGGAGTTATTGGGAAAAAACCATCAGCGCCGACGGCTCCAGCGAACGCAATATTCGCAAGCTGGCGGAGGACTGGATGAAAGAAAACAAAGCGACCTTTGACGGCTGGATAGCCACCGCAAAAACCGCGAAGTAGCACCCATTCAATGTGGGAGCTGGCTTGCCTGCGATGGCGGTGGTGAATTCAACATCGTTATCGCAGGCAAGCCAGCTCCCACAGTTGATTTTCACCCACCGCAAAAAAAACCTGTTTGGGCGACATCAATCAGAAAAAACCCACTGCCCCACCCCCACCAAACCACCAATCCCGCACGCGCCCCTGCCCTAGCATTACTCCCACTCAGACGAACCGGAGTGAACCCGATGACCTACAAACACCCACTGTTGTTCAAGGCCCTGTGCTACGTCGACGGCCATTGGGTCCACAGCGCCAGTGCCAGCACCATGGCCGTGCACAACCCGGCGAACCAGCAACTGATCGGCCATGTGCCGATGCTGGAAAAACCCCAGATTGTCGCCGCCATCGACGCCGCACACCGCGCCTTCGCCGCCTGGCGTGAACAGAGCCTCGATGCCCGCGCCACGATCCTGCGGCGCTGGGCGGCCCTGATCCTCGAACACCAGGAAGACCTTGCCCGTATCCTCAGCCAGGAACAGGGCAAACCGCTTGCCGAAGCCCGCGGCGAAATCGCCTATGCCGCAAGCTTCATTCCATGGTTCGCCGAAGAAGCCCGGCGCCTGTACGGCCAGAACATTCCCAGCCATATCCCCGGTGCGCACCTGGGCACCCTCAAGGAACCCGTGGGCGTGTGCGCCCTGCTGACCCCGTGGAATTTCCCCTCGGCGATGATCACCCGCAAGGCCGCTGCCGCCCTCGCCGCCGGTTGCACGGTGGTGGTCAAGCCCGCCCATGAAACCCCCTACTCGGCCCTGGCCCTGGCGCAACTGGCCGAGGAAGCCGGCTTCCCGCCGGGGGTGTTCAACGTAGTGCTGGGCGAACCGCAGATGGCCATGCAAACCCTGGTGCAGGACAGCCGCGTGCGTTCGGTGAGCTTCACCGGCTCGACCCGGGTCGGCAAGCTGGTATTGCAGGCGGCGGCCCAGGACGTGAAGAAGGTCTCGCTGGAACTGGGGGGCAATGCGCCGTTTATTGTCTGCGCCGATGCCCACCTTGAGCACGCCGTGAAAGTCGCAGTGGAGGCCAAATTCCAAACCTCCGGCCAGGACTGCTGCGCCGCTAACCGGATCATGGTGGAGCGCTCGGTCTATCCCGAATTCCTCAGCCGTTTCGCCGCCGCCGTGCGGGAGCTACGGGTCGGCCCGGCGTTGATCGGCGGCCAGGAGCAAAACGTCGACATCGGCCCGCTGATGCACCAGGCCGCCTTCGACGTCACCGCCGAGCGCGTGGCCGATGCCCTGGAGCTGGGCGCAAACCGTCTGGTGGGCGGCGAAGCCCATGCACTGGGCGGGCTGTTTTACCAGCCCACGGTGCTCGCCGACGTGACCCCGCAGATGCGCATCTACCGCGAAGAAAACTTCGCGCCGATCGCCGGGGTGATGCCGTTCGACTCGATTGAACAGGCCATCGAGATGGCCAACGACACCGAATACGGCCTGGCTGCCTACATTTGTTCCAACCGCCTGGACCTGATCTACCCGCTGATCCGCCGCCTCGACCACGCCATGGTCGCCGTCAACGGAGTGAAATTCACCGGCCACCCGATTCCCTTTGGCGGCATGAAAGCCTCGGGCCTGGGCCGTGAAGGCGGCGCCGAGGGTTTCGAAGCCTTTGTCGAAACCAAATACTTTTGCCTGCATCACCAAGGCCAATTCCAAGGAGAGCAACCATGAGCCAAGCACTCGAAAGCCTGTTCGAACAAGACCGCGCGCACTTCATGCACCCATCCACCCACGCCCATGACCACGCCAGCGGCGCGCTCAAGGGCCGCATCATCCAGAGCGCGTCGGGCATCCGTATTCGCGACCACGAAGGCCATGAATTCATCGATGCGTTTGCCGGCCTGTACTGCGTGAACATCGGCTACGGCCGCACCGAAGTCGCCGATGCGATCTACAAGCAAGCCAAGGAACTGGCCTACTACCACACCTACGTCGGCCACTCGACCGAGGCGATCATCGAGCTGTCGAGCCGTATCATGGACTGGGCGCCCGAGGGCATGAAAAAGGTCTATTACGGCCTGTCCGGCTCCGACGCCAACGAAACCCAGATCAAGCTGGTGCGTTACTACAACAACGTGCTGGGCCGCCCACAGAAGAAGAAAATCATCTCCCGTGATCGTGGCTACCACGGTTCGGGCATCATGACCGGCAGCCTTACGGGCCTGGCGGCGTTTCACCAGCATTTCGACCTGCCGGAACAGGGCATCCAGCACACCGTTTGCCCCCACTGGTACCGCAAGGCGCCGGCGGGCATGGACGAAGCCGGGTTCGTGCGTTACTGCGCCGATGAGCTGGAAAAAATGATCCTCGCCGAAGGCCCCGACACCGTCGCCGCCTTCATTGGCGAACCGGTGATGGGCACCGGCGGCATCGTGGTGCCGCCGGCCGGTTACTGGGCGGCGATCCAGGCGGTACTCAACAAGTACGACGTGCTGCTGATCGCCGATGAAGTGGTCTGCGCCTTCGGCCGCCTAGGCTCGAAAATGGGCAGCCAGCGCTACGGCATGCGCCCGGACCTGATCACCACCGCCAAGGGCCTGACCAGTGCGTATGCGCCGCTGTCGGCGGTGATCATCGGTGAGAAGGTGTGGGACGTGATTGAAAAAGCCTCGACTCACGAAGGTGCCATGGGCCACGGCTGGACCTACTCCGGGCACCCGATCTGCGCGGCGGCGGCATTGGCCAACCTGGATATCCTGGAACGGGAAAACCTCACCGCCAATGCGGACGAAGTCGGCAGCTACCTGAACCGTCGCCTGCGGGAAACCCTCGAAGGCCACCCGCTGGTGGGCGAAGTGCGCGGTGACGGCATGCTTGCCGCCGTGGAATTCATGGCCGACCGCGAGCAACGCACGCCGTTCGATGCAGCCTTGAAAGTGGGCCCGAAGGTCTCGGCCGCCTGCCTGGAACGCGGCATGATCGCCCGGGCCATGCCCCACGGCGACATCCTCGGCTTTGCCCCGCCGCTGATCCTGACCAAGGCTGAGGCCGACCTGATTGTCGACATCACCAAGGGCGCGATCGACCAGGTGGCCGGGGAAGTGTTGGGCTGATGCTTTAAATGTGGTGAGGGAGCAAGGCTCCCTCACCCCTGGTTAAGCTGATAGCCTGATACTTACCCGCCCGCCTGCCGAGTCCGCTCCCGATGCACAAGCTTGACCGCTATGACCTGAAAATCCTGCGCATCCTCTCCGAGGACGGGCGCATCACCAAGTCGAGCCTGGCCGAGGCCATCAACCTCTCGGTGACACCGGCCTGGGAACGCGTACGCAAGCTGGAAAGCGCCGGCCTGGTCAAGGGCTACCGCGCCGTGATCGACTGGAACCAGGTGTTCAAGAGCCAGCAACTGCTGGTGGAAATCACCCTCGCCCGGCACACCGCCCAGGACATGCGCCGCTTCGAACAACGCATGAGCGACGCCCCCGAAGTCGAGTTCTGCTACGCCACCGGCGGCGGCGTGGACTACATCGCGATGATCCGCGCCACCGACATCGACCAGTACCAGCGCTTTATCGACCAGTTACTGCTGGAAGACTTGGCGATTGAGCGTTACTTCACCTATATCGTGACAAAGACTATCAAGCTCGGCGGGGCTTCGCCAACCCAAATATTGAACACTTTACCATCCGTCAACTAATATGTTTTTGGTAGAAATGACTTAGCATAAAATTTGAAGCCACCACTTTCAATACATCAACAACCGACACGCCACCATGCATAAAATCATCGTTGAGCCAGACGAATACGTTATCGCCATAACTGACATGCATACTCCCCACTTACTTCGCCGCCGCTAAAGAATTATGCTGGCGCTGAATATTCCGCTGAACAACACACCAGAGGATAATAATGGTGCCCTTGCTAAAACCGCCACAAGGTTGTTGCTAATGTCCGGTCGATCACGTCGAATAGATTGTTATCGAGCGCCATGTCCATGCGGCCAATGATGTCACCGATCATTCACGCAGAATCAACGTCATCAAAGGCCTTGGTAATCAGCGCATACTCGGTTCTCGGTGAAACCCTACAGCAGTACAGTCAGACGGTTTCATAAGCCATGCAAATGATCTGATAAGCGAAACTCACCGAGACGACTGATTGCATGATAAAAGAACTGCAAGAAGGTAAATTTTATGGTGATTACAGTCAGTTACCATAAGAATCAAACACTTGTTTGCAAGCTATGCTTTCAACCTCATCTGATCACTCGATCAGTAAATAAAAAAGCACGCCACTTTTTACTTCTATCGTTAGCAAATATAAAGTCAGGGCTTTTTAATTGTGGCTTTTTTCACAGTTGTCTCATAGAATCAATTGCGTAGGCTAGCTCCTCTCAGATTTGGTCTACGTTTCCATTTTTTACCCAGCCGTCACACGCTGGGTTTTTTTACATTTATAGCGCAGCAGTAAACTGGCCGATAAACAGAGTTATAGTATTGAGACTAACGCACCTACAAAACAAATGAGGTCATACGGATCCGAGCTGTGCTGAGATCCGCTAGGTACACAACGAGGCAGGAGACGTGCCTAGCGTCTGCCCATTGTATTCTGCCAACTTATCTACGGATAAATCCCCTCCGTTTTTAGTCAACCCTCAGTCATGCAGGGCACGTCCTTATCTAATCAACTCTACGATAGAGAGATTAGGCGTTGAGCGACCATCTCAGGAGAACGATCTATTGAAATACCACTATTTTTAATTACCAAATTAGGACATATATTCAACAACTGAAATTGGGCTTATTTAGCCGAGCGTAGTGAAGTACACCTTCGACTTTAATTATCTCCATGACTATTATATGTCGATGGTAGAAACCTGACCTACAGCAACTTTATTATTGAGAAAATTCAGAAGAGCTCGACGCCAGGAATCGCTCCGACTTATAGAACAGCTATTTTTTCAAACTTTTCGACTCATTCACCACCATGTTGTTTGGCCGAATGCCAATACTATTAGTCATGACATCACACTAAACTAAGTAAAGCCGATCCTTCATAGAGAAACAATTAATAGTTACCGGCCCGAATTATTCGCACAACTATCACTCGAATGACATCCGCTCCGTGAAGGTACTGTTAAAAACTCATACATATAGAACCCGTTCCCTCTCCAGACATGCGTGGTTGAATCTTATTGAGCTTGATCAGTTAGACTGGTTTTCGGCTTGACGACGACCGTCGTAGTGGTCCCCGCCGATAAAAGCATTCCTGTTGGGATGAAATCAATATGAATACGTACGGGGACACGCTGCGCAAGACGCACCCAGTTGAATGTCGGGTTGACGTCCGCGATGAGTTGCTGGCTCTGCGGATTATCACGATCGTAAATCGCCCGCGCGATGCTAACGACATGTCCACTCATACGCTCCCCACTCATTAGCTGCATTTCAGCCTCGTCTCCAATGCTAATCCGCGGCAGCTTGGTTTCTTCAAAATACCCGTATACCCAGAAGGAATTTTTATCAACCACCGCAACTTGAGCAACCCCCACCTGCGAATAGTCACCTTCGTGCACATCGAGGTTGGTGACATAACCATCTACAGGAGCCAATACACGAGTGCGCTCTACATTCAGCCTCGCTGCTGCTACCGCGGCCAATGACTCGCGATAAGCAGCTTGAGCTGCTGCTGCTGTATTCCTCGCATCATCCAGACTTTCTCTGGAAACCACATCGTCATCCATTGCTGCGCGGCGCTTGGCATTGAGATTGCGCATTTCCATCGTGGCCCTACGCGAAGCAGCCAACGCCTCTGCTTGTTCCAATAAAATTGCATAATGTTTCGGATCTATCTCTAGGAGTACATCTCCTTTTTTTACCAACTGATTGTCCGTAATCGGAACACGAGTAATCACGCCGGCCACTTCTGCTGCGACATTCACGATATTTGCGCGCACTCGCCCATCACGAGTCCAAGGCTTTTCCATGTAATTAAACCAGAGAGCACGACCGATCATTACGGCAGCGCAAGCAATAGCCAGCGTGGCAAGCAGACCAAGTAACGGTTTTAATTTCATATTTTATCTTCAATTATAAACCATAAGGGACAAACTACCGAACAGACAGACGTATAACGAGACCCGAAAGAGAGCTGGATGCCAAGAAAAATTATATATGCCCATCGCCGCGAATAATCGGTCCAACGTCCAACATATAACCGCTGCTACCGCAGCGAGCAGGGTAAGCGTTGGAAAATATACACCTTGAAATGCCAGTTCACGCGGCAGCTCATCAAAAAGAATCATATTAATTCCCAACTGTTGCGAAAGTTTCATCAGCTAGCGGTGACTCTGGGTCAAGCAAGCTGCTTCGAATGAAATGCAAATAGCTGGTGATTCGACGAAGGGGTGAATATTCAAAGTGATGTTCAAACGCCCCCATGGCTTCGACAGTCGTGGCAATAGCGTATTCAACTGCTTCAAGCGTGTTTTCGCGGAGAGCTACACTAGGGTGGCGGAATAGTTCGGCCAATGCCATACCCATTCCCCTGACAGCTTGTCGCCAAGGTGCTGTTGGCGCGTAACAGGCCAGATCTGGCAGCCGTGATTGTTCCTCCCGCAATTCAATGATTCCATGACCGACCTCAAGTACCAGGAACATCCAGCGCAACAAGGATCTTTGCACTTTGGGATGCGTGGCTGAGACTCCATAAGCCTGATTCATCAAGTCACGAGTAGAGCTCTCAAAACGCTCACTAAGCCCCACCAGTTTACTGGTCATGGCTCGGGTAACTCTCATGCGCAAATCTTGCTCCAGGCGACGCCATAGCCAGGCACTTGTTGGTGGTAATAGGATT
The DNA here is from genome assembly GCF_036961705.1 of Pseudomonas sp. 3JA. NCBI lineage: Bacteria > Pseudomonadati > Pseudomonadota > Gammaproteobacteria > Pseudomonadales > Pseudomonadaceae > Pseudomonas > Pseudomonas sp. 3JA. Next base: position 127,110 of record NZ_JBAMDJ010000002.1, read on the forward strand.
GCTGCAAATAGCGCAGCGGCTGTCTGCGAGAGAACTAACGCGATATATTGGTTAATCAAATTGCTAGGATCGTAAACGGTCAGGTTGGCGGGTACCGCACCGAACGAAAAGAAAATCAGCAACCCCATCCCATAGCCCGCATAAGGAGGTTTCACCGTAAGATATCCACCGGCGATGTATACGGGGGCGAGCGCCAAGCACAGCAAGGGAAAGCCATCCAGATGCGGAAAAACAAAAAACATCTCAATACAGCCTAAGATCGCGCCGCAAAAGGTGCCAACTGCCATCTGCCTGGCTTGCTTTGCTGGGTTCGGGGTGGCAGATAACATTGCGGCAATTGCAGTGGCCACCAGAACGAAAGTACTACCGCTAGGCCAAGCCGTCTCGATCCAAACGGTGCCTAGAACAAGGATCATGATTGCGGTGCGCGCACCCGCTACCAAAGCACCGACCATATTGGCTTTCGATGAAAAACCAAATCTCCAGTTTTCACGCTCATGGTGGTGATCCGCCAGCGACGCATGCGTCAAAAGGTAGTTATGTAAATCAGTCACGAGCCGATAGAGCAGCTCTCCCGCTGTTTCGAAATCCATCTGAATAGTACGGCTTGAACCATTCATCTGAAGTCCCACTCGCGCACTCCTGATTATTTCCCTCAATGCGTCTTGGTGTGCAATCAGTTCTCGCGCTAACACCTCCGCGTCGATATCGGTGAGCGGCTTACCCGCCCAAGGCATCAGAAGCTCTTTTAGGAGTTCTAGGCACGGCGTCAATGCATCCAAAGCGGCATACTCACCTTTACGTCCAAACCTGACTAGCACCTGATGCAACGCGTGATAACGTGTCGTAACCCCCATGAACTCACTGTTTGCGCGTGCAAGACGTCCCGCGCGGAGGCGCATATGTGGATCTTCGAACCAGGTGGCGCTGCGCAATGCCTCCAAACCTATCGCCTGGGAAACAAAGTTTATATTGGCGGCCTCAAAGTGCTTTTCCACTCCTCCACCAAGATTATCGAGAACAAATTGTGTGAACTCACCAAAGCGTAGATAAAGCGCATTACGCATCGCGGCGGCAGATGTCTGCGGTAGTATGACCGCGCTAACGACGCCGGAGCATACAATGGCCAAGAAAATCTCAAGCAATCGCCAGACCGCCAACATAAAAGCGTCTTGTGGTTGTAGCACCGCAGGGAGGCCGATTTGAGTCGCACTATACCCTGCAAGAACACACGCATAAGAGCGGAAGTCTCGATATCGCGCCGCACCGGCAGTGCAAAGGCCTACCCAGAGCGCAACCACCATTAAAAATAGAACTCTCTCCTGTGAGAACAACGCAATTAACACAAGCATTACTGCAAGCCCTATTACACTGCCAAGCATGCGATAAAAACTTTTCGCAAATACTTGCCCGCTTTGTGGCTGCATTACAATAAAAACTGTAATCACCGCAATGCTGGGCTGCGCAAGTTCGAAAACATAGGATAACCACAGCGTCAAAAATGCGGCAATCAACAGTTTAGCGATATAAACCCAAACCACACCATCAGTTCTTGCCCATTCAAAGAATGCTCTACGAAAAACATCGATAGATGCTTGCGTGCCATTTTTTTTAAACATGTTAATAGCTACGCTCATGCTTCGCAGTTTCAATGTACCTTACCCGAGAGTTCATCGGATACTGATCAATCGGAACTCCCCCCCCTAACGCAACGACAAGATCAGCCTGTGTTTTTAATAAACCAGCCTCCACACGCCGCAACTCAATGCGCTGCTGAAACATTTTGCTCTGTGCATTTAATACATTTAGATAGCCAGTCAGTCCGCCCCGAAATGCTTTCGTCGAGATGCTGAAGGCTGCCTCTGCGTACTCCACCGCCTTTAGTGCATGTTGATGTTGATTGCTCAATGAATTAAAACGGATAAGTTGATCCGAAATGCCTTTCAATGCATTGACAATTGTCTGATTGTACTCACCCACTGCAGCATCATAGGTCGCAGTTTGATAGCCGTATTGCTGGCGGCGTCTTCCTGCGTCAAAAATTGGTAACGAAATTGCAGGCCCTGCGTTGTAGTTGAACTTGCTTTTAGTCAGATACTCCAGCACCCCTCCGCCAACGGCACTGAATCCTAAGGTCGCAACCAAGTCCACATTGGGATAAAAGTCGGCCCGTGCTACATCCATACCCTTGGCCTGTGCTGCAATTTTCCAGCGTGCAGCCACAACATCGGGTCGATGCCCTACAAGCTCCAGGGGAACTGCGGTTGGCAATGCCGTGGAAACGCCTAACGACAGCGCTGGCCGCTTAATTACCGAGCCTGCCCCGGGGCCCTTCCCGGCCAATGCTGCGATCTGATTACGAGTCAAAACAATACCTTGATCAATTGCTTCAATTTTTCGCTCAGTTTCCGGCAAAGCCATCTGCGCTTCGACTATTTCCAACCTCGGGCCCAAGCCGCCTGCGAATCGACGTTTGGCGATAGATAATATTTCCTGCTGCTGTTGAAGCGTCGATTTAGCGATATCCAACTCCGCGTATTGTAAAGATAGCTGGATGTACACTCGGACAATATTGCTAACCAACTCAAGCTGGACCATTTGCGCCTCAGCTGCGGACATATATGCTAGATCCGTGAACCGCTCGGACTCACTGCGGTTACGTCCCCAGAAATCAAAGGCATAGCTAAAACCCAGATCAGTGTTGTTATCCCATGTGGTGGTATCGGCAAGGTCTCCAGCACCGTAGTGCTTATCCGTAGGCCACTTACGACGAAGAAGCGACGCATGGGCGCTCAATTGCGGAGATTCATTTGCGACCGCCAGGCCCGCCTGAGACAACGCCATGCGCACTCTAGCCGCAGCCTGACCTAGTGTTGGACTATTTTCCAGCGCTAGACTGACCCAATGATTGAGCTGAGGATCAGCATAGGCGCTCCACCATTGAGCCGACGGCCAAGCTGCGTCCTTGTTGGCAGATTCAATGGCTGCATCCAGCATCAACTCACTATCACCTACAAGTCTTTCCTGCGGGGAAATGCCATGCGATCCAATACAACCTGTGAGCAAGGTGAAAAAGGCCACAGAACAGAGAAACGCCAGGCCGTTAACGAAGTGTCGCAACACGGTAGAAGTCCTGGAGGATATAGTGGTGTTCGAGGTAACCCCAGAACGGAGCTGTGTATCATGGCAAGCAGAGTGGTTCGTGATAAGACCGCTGGTTTGGGTTTCATTACGTACTAAATTGCAATAATCCGTTTTCCTTTGGCAGGTAGAATCGTTGCTCACCACAAGCGATAAGGCTCCAAATGGATACTCTGCAAACCATGCGCGCGTTTGTCTGCGTGGCTGAAACAGGCAGCTTCAGCTGTGCTGCCAAACGGCTCGGCTGCACAAACTCATATGTGTCGAGGGCCATTGCAACCCTCGAAGCGCATTTACAGACACGACTCCTCAACCGCACAACTAGGCAAATTGCCCTGACCGAAGCGGGTCAACGATATCTTTCGCGTTGTGAACACATTTTCCTGTCTCTCGAACTGGCAGCAGCAGAAGCGAGTGACATGATTGCCCAACCCGTTGGTAAATTGCGTGTGCATTCGATGACAGGAGTCGGCCTGCATTACATCGTAAAAGCTATTGCTGGCTACCGGAAATTATATCCCGGTGTCAACTTCGAAATGACGATGGCCAATCGTGTACCTGATCTCGTGGAAGAAGGTTTTGATGTTTCCGTAGTCTTAGCAACTGAGCCACAAAGCTCAGATATGGTGTGGGAGCAAATTGGGGAGACCTACGGAGTTCTCTGCGCTTCTCCTCTTTATATAGAGGAGCATAGCCTACCCACATCACTCCAAGATTTGACGCATCACCAATGCCTGCGAATTCTGAGCAGAGTAATGACACTCGACTCATGGATTTTTACCGGACTCAGCGGTGAAGAAGCAGTCGAAATAAGAAACTCACCATTGACAGTTAATCATGGCGATGCGATGTTGAGGGCAATACAGTGCGGGATGGGGGTAGGTATTTTGCCAATTTATTCAGCCCAGCAAGGCCTACAAGATGGCACCTTAATTCGCGTTCTCAGCGAATACAAACTACAGTCTATTAATATCTATGCGCTTTATCAACCGCGAGAACATTTGGACGCAAAGATAAGAACATGGATAAGTTACCTTAGGAAGAGTTTTCCCGAAATGCTCAATGAAACATCTAGTTCGACGGCACCGTAGTGAGTGGTTATACACCCAACTCTCTCACATATATCTGTACGTGCAAAAGTAGCGCATACGACTCCCAACTAGCGTATGTGATGTGATAATTAGTGAGAGGATATGCGATCTTGGAGCTTTAGGACATGGAGGTTCGCAACACGTTTGAAACGCGAAACCGAAGCCGGCAATGCTGACCGTGTCGCATAAGCGCCTACCGTCATAGATAGTGAAATGTTGTAAATTATTAGAACACAGCTGCCAAGGACTCCGCGACCAGTGCCGTCGGATAGTTTTTCGGCCTTAGAGCTCCAAGCGTGATCACTTCTTATCCTCGGGACTGGATAGGTAATTTTCCCCCGCCCCCCAGAGAATAAAGATCAACATGGCCAAAGCACGAAGCTTAATGATGTAGCGTTTAGCTCACCGCGTGAGAAGTGAAAATTATTGCGGAAACTGCAGCAATACACAGCCCAGTGCAGCAATAGGAACCAGACAAGGCTGAATTTTAGTAAGCGACGGAAATAATATGCCCATACCACCCTTAAGGAAGGTCTGAAGTACCCCGCGATTTTTTGATGCTCCAATCATTTGGAGTTCAAAAAATCGACGGTCTGCCAAAAATCAGACTTAGGCTCTTCTTAATTCATTGTTTTTCCTTGAGGCGCGCCTTTTCTCCGCGTATTTCGCGCATCACAGACGCACCTCTCCCGCAACCAACAGCCGTTTTCGCATCATCCACAGGTTTGACAGGGCAAACAGCGTGGTCTGTTGCGCGGTATTTTTTATCAGCCCGCGATAGCGCACTTTCGTATAGCCAAACTGGCGCTTGATCACCCGGAACGGATGTTCGACCTTGGCTCGCATCTGGGCCTTTGCGTATTCGATTTTGCGACGCACCTGAGTGATCAAACTCTGCTTGCCGTGCTTCTTATACGTGCTGGGCCGTGCGGCAATTGACCAGATCATCTGGCGATCTTGATGTTCCGGACGCTTGTCCACGCCGGTGTAACCGGCATCGCCAGAGACGTAAGTTTCCTCTCCATGCAGTAACTGATCGACCTGGGTCACGTCCGCCACATTCGCCGCCGTGCCCACCAGGCTGTGCACCAAACCGGATTCAGCATCGACACCGATATGCGCTTTCATTCCGAAGAAATATTGATTTCCTTTCTTCGTCTGGTGCATTTCTGGATCACGTTTACCGTCCTTGTTCTTGGTCGAACTCGGCGCATGAATGATCGTTGCATCGACCACCGTCCCCTGGCGTAGCAGCAAACCACGGTCGCCCAGATAGCCATTGATGACCTGCAAAGTCCCGGCAGCCAACTCATGTTTTTCCAGCAGGCGGCGGAAGTTGAGGATCGTGGTTTCATCCGGAATCCGATCCAGATGCAGCCCGGCAAACTGGCGCAGAATCGTGGTTTCGTAGAGGGATTCTTCCATCGCCGGGTCGCTGTAGCCAAACCAGTTCTGCATCAGATGAACCCGCAGCATGGCCATCAACGGATATGCCGGACGACCGCCTTCACCCTTCGGATAATACGGTTCGATCAACGTAACCAGACCTTTCCAGGGCACGACCTGACCCATCTCGATCAGGAAGCGCTCGCGGCGGGTTTGCTTGCGTTTGCCAGCGTATTCGGCATCGGCGAAGGATATTTGCTTCATCGGGGCTCAACCGTTCAGTTCGTGGGGCAAGCGTATTTCAGCAGACTTGGGAGTCTTTTTCAGAGTTTCCTTAACATCCACAATTCCAGCAAGATACAGGAACCAAATAGGAATCCCTCCTAGCCAGCTCCACATTGCCGCCAACTTTTCGATAGATAAAAAACTTCATACTATCAACAAAAATGAACAGAAAAAACAACTACCTGAAATATCCAAAGACGACATTGCAATAGCCTCCCTCCTCGCCACATAAATTGTGGGGACGGTGGGCAATTCATGCCTCCTAAAGTTAGGTCATGTTGGTTTCAAAACACTTAGCGATGGTTGAGCTTCGTAAACGTCTACGCATAGCCGCATCCATATTAAATGCTGGCACAAATTAAAAATTTATTATTAATTATCTTATTCATGAAATTTGATAGAGTTAACCTAGTGCTTTCCATGTACTAGCAGTACTTGCACCTTCGGTGCCAGGGTTGTCGCTTATTCTGCTATTCCTCAAAAACATGTCGACGGTTGGCGTGGAAAAGGAAGGAGACTGGTCGCACCGTATTACTAATCCACACCCAAAGCCGCATCACTAAAATGATGCTGCTTTGCCATGTAACCCCGTCTATGCTCTTCCTCGGAGGGTCTAGCGAAATGTCATTGCTCAATGATACAGGTAGTAGGATACATAGCCAGCTTTACTGTCCTGATATGATTCGGAATGATTACAACTACAAGGCTGAGGTAAGATTATTGAACAAACGAAGAACGGAGTATCACAACCTTGTGGGCCGACCGCGGATCAGTAATGTCATCCCATACTCAGACTCACTACTTAGAATATCGAAATACTATCTATTTGGTTTGTCATCCTGAGCGCCTCACGAGCTTAGGCGAAAGAAATCATGCACAGTACAACCACAATCGCCATGTATCATGGCCTGCCACACCCGCTGAGCGAAATCATAGACCGTACTATGAAATGTAGACTTAGCAGTATTAGCCGCTACACACCTGTCAAAAAAAATCGAAGCGATGGTTGAATGGAACTCGAAGCCCAGCACGGAGCGTAACCATATTGTCGAGCCTGGATTGAACTAGAAATCAAAATTCGCATTGCTGCACGGAACGCAGCAACTTTTTTAAAATTGCCGCACCGTATGAACCCAGCTCCATTTGTACCGCATTACAGAGCTTACAAATTTCATCTTAATTCGAGCATTCTGGATCAGAACAACCTAAAGAAAATCGATTAAAAAGCCACCGTCCAGCCGGCCCCAAAAAGGCGTCTTTCTTATGAGCAACCACCAAAGCAAAACCAGGCATTTTGTTCGCCCCCTGCCAACGATCAGGTCTTAACTCCACAAGATGTCCAGCCTTTAAATCATCTTCAATTCTGGATTTTGGCATCGACCCCCACCCCACTCCGGCAAGAATCAAATCGCGCTTGGTATGGAGATCCGTGACTCGCCACCGATTGACTGCTTGGACGCCATAGTCTCTACCGATATCCGAATCCGGAAAGTTACTCAGAACTATTTGCGTGTACTCCTTAAACAGCGAAGCGTCGAACGCGTCATCAAGTAAGGCCAGGGGGTGGCTTGGCGCAACAACTGCGACTAGATCAATCCACCCGCATAGGTCTCGCTCAAACTCCGCAGCGAAGGGCTCATGCTCGATTAGCAAGCCGAGTTCAGCCCGACCATCTCGCAAAAATTGAGTTGCTGTATTGAAAGGAACCGTTAAAAGCTGGACTTCGACGTAAGGATACGCCGCTTTAAAGTCATTGAGCACGCGCCCGAGAAGCGAGGCAGGAGTGTACGACACTAAAACCAACGTTATTTTGGCCTCCACCCCCGAAGACATACCGCGTGCCATAAGGCGCCAATCGGTTAAGTCCTCCAGAATTCGTCTAGCTCTTGGAAGCATAGCGTGCCCTGCTTTCGTCAGCGTCGGCCGATAGGCTGAACGATCAAACAACGGCAGACTGCTCTGCTCCTCAAGTTTTTGAATGGCATAGGTGATTGCGGATTGAGCGCGATTCATCCGCCGGGCGGCTGCTGCAAAGCTGCCCTCGTCAACAACAGCGATAAAAACCGCAAACTGATCGAGCGTAAGTGCGTTCATAGTTACTCAGATTACCCAATAATGAAGTTAGTAACAAAGCTTAATCCTAGTGAATATTCGGCACAACGGGAGAAGTACCACCCATCGTTCGACTCGGGAGGCATAAATCGCCGTGCTCCGCTGTCGATCTAGCTGAAAGCTTTAGCTTAACGACCCAGTCACTGACAGAACTGATCGAAACCGGGCTAGCAAACAGAAACCTCAACTCCATCTAATCTTTCGAACAACACAAACTAAATTGTATAATTTCTTAGAAAGTCCGCACCCTGTATTCTACTATACGCAACACGCCTTGGGCACTGGCACCTGCCCCTTATCCAATTAAAACCAGGAGACAAACTCATGATCAATAGCCGCATCGAGAATTATGCCGCACTTATATTAAGGCTAACACTAGGTGCTCTCTTTCTGGCTCACGCGGGAGTCAAACTCTTTATATTCACGCCGGCAGGCACAGCTCAATTTTTCACCTCGTTGGGTTTGCCGCCCGCCTTTGCCTACTTAACAATTGCATGGGAACTTTCTGTAGCTATCGCTCTTGTTGTAGGTTTCCGGACCCGAGTTGCGGCACTCGCAGGCACAGCAACTCTACTTGGCTCAATCATATCTGTTCATGGCTCTGCCGGATTCCTTTTCACCAACCCAAACGGTGGCTGGGAGTTTCCTGCCTTGTGGATCATAACGCTTGTTACATTAGCCATTCTTGGTGATGGCGCTCGGATCAAAGAGCCAACTCCCGATCTCAAGATGAATCACAAGACGTAATCGAAACAAGAGGTGCGCATGCATTAGGCATATGGACATCGAGCATTGGACAAAATACCTGCGCAGCCAGGAAATTTATCACAACTTCTTATGCAACCTGCATCGACCGACCGGATTTAAAAAACCAGCGAATATATTAGCCCCATACCCCCCCCTAAACCAGGAAACTACTTGCTTTCATCATACAAAATTCGTCCATTGCTCAACTTTGATCATCAACTCCATGGGTGTACGACAGATCAAAAAACTCATTTCAAGCAATCAATTTAACGAACAAGATTACGAAAAACTGAAAGCCCTTAACGTTGATAGTCACAACTCCTTTGGTTATCAACGCTCCTTTAGCCGCTCATCTTGAGCGGCTTTTTTTTCCCAAACATGCACGATGTACATAAACTAGTTAATTTCAGTCGCCGCACTGGATATTGGAGTTAAAATCCACCGCCACCCGACAACAGTAGATGTTAGCTACAACAAGAAATTCGGGGACGCCCGAAAACCTTAAGGAAACCCAGGACTAAATGCAAGCCCGCCTAAAAGAAAACAGATAGAGGCACGACCGACCATACTTACAAGGAACGCTGCCATGTAGGCCCGTCGCGACTTTGTGACCGGAGTGATGTCGAGCGGGAACACTAATCTACAACTAGATGGGATATCGCAAGACGGTCCGCCGTGACCGTTGCTGTTGCACATCCTGCTCAACGAACTGGACCAAGAACTGACACGGCAGGGCATAGCTTCGTGCGCTACGCCGATTACATAAACATCTAAGTACCAGATATCGTGAGGCGAACGAGCGACGGGTAGCGTCGAACGATTGCTCAAGGAAAAGCGCGGGATGGCACGACCTAACTGTAATTATCTGGACTATGGGATGAACCGGCAATAGCTGAGACTGTGAATGGTGAATCTCGGCCTGCATCACTTGCATAACAGATACGGGACCTGCTGGGTCAGGTACGGGACCGTTTGATGATGGTAGACAAAGTCTTGCCGGGCATACAATACAACTCATTGTTGCTGTCCGCTTTGTAAGCCGGACTATTATCATCATTTGAGGTGACGCTTTGGGTTCATTCTTCGACCAGTGTTCTGTCACCTTTAATAGTCGAACGCCGAGTGGTACAAGGGCCTTATGCTGAATTCGCCATTCGATAGATTAGCCCTTGAACCACCCTAACTATCGAAGCAATTCAAAGTGTAACAACAAGCTCATTCTCAATCAAAATAGAAGCCTGTGGGGCAAAACTGTGATAATGCTCGAAGTACGCACTCCCGTGAATGCAGCCATAGCTCACGCGCTATAAATTCTCTCCTACCGAGTAGTCAACAGGAGATTTTCGTTCAACAGCATGATCAGTCAACAAGCGTATGAATTATTTATATCCAACACCCTCACCCAAGCCAAAAGATCAGTTCTCGATATACGGCAATATTAAGCAGCAAAAATCCGCGCTCATTTTCGCTACCACTTAAAACTAACCGTGGATCCACGAAATATAGCTCTTCCGGCGCCGACAACTTAGCAAATCAACGTCAACGCGTGCCGCGCCGCCGTAACTCAGCAGGATTAAAGTAATCACCCGACGGGTTTGGCTGATCAAAATCAATGGCGCTAGGTTCTTCACTATCGAGCTTGTGCGCAACATAACGACGAGACTGCAGATCGTGAAAAACGTCAACAGCCGACCAGATAGTGGGTAGATTATAATAGTTTATCAAATAAGCTATGGATACTCTCCACAATTCTCCACGACTGTCGTACTGATCAGCTAGGACAATCTGCCAGCTGTCCTCATCAAAATATAGCGTGCGTTTGGAGTATAGATGCCGCGCCCCGGACTTCAACGTCCCCTCCACTTTCCATACACGGTGCAATTCGTTACGCGTAAATTTCGGATTCAAATGTCCAGGTTTCAACAGCTCTTTGTAAGCCACACCAGCAGCGGTCATTTTATAGTTATTATAAGGTATATATATTTCTTTTTTTCCTTGTAATTTCCAGTCATAACGATCCGGTGATCCGTTGAACATATCTTTACTATCAAGCGTCATCACGCCTTCGGTATCACCTGGAGTATCATAGGCCAATGTCGGAGCACGCCGTACTCGACGAGTACCTGCCTCATAAGCCCAGGCTAGACGTGGCTCACGCACCTGATCCATGGTCTCGTAAACTAGGTTAACCCCACCCGCAATTCGCGCGGGACTCAATGCTTCGCTGAAGTAATGAAACATAACGTTTTGTAGTTGCGCAAAATTGGATGTGGGATCGTAATAGTTAAACATTACCTCTTGTTTGTAACGGTACATTGTATAGCTTCCTTCAGCCTGTACCGTTGCCTCGTTTAGTGGTTGCACCAGATGCGTTCCACGATAGCGCGCGAGATGATTCCAGACAGCCTCCACGCCGCTCTTTGGTATAGGGAATGGAATACCTCCAAACGCATCGGAAAACCCATTCCCGCCCTCCAGCAGTTTCGCGCTAGTCGCATTCTTTAGCGTATTATCGTAAACCCACTGCGGTGCCGCAGCCGTACGTCGGGTCTGATAAACCGGCATCTGATAACTGTCGGGATAGGCCTTGAACAACGCAATCTGACCAGCTGTAAGCTTATCTTTGTAGTGTTCTAAATTTGTTGCAGTAATGGTGAACAGTGGTTTGTCTTCCGGGAAGGGGTCAATATAGTGATCTCCCGATTTGTAGGGAGTCGGTGGTTTTACCAGCCCGCCAGTCCAGGCAGGAATGCTGCCATCAGCATTACCGGATTTTTCCCCGCCCAGCGGTGTCAAAACAGTGCCTAATTCCTGGGCTTCTTGAACAGAGACACTGGCTTGTACCGCAATCGAACATAAACCGAGCAGCATAGCCACACTTAGAAGGGACGCTACTTTAGACATTATAAATCTCCGGAATCAGCATATGAAAATTCTTCAGAAAGAGTATTTTACGTTGAAGCTCACATTATCACGATCGCGCAAGGTATTACTCTGGCCTGCGCCATAAAAAGCTGTATATAGAAGCTCGGCTTCCAAGCTCCCTCTATAGTCTGCTTTTACACCAAGAGTATAAGCCTCCCGCCCCTCCATAAAATTTCCCGTAAGATCGGAGTTACCTTTAAAATCATTTGAATAAACAATATACGGCGAAAGATTGACTCCGGCATAGACATCGTTCCAAGTACCCGTTGCCACCAGCGTATAACCATAAGAATCACGACTAATAGGGTCATTAGGCAAATCCGGCGAGCCGGCGAATTTTCTTTTTTCTGACGTTGGCGTAAACGCTGTGTACGTTAAACTACTCCCATGAAGACTCTCAGCAGCCAGCTCCGCAATGCCAACCAGCGAATCAAAGCCGAGTGCGGGACCAAAGTTGTAAATTGTCCCTAACGAAGCATTAAAAGACTCCACTCGTTCGAAATTTTTCAACGTTCCGCTTCGACAAAGCTCTTTACCGGCAACTTGAGCACAGGCTTGAGCGCCCGCAATAGAAGCATCATAAATATTCGTGGATCCAGAGACCCCTTGGCCAAGAATGTCGCCCAGCAGATCATTGGTGGCGCTAATGCTGATTGGTAAGTTTGGTCGATAGGCTAGCTCACCAAACACGGAGGCACTGCCTAACGTCGTGTTAAAGCTGAAACCGTACATCCTCACATCTTCGACATATGCACGACGAACAACCGCATTACCCACCAAGTCCATAGTCGCCACGGCACCTGCGCCACCACCTACCAACGCCGACAACGTTGATAAATCAACCCCTTGATAGTTACCAAACCCGACGGACTCAAGCGGCTCCTTAGTGTGGTAATTAATAAAATACAAACCAAAATCAGTGTAGTTCAAATCTGGCGCGATGTAATGCAGGTTAATTCCAAACTGACCGCTGTCGCGGGCCTTTTCATCTTTGCCAATATTGGCCACCTTGAAGGTACCGGTCGATGGATCCATGAAGCTGTTGGGACCATAAGGACCTACACCAAGACGGGCGCCTGGAACCGCAGCGGCAATATTTTGGTAAGCGATGAAGGCAGGAGACAGTTCCGGGACGTTTACATAGGCCTGCTTTCCCCCCTTGCCGAATAAATCTGTCGTGGAGTAGTAGGTTCCCACTGGGTCCAACGAACTTTCCTTCCAGTCCACTTGATAGAAAGCTTCCATGGACAAATTATCGGTAAGTCCCAGATTGAAACTCAGAGCGCCCACCGGCACCAGAACCTCCTTGAGTTGAGAACCAGGTAATCGAAATTTTGTCACATCCAAGGGATTGGTCGTGTTCACCCCTCCTCGATAGAACATACTTTCCCCCCAGTTGAACACTTGCTTACCCATCCGAACCGAGAGAGGGTGATCCATGAGATCCCATTTACCATAGACATAGGCATCGAGAATTTGCGCACCCCGGCCTGCATCACGACGAGCCTCGTCAGTAAAACTGTCATCCTTGGGATAGTTCTGACTAGGCTCAACCACGGCCGAATTATTGTAGTAGTCGGTACGCTTATCCATAATTTGACTATCGTAAAATGCAGTCCCACGAATAAAAACACCATAATTTTGATACGTAGCCCCCATCTCTGAAGTCAGCTTGTAAACTTCCGAGACAAGTCCGGTATCAAAGTTTCGATTACCATCATTACCGTTAAACTCGTCGTTTTGCTTGTCCCGACTCTGAACTCGCCATGACGTCCCATAAGAGACGGTCGTATCCAGCGTACCTTTGAGCTCGTGATCTAGAAAACTGAACTCTACGGCCCCGGCGCTAGGTATTATCAACGTCGTCGACAACAAACTAACCAACGCCTGACCGACGTTTACTTGTACACACATCCGACCAGCTTTTCTATAATTTTTATTCATTCGGATATCGCTCCGCGGCAGGTTTTCTTATTCTTCTATTCGCCTCATCTCTCAGGGTGAGTGCGAGTGTTTCCAGGTTTGCCTATACGACCAATCTCAAAGTCTTTATAAAAATCACGACATGAGCATACAGGTATAACCTGCCAAAATTTTGATTCTATTTTCCACACAATTACACAATTTAACCCAGCTCACGAGAAACCACATACGCGGAAATTTTCCCGGTCACTGTTCTCGACGGTGAAATACGTGCCAACCAAGTCACAATGTTATTGCTGATGCCTGGCATGACCATAGTTCGGCCCGCTTGCATAGCTCGGTAGCCGATCAGAGCAATTTCGTCCGGCTGGCTGTAGCCTAGCTTGGCCATACGCCGTTCATCTACCAGCCCTGCGGAAGCAAAGAAGTTGGTTCGCGTAGGCCCAGGTGCGAGATGGGTACAGGTAACACCAGTACTTCGCAGATCATGGGACAAGGATTCGGAAACACTAATGACGTAGGCCTTCGAAGCCGCATAAGCAGCCTCCAAACCATGAGGAACCACATACCCGGCAGAGGAACTAAGATTGAGTATGCGACCGTGACCTCGCTCAATCATTGGCCTCACGTAATGCAATGTAAGTTGCGACAGTGTGACTATATTGAGTTGCAGCATCGCGGTCAGTTGGCTTGGATCGTAGTCTTGATAAGCCAGTCCTACAATGCCGGCACCCGCGTTATTGACCAGGTACTCGATAGGCAGTTCTAGCTCTTCCACTTGCCCAATCAGGCGGTCAGCAGCCCCCGGCAAGGAGAGATCCTCACAGAAACCATAAGCCTCAATGGGGTATAGCCGCCTCAGCTCGGCAACCAAAGCCAGGAGCTTGTCACGACTGCGCGGACTGGAACATAACACCAAGCCAATTCCGTCACGAGCAAACAACTTGGCGAGCTCGGCGCCAATTCCACCTGATGCTCCCGTAATCAACGCGTAGCGCATGACTTCACCTTTCTTCTTGTTGTGGAACTGTGCCGGTTTCGAGTGTAGGAGCAGAATCGACAATGCTCGCATAGGTCCGCAGGCCAGTTTCGGGTCAGTTTCGGCCATCCAAACATCGACCTTGCTGGCCTGTTCTGACCCCTAGAACGGCCTCCTTTACCCTTGGTGGCTGTTACCCGCCCCTTCTATCCTTCCTCCACTACGGCGAAGTATTCCCCGTCTTTATCCTATGATCATGCAGAGAAAGCCCCATGAGCCGTGTAGACACAAAAACAACAGCACGCCTTGAAACACCAACACACGACTACCTCTATTACAGAGAGGCCCTGACCCATCATCGGCTACCGGCAGCGTTTATCGATCTCGATCATTTCGCCACCAACCTTGAACAACTGCGATTACGTGCAGGCAACCTGCCAATACGACTGGTCACCAAGTCAGTGCGCTCAGTTGAAGTCATTCGCCGAATCTTGTCGGCAGGACCGTTCATGCAGGGTCTTTTGTGTTATTCGGTGGGAGAGGCAGCCTGGCTGGCAAGCGAGGGGTTCGACGACATTGTGGTGGCCTACCCTAGTGTAGAGCCGACCGAAATTAGAGCGGCTGCTACACAGATACGAGAGGGTCGATCCATAACGCTAATGGTCGATAGCGTCGAACAGGTGATTAAGATCAACCATATCGCGCAGGAAGAGGAAGTTGTCATTCCACTGGCCATTGACCTGGACATGTCTTCAGCTTTTCCGGGCGTCTACTTTGGCGTGCATCGCTCCCCGGTTCACGACGTACCAACCGCACTCGCAGTGGCTCGGGAAATAGCCAAGTGCCAAGGTGTCGTATTGGAAGGGCTCATGGGGTATGAGGGACAAATCGCAGGGCTGATGGACGATGTCCCGGGAGAAGCCATCAAGAATGCAGTGATTCGCTACCTAAAGAGCAAGTCGATCCGTGAAGTCAATACCCGTCGCCAGGCCGTTGTTGCGGCCTTGAAAAAGGACGGACATGTACTGCGTTTCGTCAACGGAGGCGGCACCGGCAGTTTCGAAAGTACCCGTGAGGACGCATCGATAACCGAGTTGGCCGCCGGCTCTGGACTCTATGCTCCGACGCTGTTTGACCACTACAAAGCGTTCAAGGTACTACCCGCCGCAGGCTTTGCCCTACCCATCACTCGTGTCCCGAAAGCCGGCGTCGTGACCTGTTCGGGAGGTGGCTACATCGCCTCCGGACCGTTTGGCAAAAATCGCGTACCTCTGCCGTGGTTACCCGCAGGTTGCAGCTTGATCGACAACGAATCCGCCGGCGAGGTACAGACGCCGGTGCGCCACTCATTGGAGACTGCGCCTTTGATTGGCGAGCCCATTCTGTTTCGCCATGCCAAGGCTGGCGAACTCTGTGAGCGCTTCAATGAACTATTGCTCATTCAAGACGGCAAGGTCATCGACAAGGTACGCACCTACAGAGGCGAGAGAAAGTGTTTCTTCTGATCTGAGCAGCCAGTCCCGTAACTCCAGTCGAATATCCAGATTGCGATTCGCCACCGGAAAATAATAATGAACCAGCCCGCAAATTCAGTTACAACGTTACTCGACCCAGCCAACGAACTGCAGTCAATCTTCAACGCTCAGCAAGAAGCCGTGCGTGTCAATGGCGCGCCCTCCTACAAGCAACGTATTAACGCGCTTAATAAATTGGAGCAGATGGTCAAGAGCAACCGTCAGAGGTTTCTGGAAACGATCTCCATGGACTTCGGCAACCGGTCGTTCAGCGAAACCGAACTGGGCGAACTCATGCCCATCCTGAACAGCATCAAGTATGTGCGGGCTCATCTCAAAGCGTGGATGCGACCACACAAACGCAAGGTTGGCATCGCCTTCAAACCTGCGAGTGCCGAGGTTGTCTATCAGCCTCTGGGGGTCGTCGGCATCATGGCACCCTGGAACTACCCCCTGACGCTGACGTTGGTCCCGCTAATCGAAGCGTTGGCGGCAGGCAACCGCGTCATTATCAAACCGGCTGAACTTACGCCCCGCACTGCGGACCTATTGAGAGACCTGGTCAGGGCGAGCTTTCCCGAGGACCTGGTCGCCGTCGTTACGGGAGGTCCAGAAGTAGCCGCGCACTTGAGCACTTTACCCTTCGATCATTTGCTGTTCACCGGTTCGACAAGGATCGGCCGTCAGGTGATGGCTGCTGCCGCACTCAACTTAACCCCTGTCACTCTCGAGCTAGGGGGAAAATCGCCAGTCGTGTTCTGTCGCGATTACTCCTTGAAGAAAGCCGCGAGGATTATCGCCATTGGCAAATTCTTCAACGCCGGCCAAACATGCGTTGCTCCGGACTACGTACTGGTTCCCAACGACCTGACCGAGACATTCGCAGCGGCCTTGCTCGACGCGGCCAAAACGCTATATCCGAGCATCAGTACCAACAAGGACTACACCTCGATCATTTCCCTACGCCACTACGAGCGTCTGGATGACATGATCGAGCAAGCCTCGTTTTTGGGCGCCAAGGTCTGGCAACTGAGCAATGAGGGTGCGGCTCAGGAGCGAAAGATTCCGCCAACGATCCTGACCAACGTCTCTTTGGAAACCACCGTCATGCGCGAGGAAATCTTCGGACCAATCCTGCCAGTTATCGGTTATGACACTCTTGATGAGGCCATTGAACTGATTAACGATCGGCCCAAGCCATTAGCGCTCTACTGCTTCTCTCATAAAGGGGAGGCTATTGAACAGGTTCTTGACCAAACCCGTTCCGGCGGCGTGACCATCAATGGGACGATGCTGCATGCCACGCAGGAGGATTTGCCATTCGGGGGAGTAGGCGAAAGCGGCACAGGGGCCTATCACGGCTACGATGGCTTCGTGCAGATGTCCCATGCCCGCGGCGTATTCAAACTGAGTCGTTTCAACATGTCCCACCGCATCGCGGCCCCCTACGGAAAAATGACCCGTTTCATCACACGCCTGATGCTCGGAAAGTAATACGTCCACCCATTACAACAAGCAAGGTGAATCGATGAAATCAGCTCTAGCTGCAACGCCATCCATGCGTCCTGAGCTAAGTTCAAGTGAGGTTATAAGACTGGCCCTCGCCTACTCTCTGGCCACGAGCGGGCTTGTTTTAACACCCTTCCTGGTCGCCGCTGTCATGTTGCAATTTCAGCTCGACGAGAGCATCGCAACGCAAATTGCCGGCGTGGAAATACTCGGGGTGGCCCTCAGTTGTGCCTTTATGCCGCGCTGGATTGCCCGAGCGGCGCGCAGTTACACTCTGATTGCCCTCGTCGGGACCATCTGCGGTCAAACTCTTAGCGCACTGGCCACAACCATCACAGCTATTGGTCTTGCCCGCGGTTTGACTGGTATTTGCGAAGGCATTCTGTTCGTCATCGTCGCTGCTGGCATCTCCCAGCGTGTCTCGGCCGACCAACTCTGGGGTAAAATCAATCTGCTCGCGGGGGCTATCAACGGCAGCATTCTGGTGGCCATTTCGTATCTGCCTGAGAGCTGGTTGGGGCGCTGGCTGTTCCTGCTTCTACTCGGCGTCGCAGTGCTGGCGGCTCCTGCGATCCGAGGAATTGACCGGTTTACCAGTCAATCGGTTCAATCTCGCTCTTGCAAACGCGTGCCGATTCGCCTGGTGCTGACCATATGGACAGTCACTGGATTAGTCTATGGCATTCAGGCGTCCCAATGGGCGGTCTCGGGCATCGTTGGAAACCACGTAGGGCTTTCGCCCTCCATGATTGGCATCCTACTGTCGGTGTCCTCTCTGCTGGGATTCGCCGGCGCAATCATCCCTTCACTGCGCGTCAGTCACACGCATCGACTGGCAATCATCTGGCTCGCACAGCTAGGCTTGATAGGTTCGATTATCTGGTTCTTTCGCGTCACCGACGGCTGGGCGTATTTCCTGAGCCAGCTGGCGCTCAACTGCTCTTTCTTCGTGATCATTCCGTTCATGACGGGGCTGCTTTCCGAAGTCGATCCCGATGGCTCACTTGTAGCATGGGGTGTTGTCGTGACGTTCGTCGGTGCCGGTGTCGGCACCGCAGTGGCCGGATCGCTCTTCGCTCAATTTGGTGGCGTCCCGTTCTCCTACGGACTAGGCCTGGGTATCGCACTTGCGCTGCCCTTTGTCTGGCTGTCACTGCGCGGCAGCAGTACCCAGGAGACACACGCACTGACTCAAAAAATACCCGGCTGATCCACTCTCTTACTCCATCAGGAAGATTGATCCGTGAACACCATAGAACCCTCGATTACCGTCTGCACCGATGTGCCTTTCAAATTGGGAGAAAGCCCGCTCTGGGACGTCGCACGTCAAGTGCTGTGGTTCGTCGATATCGATGCACCGGCTCTTTTCAGTTTCGATCCGATTACCCACGAACTAACGCGCTTTGATATGCCCTCTCCGATTGGTTGCATCGGTCTGACCCACGATAACCGGATCATCGCGGGCCTCAAGTCTGGTGTGCATCTATTCGATCCGAAGACCCATGAGCTTCAGTTCCTGGTCAATCCGGAACCCGACCGTCCGGACAATCGCCTTAACGATGGCAAGGTTGGTCCCGACGGCTGCTTCTGGGTCGGCAGCATGGACCAGAACAGCATCAACACCACAGGTGCGCTCTACCGTGTGACGCCCGACGGCCAGTCCACTCTGGTAATGGACAACCTGTTCGTCTCAAACGGATTGGCCTGGAGCCCGGATCACCGAACGCTCTATCACACCGACGGTATCAGCGCTGCGATAAACGCTTATGACTTCAACCCCGTCAGTGGCGAGATTTCAAATCCTCGGGTGCTGATCTCACTCGACTACGAACAAACCGGTTGGCCTGACGGTGGCACGGTGGATATTGAAGGAAACTACTGGAGCGCGGGAATTTACCGAGGAATGATCAACCAGATTTCTCCTCAGGGCGAATTGCTGCGCAGCCTCCAAATGCCCGTGATCGGCACCACCATGCCCTGTTTCGGCGGTATCGATGGCCGTACCCTTTTCGTCACTTCACTCACGGTGGAAGTAGACGACCAGGAACAAGCAGGGACATTGCTCTCTTGCTACATCGACGTTCAAGGCGTCCCGATCTGCAAATTCGGACAACCCGCTTCATTCCCCTCCAACTGATCTATCCACTTGTGGTAGCGACAGGAACAACACTATGAAGAATAAAAAACCACAGGTTATCTTGCTGACCGGCGCCGCCAGCGGTATTGGCGCCGCAAGTGCAAAACATGCGATTTCATTGGGCTACAGCGTGATGCTGGCGGACATCAACTTTAAAGGGGCCAGCGCGTTAGCCACCTCTCTAGGTGAAAAGGCCCGCGCCATTGGGCTGGATATCTGTTCGGCTAAACAATGGGAGCAAGCTATCGACGCAACCCTTAAGCAGTTTGGTCAGCTCGACATTCTCATCAACAATGCGGCCATCGTTTGCCCCGGTTACGCCCGGGACGTCTCTCTGGAACAACACCAGCGGACACTCAACACCAACTTCATGGGCCCCCTCACCGGCACCCTGGCGACACTTAAGCATTTTACCGAGCAAGGCCACGGCCACATCGTGACGGTATGCAGCATGACTGCATTCATGCCGTTCCCCGGCATCGCCAGTTATGGAGCTTCGAAACAGGCGCTGCGAGCTTTTCACCATGCGCTCGCTCTGGAGGAACGTCACGGGCCTGTGAACTTCACCATCCTTCACCCAACCTCAACGGAAACCCCGATGCTGGAACAGGAAGCACAAGATGACGCCTCGTCATTTGCCTTTGCTACCGACTCGGTCACACCCGAGTTCGTCGCCGAAACACTGTTCAAGGCCATCAAGAAAAAAGCCGTAGAAGTGTTTATGCCACCCGAACAAGCCCGCGCGATTAGAATGCTGGGCACCGACCCGAAGAAAATGCGCAATCTGTTCGACACCATGGAACAAATTGGCAAGCAGGCTTTACAGGCAAGGCGAGCAGAAGCTCCCCTTTAAACTCCAAAAAGGGAAGCCCTTGACAAGGACTTCCCCCTCGAGATGACGAAAGCCAGGGAGGACTCAATGCCATCCACTCGATCGTCATGATGCTAACTATTGAAGCTGCAGCTTTCCACCTTTACTGAGCTGGCCCGCTCGCAAGCCATAACGATAACAATCGTCATGGCTTCGGCTAACTATCAACCATCAACCTCGCTGAAACACCGGCAGCCATTGTAATGCAGCGCCCGGATCGCCCTTGATCTTGATTTTACCCTGCATGAACGCCACTGGCGCGTTCAACTTACCAGCGACTAAGCTTTCGAAATCCTTGCGCGAAATGACAATGGTCGTGTCGGCGTCGATATCATCGTTCGTCACGGTCGTACCCGAAACGGAAATGAACCCTATATCCTTGAGATTGACTTTCAGACTGCTACCAGGAGTAGGACCGCTGGTGATAGATGATTTGAACTTTTCGGTGACTTCAGTGAGGTATTCCATCTTGAAACTCCAATATGAGATGTTCCCAGCCGAGGACGGTCGGGAGGAATGAATATAATTCTACGGACGTAAGTCCGGCTGTTTGAATTGCACTTCATGCAAAAGAGCAAATTAGTTCTTGTAGCTGGTATCCAGACGATCTAGCTTGCGCAACAGTGCCGGCCAGACAAAGGCGCCACCCAACCCCTCAGTTTGCACACGGGCCGCGTCAGCCACGCCCTTAAGAATCTGCGGATCAATCGAGAGCAAATCGCCACCTGCCTGGGCAGAAACCTGGATCTGGCACGCGCTTTCAAACATGTACATCGCCAGAAATGCGTCTGCGATGGTTCGGCCGACAGTGAGCAGCCCATGGTTGCGCAACATCAGGAAACTGTGCAGTCCCAGATCGTCCTGAAGTCGCGGCTTCTCGTCGTCATGCAGAGCAACGCCTTCGTAATCGTGATAGCCGAGGCCGGTGAGCACGAACGAAGCCTGCTGCGACACGGCCAGCAGGCCTGCCCGCTGGGCACTGACAGCCACACCTGCCCGAGTGTGAGTATGCAGCACGCACTGAACGTCGGTACGCAGGGCATGAACGGCACTGTGAATCACAAAACCCGCGCGATTCACATTAAATCCAGACTCACGAACCTGGTTGCCCTCCTGATCTACCAGCACCAAGGAAGAAGCCGTGACTTCTTCAAAAAGAAGCCCATAGGGATTGATCAAGAAATGGTGATCTGGCCCCGGGACACGAGCACTAATGTGAGTGAACACCAGATCCGTCCAACCATACAAAGCAACCAATCGATAGCATGCCGCCAAATCGCATCGCAGCTGCCACTCTTGCTCACTTACCTCCTCCTTCAGCGAAGGCATGTCCATTTGAATCTCCTTACCATTTCGGTTCTTATTGTGCTGTTCACGTAAGTTCTACGCGGTAAGCATAAAACGAGACCAAAGGCTTCCCTGTCGCTCAAACGGACAGCCGAGAGTCATTTCGGGTCAGCATCGATTACAGCTACGAAGACATCCGCCACAGCAGCACGCTGAAACAGCTGACGGCGTGAAAGACCCATAGTCATACAAATTACCCCCGGTGGTGTTATTGGAATTTTTTACTGGACATGAAAGCAGTCAGCGCCAAGAACTATTCTTCCAAGCACTGCACGCAAAGACCCATCGGCGGCATGCTCTTATAGCCTTTAATGATCCAGCAGAGTGTCGACACCTTGGGCATCCTAGGCGCCCAAGCCTTGGCATCGCCTACCAGCGGCGCACCGGAGGCAGGATTGGCATGACAGGCTTTGCAACTGGTTGTCGTAAATTTTGCGCGAGAGCTTTATCCATTGGTATCACGCTGGTAGCTTTGGCATCGAACGGAACAGGGTTGGATTCATCGTCGCAGGCCAGAGCAAGCCCACTGAGGCAGTTAACCGGCTAATACCAGCGATACGAACGCAAACAGAGGTCTTTGACTACATGGCTATTTTCTCTAGAAGACCTGTCAAGCAGGTTTCTGTTATGGAACGTGGTGAATCAATACTAAGGCTACGACGCTAAGCCTGTTGAGGGTATACAGGAACGGAAATGGGGCTGGAATGGCCACTAGGCGCCACAGCGCGAGTCAAAAAAACGAGCAACCGGGGAAGCTGACCTGTTGTTTTTAGCTTGACCAAGACGACGCAAAAAGTCGTAGATATTTGGACAAAACACCGCTAAGACTTTAGAAACAGAAAAATAAAGGGAAAGCTTGATGGATGGTTCTGCTCGTTATACAACAGCAAATTTGCATGTTTATCTTTTGCGCTGTCTTACCGGAATGAGCAAGGATTTTGGTATTGATCCGACGCGCTTATGCATGGGGTTAGGGTTCGATACCAGTGACCTTTCAAATCCAGACTGTCGCGTTTCATTTCGTCAAGCCGCGTCAATGATTCGACGGGCCTTGGAATTGACCAAGGGTCGAGATCGCGGATTGGGGCTTGATATAGGAACCAATGAAACCATTGGTTCAATTGGACTAGTGGGATACGCAATGCTTACCAGTCCGACACTCGATGAAGCAATTAACCTAGGCCTAAAAATGCAGAGTCATGCTGGTACTCTTCTGCAACTTGACCGAGTCGATAGCGAAAAATACATGTCAATTCGTGCAAATAGTATGTTCCACGAACCTGATATCCAAACATTTCTGATCGAAGAAACCTTCGGTATTTTTCTGAACTTGGTGCGTACTCTGGTGGGAGATACCTTCAACCCTACCTCTATCAATTTAAATTACTCGAAACCTCCCTACGCAGCTCATTATGATCAGGTATTTAGATGTCCAATACGCTATGAGCAGAAGGAAAACCTGTTTACCTGTGAAGCACGTTGGGCTGACAAGCGGATTGCCACTTACGATCCACTCAGTCATCGTCAGGCCTTGGCGTTTCTACAAATGACCATTGCCCACCAATCGACGGAGGATGAGTTTATCGAATCTATAGAACGAATCATCCGTCGTGATCTTCGCCAGACGCCAGCCCTCGCGGCTGTCGCAGCACAGTTGTGCATGAGTGACAGAACCTTACGACGACGCTTGGCAGACCAGGGGCAGTCTTACCAAAATATACTGGATCAGATCCGCATGAATCGCGCGCTCATATTACTAAACAACCCGCGTATGACTATTGACGAAGTGGCCTATGAAGTAGGTTTCAGTGATGCCCATAATTTTCGGAGGGCTTTCAAACGATGGACGGGGCATGGCCCACGGCAAGCCGAATGACATACTCTGATCGCAACGAAAAAGCCCACCCGAATCCCAACCTTTAGGGGCGATGTTGAGGGCTGATCTAAACTCATATCAAATCTTGCTTACGTAGATAGGGATAGAGGATTTTGCCTAACGGGTATCAGTCGATTGGCGACTCTGCTCCTGAGTGGCACTCGCTATACTTAGACTCATCTGTTTAATTGTGTTCACCTCAGTGGCGATTTCGGCAAAGACCGCCAACGCCTCCTGATCACTTCGACGGTGTGCCGGCTGTCATTACAACAGTCGTTTGTTCCTAATGTGCAGTGGCGGACTATATCTTTGAAGCCAGTTATCAGACCTTCAAATTGCAGGGTGGCGGCCTGAGTTCGCAGGGCCAGACCGCGGACTTCCTCTCCCACTAACGCAGAACTATGTCCTTGTTCACCCGCCCGCGCCAATTCGATCGCAGCGTTCAGTGCCAGTAGAGTGATTTGCTCGCCGACGGCTCGGATGATGCCAAGGATTTGGCCGATGGACTGTTTTCATTGCATAGACCTAGAATGCCTCTACGGATTTCTGCAAGGTTGTACGCCAAGAAGGTGTTATACGCTCGGATGCGTGACGCACACTGCTCCCGCCGATCACGGTCTGTTGATACACTTGTTGGGAGGCCTCGTTTGGGTAGTATAAACGGCTACTCCTGGATTTAAACGGACACTCTGCGCATCACGATAGGATAGCGCTCGGTGAGTTGCACATGGCAAGCCATTCACAACTCGTTAGTTTCAGCATATTTTTCAGCTATTTAATCGCAGGCACAGAGCAAATATTAAGTTAATTACTTTCTAGCAACCAACTCATCTTCTCGGGCACTTTAGCAAATAAAATGTGTCACACCAACATTCTCTCTAGTGACTGTAAACCACTCAGCCATCAAGACGTCACAGTGCGCGAGTAGGTTTGAAGAGGACAAGTTTTATAAGAGCCCGAAGTTCAATTACAGATAACACCTCGGTTTTTTTTGGGGGACGGAAATGTTTGTCTTTGTCGAAATAACGCTCGGACGGACGCGATCGACGAATGGAGCAATATGAAGGCACCCCACCTTGTATTTCTTGAGAGATGTTTATACAATCAATCAAATGCGCAAATGATCAAGGGTATTAACATTGTATTCTACATCTTCTGACACAGGTGCCTTGGCCGAATGCGCGAATGCGCTTGCACATGCGCATCGATTGCAACTGCTAGAACTACTGCGAGGCGGCCCTTTGAGTGTGGATGAGCTGGCCAGGCGAACAGGTCTAACGATGTCTAATACATCCCGGCATTTGCAGATCCTGCGCCGCAGCGGTTTCGTCGATCCGGAGCGCCGTGGTAAGCAGATTTTTTACAGTCTCAGCAGCATTACAGAATACAGCGCGCTGGTAACAGTCTTGCGCGCCGTACGTGAGCGGCATGCGTCAATTATTGGTCAGCTGCGTTCTGATTATTTGCGTGCACAGGAACTCCTGGAGCCAATTTCTCGAGATGAACTTGTAGCAAGGCTGCGTGAAGGCTTGGTTACCGTGATAGATGTACGGCCCGAAAACGAGTATGCGACTGGCCACATCGCAGGAGCTATAAACATACCTCTGAGTGACCTTCAAACCCATCTTGGTAAGTTTGAATCAGGTCGAGAAATCATTGCCTACTGCCGCGGCGCTCATTGCATCCTGTCCTTTGAGGCAGTGGCGGCGCTGCAGGCGTTTGGATTCAGGGCACGTCGCTTAGACAGCGACCTGGCTGAATGGACGATTGCAGGTTTGGCCGTGGCTCCCATGCCATAATTAAGTTGCTGGAGACTGCTATCGATAAACTTGTACTAGTTGGTTTTATTTATTTGTGGCGTGGAAGTAGTCAAAATTAAAGGGGAGCGATAAATGATTGAGTTTATGTTGCGTAGCATTGCAATTGGGGTTGGTGCTACTGCTATTTACGATATATGGGGAAGGCTAGTTGCATTTATCTTGGCGCTACCCAATCCAAATTGGGCTATGCCAGGCAGATGGTTTAGCCACATGACGAAAGGTCAATTCATCCATATCGACATTAGCGCGGCGGCTGAGATGCCGGCGGAAAATGCGGTTGGCTGGACAATGCATTATCTGATTGGGATTATTTATGCAGCTATACTGATCGCAATCTGGGGTATGGACTGGGCCCGCCGTCCTACTTTATTTCCTGCCCTTATCGTCGGCTTTGTCACAATTTTGGCTGGCTGGTTCTTGATGTCTCCGGCAATGGGGGGGGGAATTGCAAGTGCGAACATGCCAAACTCCACTTATATTCGAGTGATTCAGTTCGTGGGGCACGGAATATTCGGGATGGGGTTGTATTTAGTAGCACTTGTTACATCTAAAATCTGGTCAGTTAACTAAAGGAACACCGTATCACGGTATGCAGTGCATATAGTTAGATCAATAGGTCCAGCGTATCAAAAAGCCGGACATCCTCCATATTCGCCGAGCGGGCACGCCGGCGAATCACCTGTGTCAGGCAGTCGACGAAGCACTGCGCTGCCACACCCAGCTGGGCGTTGCGTGGGGTAACGATTCCGATGATATCTTTCTCATTGGTCTCGATCAACTCCAGACATTGAACTCGATCGCTAAACATCGGGACGGTGAGTATTGGTCGTGGAAAGTAGCTGAGCATATCGGTCTGCGCAACTAATGATAGCGTTAGTTGGACCGATTGCACTCTTTGAATCCGCTGAACATCGATATGCGCGCCATGTTGCCAGAATATTTCAGTCATCAGAACATCATGGCTTGCGTCCGGGTAGTTGACAACCCAATCCTGCTCGAGAAGCTCATGGATGGAACGGCTGGCTCGCAGAGGATGATCGTGACGGGCAACCACACTCATCTGGTAGGCAAACAAAGGGTCGCTAACAAATTCCGGACGTGGTAGCGATGCAGAGACCAAGCCAACTGCAAACTCCATCGTACCGTCGCGCAGTCGGGGCAACGCCACGGCCATCAACCCCTCGAAGATTTCCAAGCGCACTCTTGGCATCCGTTCGCGGAACAGGGTGACAACTTCAGGAAGAAGGGTCAGGCCCATCCAAGGCGAGATCCCCAGGCGCAATTGACCTTCGGCATTGTTGCTCAGGTGCGAAAGCTCTAGGCGCGCGCGCTCAAGTTGACAAAGCATCTGCCGAGCATGCTGCAGTAGTGATTGACCGTAAGGAGTTAACACTACACCACTGGCATTTCGAACCAATAACGGTAGTTGTAAATGCTCCTCTAATTCTCGCAGTGCCTTGGCCACTGCCGTCTGAGATACCGCTAGCTTACGCGCGGCCGCACGGATGCTTCCACAGTCGGCGGTCATCACCAGTGCGCGTAACTGATTCAGTTTCATCGATCGCCCCTATCCTTGCTTCCACAATTAGAGTTTACAGTCATACGATTTTTACCTCTGTCGGCAAGCTGCTGCTATGCCGTAATAAGTTAGGCAACAGCTCGTATGCTACTTCCGAATTTGTATTCTAGGTGTAAACCATAGGTTTTCAGCAACCATTTTTTGAGACTGCCGAAATGCGTACATATTGAATACGCTCATGAAGGAGCCCTTGACCGCCTGAGAATGCGAGTCAACACGCCATTAACTGCCTATTACGGCAACTATTGACAATAATATGGTGAAGAAGATGACCTATCAGCCCGTGCTACCCGGAATCCGCGCGATTGAAGACGAGATGATAGCACTGCGCAGACATATCCATTCCCATCCGGAGTTGGGCTTCAAGGAGTTTGCAACGTCTGATTTGGTAGCGAGTAAGCTGCATGAGTGGGGCTTTGAGGTGCGGCGCGGCCTTGGAGAAACGGGTGTCGTGGGATGTTTGAGTCATGGCAAAGGTCGTAAGATGATTGGCTTGCGTGCCGATATGGATGCGCTACCTATCTTAGAGCAGACTGGATTGCCATATTCCAGCCGCCACGAAGGCGTGATGCATGCGTGTGGTCACGATGGTCATACTGCGATGCTTTTGGCAGCAGCGAAATATTTAGCTAGTAGCCGACAGTTTGATGGTTCGCTGGTGGTGATCTTTCAACCAGCCGAAGAAGGTGATGGCGGCGCCCAGCGAATGCTGAATGACGGGCTACTGGAGCTGTTTCCTTGCGATGCATTGTTCGCGATGCACAATATGCCCGGGCTGCCTGCGGGAAAGTTCGGCTTCCGAGCCGGCCCGTTCCTAGCGTCAAGCGATACCGTGACCATTCGCATCGAAGGTGTCGGGGGGCACGGTGGTATTCCGCACAAGGCAACTGATCCGGTACTGGCCGGTGCGGCCATCGTGATGGCGTTGCAGAGCATCGTGTCGCGCAATGTCGATCCACTCGACACCGCAGTGGTCACAGTTGGTTCGTTCCATGCGGGTGACGCGCCCAATGTCATCCCCGATCATGCAGTGCTGCAATTGAGCGTACGTGCACTGAAGTTGGAAGTACGCGATCAATTGATCAGTCGTATTATCACCGTTGCGCAATCTCAAGCAGCGAGTTTCGGCGCGAGTGCCAGTGTCGAGGTTCACGACGGCGAGCACTTTCCGCCTCTAATCAACGATATCGACAGCACGGCCTTCGCTCGTCAAGTGGCCGTTGATTGGCTGGGGGAGGAAGGGCTAATTCCCGATATGGCGCCGATTGCAGGAAGCGAGGACTTTGCTGTGATGCTACAACATTGCCCTGGCAGTTACTTATTCATGGGCAATGGTGATGGGCAGGGTGAATGCATGGTGCATAACCCTGGCTATGACTTTAACGATAGCTGCCTGGGAATCGGCGCCAGCTACTGGGTACGTTTGGTTGAAAGCTTCTTAGTCTGATTTTCACCAAGTTTAACTCTACCCACTACTGCTAGGAGCCCATCCTATGTCCGTGTCTATCCCCCGATCAGTTGGTACTGAATCCGCTGTTTATGTTAGTGCCCGGCACCCGGTCCGCGCGCGCGCGATTGCCGCAATCACGATTGGCTCTGGTCTTGAGTTTTATGATTTCACTGTCTACAGTTTTTTTGCCACATTAATTGGTCGTCAGTTTTTCCCGGTAGAAGATACCCTTGGCCAATTGTTGCTAGCTCTAGCCACCTTCGGAGTTGGTTTTGTTATGCGTCCGATTGGCGGCCTGATACTTGGCTCCTATGCTGATCGGGTCGGTCGAAAACCAGCTATGATTTTAACATTGATGCTGATGGCGTTGGGAGCGTTCATGTTTGCTGTTACTCCCACCTTTGCTCAAATCGGTGTTGCTGCTCCCATCATGATTGTGCTGGCGCGACTGATACAGGGATTTGCTATCGGCGGCGAAGTAGGTGCCTCCACGGCGATGCTGATGGAGTACGCCGACGATCACAATCGTGGCTTTTATGCTAGCTGGCAGTTATTTAGCCAAGCTTTGAGCTTCCTTCTCGGCGCCCTAGTTGCTTTGGCCCTTAGCGTTTTTCTGCCGGTTGAAGCTCTGGAGAGTTGGGGTTGGCGCCTACCATTTTTACTTGGCATCCTAGTGATACCTGTTGGGATTTATATTCGTCGCCATCTTGAGGAAACCGCTGTTGCTTTGCCGCAGGCTGACGCAGCAGTACCCGGTATTCGCCTGATATTTACCCGTTATCGACGCATGCTGTTGGCCGGAGTGATGCTGGTGATTGGCAGCACTGCCTCTGCCTATACCGTTCTGGATTACATGACCAGCTACACCGTTACTGTGCTGCATTTACCCCTGGCGATGGGTACCGGGGCCTCTTGTCTAGGCGCGCTGGTCCAGATATGCCTGTCAATTTGGGTCGGCCGGCTCAGTGATCGTATCGGTCGCCGACGCACTATTGTGTTGGGCAGCATCCCGATGATGGTACTAATCTATCCTTCTTTTATGCTAATGAACCAATATCCGACCTTAGGGACGCTGCTAGCAGTTTCGGTACTGAGTTCCATACTGTTGGTATTCATCATTGTGCCTACGGTTGTGATGATTACTGAACTATTCCCGCGTACGATTCGCGCTACCGGGCTATCAACTGTTTATTGCTTGGGGGTATCGATATTCGGAGGGTTCGCTCAGTTTTTTGCAACGGGGCTCATTGGATTGACCGAAAACAACAACGCGCCAGCAATCTATGTGATGTTTTGCCTATGCTTTACGCTGGCAGGGTTGATGATGGTTAAGGAAACAGCTGGAAAACCACTTGGTTAATTCAGTAAAGATCAAAGTTGGCAAAGACAAAGTTCGTACCAGCCCCTGAACGACGAGTGCAACCCAGACAGGCTTACTTCTGGTATAAACTCAACCAAGCCATGGGGCTGGAGTTCGTCAAACATGACGATCTTGAGCGAAGAGATCCCCTCAATCGACTGCGACAGCAGTAAGATTCTTGATCTATCAGTGACGGTCTTGCTATGAGCCAAAGAGCATCGTTAAGCTCAATGGGCACACAATTTGAACACTGCTAATCACGTAAATTTTTTATAGAGAACCGAGCCCTTAATATTCAGTTTTACAGAGGACATCACCCGCACGGAAGCTAGATCGTGGATCGATATTAATTCGGTACCTGGCGGGCCTACCCTCTAATAGAGGCTATCCCTATGGATATTCAGAATAGTTTTAATCCACATGCAAAATTGTTCTACCGTCCCATTGATGTAGCGATACGCTGGTGCAATTTAATGGCGTTCGAAACTCAGATACTCGAGGCAGCCTGGGACCGCCCTGATCTACTTGCGGTCACATTCCCCCAGTGGCCGTGTTTACATTCCAACACTGAAAAAATTCTGGATGCTATACGCAATCATGAGCTGCGTTATGGTGCCTTCGGTACCTCAGTCGCATCCGGTACCCCTGTTGACCTCCGGGTGCTGACAATCAGACATTCTGACTTAAAGTGGTGGATGATTCATCACCATCCAGACCAGCGCCCTTCGTTTCTCTTTAGCTTGGCGCTATCCGACAAGGAATATATCCGATATGGGACTTATCTCGTATTGCAGGCGGACAGGGATGCGCTGCAGGTGCAGCTAAAAGCAACCGAAGCGGCACTTCAAACTCTAACAACCGAACTCGCCGAAGCAGGACTGGAGCGTGAAAGCTTACGCATACTGGTCGACAATAAAAAACATCTCAGTGATCAAAGCAAAGTGAGCTTTCTGAATGTCATTGGTGCACTTATTAATACCTTGCTGGGATCGTCTAAATCGGGAAGACGGCATTCAATATTCGACAGCCAAGCATCCATTGTTGACTCTATCACCGCGCACTATGACGGTGTTGCAGGGCTGAGCAAGCGCTCACTAGACGAAAAATTCGCGGCAGGTAGACGTAGTCTTTCACAAGCTAAACAGTAGCCATTGCACTGCAGTCCCATCGATTGCAATGCAATGACTCCCCCACTTTTCTGCTATTCAATTCAGGTCGTTTCCCACCATGCGCCATCCGGTGCCAAGGAGTGACAACCATGCAAACGCAAGCCCTTCCGACCGCGGCTCAACCACAGCAATCGTCCGATCGTCACATCATGCGACGCGAGGAGGTGGAGCGAAAAACCGGCTTCAAGCGTGCGCATATCTACAACTTGATGAAGGAAGGTCAATTCCCTCAAGCCAAACGCATTGGACTGCGCGCCGTAGGCTGGGACTCGCTGGAGATCGAACAGTGGATCACTGAGCGCTTGGCGCAGCAGAGCTGATGCTATGCGCGTGGTATCGGTGGTTTCCACTAAAGGTGGCGTAGGCAAAACCACAGTAGCCGCCAATCTCGGCGGTCTGCTGGCGGATGCTGGTCTACGCGTCCTACTGCTCGACCTAGATAGCCAACCCACCCTCTCCAGCTATTACGCCTTAAACCAGAAAGCTGTCGCTGGCGCGTACGAGCTCATTGCACTCAACTTAACAACGCCTGCACAGATTGTTTCCAGGACCGTGATTGCCGGGCTCGACCTGATCATCTCCAACGACGGTCAGGGCCGGTTAAGTACATTACTGCTGCACGCCCCTGACGGGCGATTACGGCTGCGCAATTTGCTGGACAATTTCCGCTCCCGTTATGACCTGCTTTTGATCGACACTCAGGGTGCACGTAGCGTGCTGCTGGAGATGGCGCTACTGGCCTCCGATCTCGCTGTATCGCCCATCACGCCGGAAATGCTCGCCGCTCGCGAACTGGGCCGCGGCACCTTGAAGCTGCTCAGTGAACTCGAACCGTTTCGTCACCTGGGCATTACTCCGCCTCCTTTGCGATTACTGCTGAACCAGGTGAATGTCATTCGGGTGGACACCCGTATGATCATCCGTGGCCTGCATGAAGCCTTCGCTGGGGCTACTCACATTTTGGTCCTAAATACCGTAATTCCCGATCGAGTCGCGTATCTGAATGCCGCCTCCCTCGGCCTACCAGTCCACCGAATCGAAACGCGTCGGTCACGTGAAAGACATTCGCCCTCACCTTTGGAAACCATGCAAGCGCTGGCTATTGAACTGTTTCCGGAATGGCGCGAAGCGATCTCTAAGGTGAGCAGATGTGCAGAGGTTCGATGAGACGATTTCCGAAGACGGTATTTATCGCCAAGTCATTTTGACTGTTCAACCTTGAGGCCAACAGCGTTTGGCGAGGAGTCTTTTGATGTTGGATCAGTTTCCCATCATCGTTCAGCCATCCATTCGACAAGATCATCCACCTAGCGAGGAATACTGCACCGTGGTGTTTCGCCTGCAACGTGGGCGATCGGTCATGCGTTGGTTTCTCGCGGAACTGTCTCGGTATTTCGAAGATTCGGCAACAGCCGAGATCGTTAAGTTCGAGGTCGGTGACCATTTGCGTAACCGGCGTTAACTGAGGCTTTTCCAATGAAGAAGCCCAGTCAGGAGGAAATCACCGGCAAACTGCACCAGGACCACTTCCCCCACGGTCCAGAAATGGAGCGGTTGTCCGATCCACTCACTGATACGCCTATGCTGATCACTCTGGAGCAGTTGCGGCCCTACGAACACAACCCGCGGTTCATCCGTAACCCGCTTTATGACGACATCAAGGCCTCAATCCGTGAGCGCGGGCTGGATCAACCGCCGCCGATTACCCGCCGCCCTGGTGAAACCCATTTCATCATCCGCAACGGCGGTAATACACGCTTGGCAATTCTTGGCGAGCTGTGGCACGAAACCCGCGACGAGCGTTTCTTCCGAATCCATTGCCTGTTCCGACCCTGGACCGATGAAATCAGCGCTCTACTCGGCCATATTGCTGAAAGCGATCTGCACGGCCAGCTCACCTTCATCGAACGTGCTCTGGCAGTGACCAAACTCAAGACCATGCTCGAATCAGAGGGAGCAACACTCTCGCAACGTGAGTTGGCACGACGTCTTGCCGCTGGAGGCTATCCGATTTCCCAGTCGCATATCAGTCGGATGCTCGACACTCTCGAACATCTACTGCCCGCCATTCCACAAACCTTGTATGCCGGGTTGGGAAAACCAAAAATTGAACGCCTGATTGGTCTGCGCAGCCAGGCTGAACGAACCTGGAATCGTTATCCAACCGACGCCATCGCTTTTCCCGAGTTTTGGCTCGACACCTTAGGGCAATTTGATGCCGACCCAGAGTCCTTCGACCTTGAGCGAATCCAGGATGAACTGCTCGAACGCATGAGTCGCTTACTCGGACAGTCATACCGCATGTTGGCCCTGGAGATGGGTGATACCCAACGGGTTATCCAGACGCCCGGCGTGGTCGTCACGCCTCCGGAGAACAACTCTCTGCCGAGCGTCAATGAGCCCACGGCCGAGCCTCACCCCACCGAGCCGCATTCCAAATCAACTGAAACCAGGACGCAGGCCGAAACAGAGCGAGAGGAGCAGCTCACGCTTCCCGAAAAGAAGGTCATATCAGCAGCTCGCCCTCCGTCACGTGTCCAGCAGATCCGCGAACAGATAGATCGCGCCACTGCATCCGAATCAGCAAAGACCGTCGCAACCTGTTCGATCGACGACATCTGGATTATCGCACCAACACTGGACACCCCCGAACAACTGCGTTTAGCCATTGCCGGCCTGGCTCGGGAAATGGCGGCCTATGCCGGACATCCCGAGAGCATCTTCGACCAGAAGCATGGCCTGGGCTTCGCCCTCAGCATCGAGCAACTTGATCTTGCAGCGCCTCGTGCGGCCGGCGTTCACCTACTGCTCTTGGCCCTGCTGCGTGCCCAAGACGAAGTGAGCTGGGAGGATCGCAAGCAATTGCCCTCAGCCCTGTTCGGGCAACTGCTATTGGGGGTCTATCAACTCCCGCTGGCCGATCGTCCCGCCGTGGACGTAGGACTGGAGCGACTGCCCGACTATTTGTTAATCAAACTGTATCGCCTCATTCGCTTAGCCCGGCGCCTGATCGACTTAACGCTAACCCATGAAGACGATTCACCAAGGGAGCTGCCATGAACCTGTCCTTCAATGTGCTCAACCAGGCCATGCTGACCCAGGTCCTTCACGAGTTGCGCCTGGGTAATCTGCAACGCTGCAAAGCACTAGGACTGGGTGAAGACGACATCTACCTGCTGCAATCATTACCGCCGACCACACTGTCACGCCTGGCCCATGCCACCGTCCCCTGGGTTGAGGTCAAGATTGATTCGCCGGTGTTGCATCGGTTGATCGACCAGGCCGAACGCGACGAACAGAACGAGCGTTTGATCAATCGAGCTCTCAAGCTCGGTGCTAGCAGTACCATCATGTATCAGTGCTTCGGCTTGGCGCACTCGGAAACCGCCCTGCGTCGACGTCTGCTCAAGATAGAAACCCGTAAGGGCCGCCCCCAGAACTTGAGCGAAGCGCAGGAACATGCGCTCTGGCAGCGTTGGTGCCAACTACGCGCTGAGGACGGTGCTGAGGATCAGCTCGATGCCATGATGATGTTGGCAGAGGAGCAACAGATCAGCTTGACCATCGTTTGGCAGCAGATCGACCATTACAGCAACGGAACATGAACACTGCCCCGTCCAGTCGCTGGCAACGTGTTCTGCAGCAATGCAGCCAGCAGTTAAATGAGCGCTGGCCCGCACGCCCTACCACCGAACCACCCTCCAATCAGGCTCTTCAGGCTGGATTTCTGTTCAGCGGCCAATCACACGAAGTCGTGCCGCGTCGCTTGCTGCTGGATTGTCGGCTGACGCCATTGGAGCGTAATGCATGGCAAGTATTTCGACTCATGCTACAAGGCCAGGGCGTGGTCACACCCCGCTATGAAGATCTGCAACCTTACTTGTCGAGCGTACCCTACGGTGCGTCAGCCTCCCGTGAGACCATCGCTCGCGTCTTGATGATGCTTAGATTGACGCGCTGGCTTAGCTTGGTGAGTCGTGGCCGCGATCAGCTCAGCGGCCGCCTACAAGGTTCTCTGTACGTCCTGCACGATGAACCGTTAACCCCCGCCGAAGCCATGGAGCTGGATCAGGATTACCTGGAGCTAGTCGGACACGCCCTCGATCATGCAACCAAGGCTGTGCGAATTGTCGCTCAGCATGTTTTGGAAGAAATCCGCCAAGACACCGATATCGATCTGGGTCGACTCCCCACCCGGCTCGACAGTTGGAGTGAACATTGGACACAACAAGGATTGGATCAGGCGACCGATGAAGCGTTACACGATTCCGAACTGGGTGGCGGCCACCCCGTTCGGAATCGTGCGGGACCTCGTTCGGATTCCGAACCGGGTCTGAACGCCAAGGTTTCCGGCAGCGTTCGGAATCCGAACACTCCCTGTACTGTATTAAAAGAAAGTATTTGTACGGTACCGCGCGCGACCCCAGCAGTGGATAACCTGCACTGGCCTGATCCGCTGCACCTGAGTCCGAGCGAGCGACAGGCCGTCACCGTGGCGCTGAACAAGCTGGAACCAGCGGATCGGCAGGCGGTGCTCAACGAAGCTGGGGCGCGATGTGCGGCAGGAAGCGTTCGCAAACCGGCGGCGTATCTGATGGGCCTGATACAGCGGGCGTTGAAAGGCGATTTCCGCCCATGGGCAGGTCAGGCTGAATCGTTACCCATTGCAGAACCGCCACCCGCTCCCCCGCGCCAGCTTAGGAAAAAGGGCGAACCCGCCTCTGCCCTCGCCCAAGCGTGTCTGGATGAACTGCGCCAGCTGCGCAGCAAACGCTCTGGACGTCAGTAGATTTGATGCCACTGGCATCACTGTCGAGCGTGTCGGAAATTATCCGTTTCGCACCAAACCGAACACACCGCATTCAGCTTTTCTACTGTCCTTGACCCCCATCTGTCGCAACGTCCCCGTCCAAGCCTATGCGAGGACAACACCGTGGCCGATCACTATCAGCTCAACCTGGGTTCGTTGCGCAGCAGCATTACCCTGACACTGCATACCCACCACGCCGCCCGAATCTGGCAAGGCCGAACCGCACGCGAAGGCGTCCACTCGATCATGGGTATGGCCGGCTACATCAGCGTCACTAACCTGATCAAACAAGCCGCAGCGCAGGACGATCCTTATGCCGACTGGGCGATCGTGCAGCTCGAAGAAAAATTGATGCAGGCCAAGGCTGGGATGCTGGAACTGACCCAGGAGTTGGACCGGATCAGACAGGACCTGCCGGCGCAGATCGACATGAGCGATAACCTCAACATTCATCCCGTCTCCTTGCCCTTGTACATCGGCAGCCAACTTGGGTTTCTTGCCGTTTACCTGCTAACTGATTACGACACGCTGGTGCGCCACACCCTGTTGGCCCATCACACCGCCTTGATTGGCCGCAGAGACATGGAAGCCTGGATCGACGACGGTGCACATCTGCTGCGCAGCCTGTTCGGCCAGGCACAGCGCTATCGGCATGCTGGCGTCACCCGTGATGACATGGCGGCGAATAACGCTCGTGCTCTAGCGGCCATGGAGAAGTTTGGATTACCCCCTACGGACATCCTTGAGGGGCATCGCCGCTCCCAGTTCGCGCCACCCATCGTTCGTCGTGGTGCTGTGGCGGTGGATGACGCTGACGCGTTGGCGGAGAACGCAGTAGAGACATCTGCGACAGTCGATGAGTCGGAGGACGAAGCATGAAGTCCATTATCTCGACTCAGCCAATCCCCCTCGAAACACTCACACCGGATTCCTATCGACAGCTCGAACACGCTGCCTCCCTAAAAGGCCTTTTAAAACCTTTTAAGGGTAAGGGGGAGCTGGAATACCTGGCGCAGGTGGCGAGGGAAACCGAGGCGCAGTTATGTCGCCTAATGGAGGCTGTGGCGCAGCAGGCCGGACAACCGCCTTACTCGTTGCTGGATATTCGATTGGTGCTGCAGAACACCAGTGCGCGCAGCACCTTTTTGCGATGGCGCACCCGCGATTTTGCCCGTATGGGCGTTGCGGTCTGGGAACGACAGGTCTCCAACAAGGCCTTACCCCAAGCCGTACGCGAGGGATTGCACCGTTTCGAATACGAGCGTATCGCACTGAACTTGCAGATGAGCGTGATGCATTCGCTTTACCGTCAGGCTTCAACCTGCGCGATCAAAATGGCCAGCGCCGAACGGCTGCTGCGCCAGTCCACACCAGCAGCGGAGATATCACCATGAGTACTTTTTTCGTCGGCGAAGGCAACATCGGCAGTGCGCCAGATTTCCAGGAGTTCCCGTCAGGCAATGACGAGCCACGGCGTCTGCTGCGGCTGAATGTGTACTTCGACAACCCCGTGCCACGCGATGGCAGCTACGAAGATCGAGGCGGCTATTGGGCGCCGGTCGAGCTCTGGCACCGCGAAGCTGAACACTGGAGAACGCTGTACCAGAAAGGTATGCGCGTGTTGGTCGAAGGCCGCACCGTGCGCGATGAGTGGGAGGACAGCGAAGACAACGCACGGGTGACCTTCAAGATCGAGGCGCGTCGTGTCGGCATCCTGCCTCATCGCGTGCAGAACGTGGTCATGCGGGAGCGCTCAGGTGAATCAGCCTCGTCTGCAGCTCCCGTCGGGCAGGCTACAGACGAGGCCAACTCGCCTGCGTCGAAGTCCAAAAAGAGCAGAGGGTAGCCACCATCGGTATGACGGATTTGAGGCATAAAAATTGCGCCTTTGCGCGAAGTACCTGGCTTGTCATTACTCGCTGCTCGTGAAGCACTGTCGTCCACGTGACTACAAGGTAGTAGCCTCACCCCCAATCAAGACTGCCCTCACCGACTAAAATGAGGAACCTGCCATTCAGGTTTCTCATAGCTCGCCACTGCTGTTTCCAACAACGCTGCTCCGAACTCAATACGGAGCAGATCTATGCGTCTCTTTCTCTGCGAGAAACCCTCCCAAGGTCGTGACATCGCCAAGGTTCTCGGAGCCAGCCGTCGTGGCGATGGTTGCTTGATCGGACCCGAGACAACCGTCACCTGGTGTATCGGTCATCTGCTGGAAACGGCCCCACCTGAAGCCTATGGCGATCAGTACAAAACCTGGTCGTTGGATCATCTACCGATCATTCCCGCGCAGTGGAGGGTTGAGGTCAAACCCAAGACTGTCGCGCAGTTCAAAATCATCAAACACCTGCTCAGCGAAGCTACCACCGTCGTCATCGCCACCGACGCCGATCGCGAAGGTGAAATGATTGCCCGCGAGTTACTAGAGCTCTGCAACTATCGTGGTTCTGTCGAGCGTCTCTGGTTATCCGCACTCAACGAGGCGTCGATTCGCAAAGCACTGTCCTCGCTGAAGTCTAGTCAGGAGACCTTCCCGCTCTATCACTCAGCCCTCGCCCGCAGCCGCGCCGATTGGCTGATTGGTATGAATCTCAGTCGTTTGTTTACCCTCCTAGGACGGCGGGCGGGCTATGACGGCGTGCTGTCGGTTGGACGCGTCCAAACGCCCACTTTGCGCTTGGTGGTTGAACGAGACCGCGCGATTGCCAGCTTCGTTTCTGCGCCGTATTGGGTGGTGGATGTGCACCTGTCTTCAATGGGGCAACCCTTTATCGCGTCGTGGATACCGCCCAGCTCAGGACGTGACGAAGCCGGTCGCTGCCTGCAGCAGGCGCTTGCCAGTCAGACCGTCCAAGCGATTTTTAGCAGCAAGACCGCCACCGTAGTCTCGCTGCAGACTGAGCACTCGCGCGAAGCTCCACCCCTGCCCTTCGACCTGAGCACACTGCAAGAAGTCTGTTCACGCAAGTTGGGACTCGGCGCTCAGGAAACCCTGAACATCGCCCAAGCCTTATATGAAACTCACAAAGCCACCAGCTATCCGCGCAGCGATTGCCGCTATTTGCCAGAGAGCATGTTCAACGAGGTCGCCGCGGTATTCGCTGCCCTGCTCAAAATGGATCCCGCGTTACGCCCAGCGCTCGGAAGCGTCGATCGATCATTGCGCTCACGAGCATGGAACGATGCAAAGATCACCGCGCACCACGCCATTATCCCCACCACCGAGCCGGCGAGCCTTGGGCGAATGTCTGAACAAGAACGCCAAGTCTACGAACTGATTCGTAGCCACTACCTCGCGCAGTTTCTGCCGCCTCACGAATTTGATCGAACTCAGGTTGAACTGGAGTGTGGCGAAGAACGGTTAACCGCTGTTGGCAAACAGATCCTCGTCCAAGGCTGGAAAGGCTTGCTCTCCGACAACGCCGAAGACGATGAACCCGGTCAAAAGACCCAGGTATTGCCTGACCTACAACAGGGTACACAGTGCGCAGTGGACGACGTCGAACTCAAGTCCATGCGCACCACTGCGCCCAAACCGCTCACCGAGGGCGATCTGATCAAGGCGATGAAAAACGTCGCCAAGCTGGTCAACGACCCGCGCCTTAAACAGAAACTTCGGGATACCACCGGTATCGGCACGGAAGCCACGCGAGCCGGCATCATCAAGAGCTTGATTGATCGCGGTTACTTGCTGAAGAAGAAACGTGCCTTAATGGCCTCCGCAGCGGCCCATACGCTGATCGAAGCGGTACCCGCTGCAGTCGCGGATCCGGGTATGACCGCGATCTGGGAGCAAGCTCTGGATGAAATCGAAGCGGGACGGCTGACCTTGGATGCATTCGTCGCCAAGCAGGCGAACTGGATTACGCAGTTGGTCGAGCACTCCGGAGCGCTCACCTTGTCGGTACCGGTCGAAGCAGGACCGCACTGCCCCATTTGCAACGCCTCAATGCTTAGGCGGAAGGGAAAATCAGGACCGTTTTGGTCATGCTCCCACTACCCGAACTGCAAAGGCACTGTGCCGATCAGCAAAGGGCCGCGTCGGCCATGACGCACCGTTGGTGATCACATGAATCTTCGGGGGGCTGATGTACGGGTCAGTGCATCATCAACGGCAGTTGATCCTTCTCCAAGTCGCTTAGCGGTTGTCCGATTTCACGGGCCAACGCGATGCCTGTCGCGATCCATATCTGCCCCAGTTCGTTGAACGCTTTCAGGTGAGCAGGATCTTCATTGAGCCAATGAACAAGGCTGTCGAGGTGTGCGGGGTTATCAGGGCAATCATGGATCTTAATGAACAGCTCCAGTGTTCGATCCCAGATCAAGTCCATGTCGTTCTCGCGCTGCTCATCCATGCTCAACCTTTCCTCCATTTGGTCCTATCAGACCGCTCAGTCTCACTGGTCACTACGGGCTCTGATTCCTGAAGGAACACATGTCACGTCGCGACAAACAGGTATTTCAGTCAATATAACAACCCTATAAGTCGATACTCAACCGTTAAGGATGTTCATGTCAACGGGTCTTTGCTCAACCATTCGGGTTGAATTGGAGAATTCATCACTTGGCACATAAACATCCAACCCAAGCCCAAATCGGACGCATGATCGCGAAGCACCGCACCCAGCGTAATCTGACCCAGGAAGAGGTGGCTGAACGACTGGGGATCGGTAGCGAAGCCATTTCGCGCCTTGAGCGGGGTGTGGTGGAGCTTTCCGTGGTCAAGCTGATGCAACTGGCAGACATCTTCGACTGCCGGATGGATGAACTGCTGACGGAGTCGAGCACTCGCCCCAACGACCAGGGCCAGATGATCGCGGGCCTGCTGAGCGGCCTTCAAGAACGCGACCGTGCCTTTATCCTGACGACCGTCGAACAGCTGGCCGCTCATCTCAGTAGCAAATAACCTCTCAGCACACTGGCTTGACGTCGTCACACCCGCTCTGCTGTAGTGCCTCAGGATCATCGCTACGGCGACCCAAGACCGATTCGCTCCGGGTAGCTCGGTCGGACTCCCTGAGTTCGGAGCCTTCTCTTCTGCGGAATTTCATTCCCGCTTTGTGCTCGACCGGATTAATGTGGCGGATGACCACTGTTGCTTCTGCCAGGCAGCAGCGGTCATCCGCTACCGCGATCGCATTCAGTCCCGGAGCCCGCCGGGGAAATACTGGGCACCCTTTGTGCGCGGATGCGTGCCAGCGTATTCCGACCCAGGCCACGATAAGGGTCGGTTGGCGAATCATGGCCCAGTTAAATCAAGTTTTGCGAGGAGCTTGTCGACTGCGTCAGACCGCCTAAGGTGGCTTTTCTATTCCTCGCCTGGCCCCTAGCCAGGCCCATTCTTCACTTTCTTCAGTCCAGTAATTTCCACTGTATTCCGGCCATAAAAAAACGGCTTGGGGCGTCTTGACGCTCCCCTATGACAGGCTTATACAAAAGGTGTGGTTCGCTGTCGTTGACAGCCCAGCCCAGGTAGCCA
Organism: Pseudomonas sp. 3JA; assembly: GCF_036961705.1. Taxonomy (NCBI): domain Bacteria; kingdom Pseudomonadati; phylum Pseudomonadota; class Gammaproteobacteria; order Pseudomonadales; family Pseudomonadaceae; genus Pseudomonas; species Pseudomonas sp. 3JA. Next base: position 168,620 of record NZ_JBAMDJ010000002.1, read on the forward strand.
GAACCTTCAAGGCTACGCCACGCTCGTGGTGGTTTACCCAAGTGCGATCAGCATTCGGAGGCTCGCACGATCACCGCGTCAGCGGTGATGAATGCCCACTACCCCAGATCCGCAGACCACTACTGCGGATCCTCTTCTGCTGCATCGCTATTCCCCAGGCGCACCGTTCTGATCGTCATCGGCTTGCCGGTGACGAGTCGTTCATCGCTCGCCTTCACCTTACCCACCCTGACGGGGCTCACTTCCCCCTCAGGGGGCTGTGCGTCGCCGTTTTCCCTTGAAACAGGAGAACCACCATGGCCCACACCAACCAATCCCAAGAAGCGACCACTTACTTCAATCTGCACACCGTCGGTATCGGCTACCTCAACCGTGTTCGTGAAGTACAAGTCCGCCGCGGCCAGCCGTTCATGGCCTGCGATATCGCAGCCCTGCACGGTGCCACCGATGCAGTCGAGTACACCCGCTTCGACTGCAAAGTCGCTGGAGGCGAAGCTGAACGCTTGATTCGTCTCTATATGGACGCCGTCAAAGCCGAGAAAAAGGTCTTGCTGTCGTTCCGTATCGGCGACCTGTGGATTGACCCATTTCTCTATGAGAAAGGCGATAAACAAGGCCAGCCGGGCGCCAGCCTGAAAGGTCGTCTGCTGTACATCGACTGGATCAAGGTCAACGGCACGTACGAATACAAAGCGCCTGCCAGGCAGGAGGCAACAGCACCTGCTGAGCAAGCGCCAAACAGTGAGCCATCCCCACCATCGGCCGATGCCGAAGCTGAGGATTCCGAAAACCCAACAGAATCCAGGATTGAACCTGAATCTGCACCCACTCCCCGCACGGCCCGCCGTGTCGCCACACGTGCTGTTCAGTCCGCCTGAACAATCCACGATGTTTACATCAAGGCGCTCAATCGAGCGCCTTTCTTCAAACCGCACAGGAGAACCCACATGGAATCCTTCTGGCTTTGCGACGATTGCCTGTTCGCCGCGGCTTACGAGGACTACAGCACGTTATCGCTCTACTACACGACGGATGAGATCGAGAAACGCATTGCCGGTCTCCATCATGGGCTGCTTCGGTTAATGCCCATCAGTGCCGACTTCGATCCCGAATCCGGCCGGGGAATAAGAACCTTCTCCTCATTGCCTTGTGACGGTTGTGATTCACACCTGCACGGACAACGCCACCGATTCACTCGGATGTAAGCAGAACGTCATCGGCTAATAGCCGTGACTCTATACCACCTTGGGGCCACCACTCCCCACGGGTGTGTACCCCTGAAAGTTCCCTTCGGAGGTACTACCATGAGCACCCAACTCACCCTGATTGAAAGCTCGGATGTCGAGGCGGATCGTATCGTCCAAGAAAACCAGGTGATCGACGAAGCGCTGCACATTCTGGATCGTCGGCTGTTCACCCGCGGCCCCAACCTGACGTCACCTGACGCCGTGGCCTCATATCTGAAACTTCATCTTGCGCAACAAGAGCATGAAGTTTTCGGTGTGATTTTTCTCGATGCCCGCCATCGCGTTCTAGCGTTCGAGATCCTCTTTCACGGCAGCATCGATGGCGCCAGTGTTTATCCCCGCCAGATCGTCAAGCGCTCCCTAGCACATAACGCAGCAGCAGCCATTTTTGTTCATAACCATCCCTCGGGATGTACGGAACCCAGCCAGGCAGACCGCGTCTTGACCGCACGATTGAAGGAGGCCTTGGCCTTGATCGAGGTTCACGTACTGGATCACTTCATCGTAGGTGAAGGTCGCCCACTTTCTCTTGCCGAATACGGTTGGCTTTAACCTTACAGGCGCCTTCGGGCGCCTTGTTCATTTTTCATCCTGGAGAATACTCATGAACTCCACTACCGAAACCCCAGACATGCTGGGGGCTTCAAACCCATTCGTTCGCGGCTATGACAATCTATCTATCGAACGGCTGCTACTGATCACCTACGCAAACGACTGCCCTCCCTGCTTTCGCTCCATACACGACTCACAAGCTCATCTACTCGACAATGCGCTGGAACTGTTCGCCTGCCTGTTCAACGACGACTTCGCTCTGATCAGCGAGGGTCAGGCCATTCCGGATGAATTGGATGAACACTTCCAGTCCACCGCGCTGGTGCGGCAAGTGATCTATGCCGTGACTGGCGAAATGCTCAACGAACGATAGCATGTCGGTGACCTTTACTCCCTCGAAGAAGCCCAAGCCATGGTCCATCGTTTGAGCTTCGACACAGGACACTACAGTCGAGCCTGGGAGATCAGCACCGCACACCTCACTGACGAAGCACTGCGCCACTTGGAGAGCCGAGTTGGCAATGTCGACTCCAAGCCAACCGGACTGCTGTTTGAACCCTTTGCCCTGCCAGACTGCAATGGCGTCGGGTGTAAGCTGATCGGCACGCCCTGGACCGACGATAACTTGGTTCAAATCGAGGGCAATCCTTACGCGTCGCTGAGGCAAGAGCAACTCGACGCCGGTACGCCGGAAGCCTTGGTCAACGTACTGTATCTGGCGGCATTGGCGGATGTGAGGTTATTGATTTTCGACCCCGACGCTGCCGTCTTGGACGGGCTCGCGATTTTTGATGAATAGCAACGCGTTCAGCGTTAACACGATCCACCTTGAATCAACTTCCTCACTGAATCGCTCCTTCACCTCATGTCAGGTTCTGCACTGAATCTGACATGAGGTTTTTTCCATGGAGCGTTTTTTCACGCCTGTCTGCCTGCTGGGCTTGTTGAGTGCCTGCACGGCGCAAATCCCAACCCCATTGCCGACTAAGCCAGAGATTGACAGTAGCTCCAATCGGCCCCAGTTGTCGCGGAGCCGGGCCGACGAAAGCCATCCGTCAGAGCTCCGCTATGGCCGCTATACGCTGGTCAGCACCGAGCCCACCACGGAGCAACGTGATCTTCTCGCTCAAATCATTGACGTGAGCATTCCGTCCAACCTGAATCCCTCGGTACAGGAGGCGATGCACTACGTGCTGCAGCGCTCAGGTTATTCGCTCTGCCCTGCTGCCGAACCAGTAAAGATACTTTTCACCCGGCCTCTGCCCGCAGCCCATTACCGGCTCGGCCCGATCCCATTACGCAGCGCACTGCAGGTACTGGCTGGCCCCGCCTGGCACCTCACGACCGATGAGGTCAGCCGTTCGGTCTGCTTCGAACGGGAGAAAAATGATGCTGGCACGGTGCGGGTCACACCAACCTCGTCCCATCAGTCGGAGGCACGCCCATGAAAGCCTCGACATTTCAAACTCTCATTGTCGGCTCCCTTTGTCTGGCGGTCTCCGGGCTGAGTGGTGGTTTGTATAATCAGCATCAACGCATGATCGAGCTAGAAAACGCGAACATCCAACGCCTACAAACCCTGGATACCCTGCAACGTGATTCGAGCGCTCTCCAGGATACCCAGGAGAAGCTGCAGTACGCGCTGAAAGACCTGAAGCAGATGGTCGATACCGGAGAGCAACAGGCCGATACCCTCGATCCGATGTTGGATCAATGGGCGCAAGAGATACAGGAGCTACGCGACGGTCTGGCAGACCGTGCCACCGCAGCCGACATGATCACGCTACGCGCACGACTTGAGCACGTCGAACAACAACTCCTGGACCTCAAGACCCAGACATCACTACCACCACCGACGCCTTCCTCGACCAAGCCGAAAAAAGCCGCTCGCCCCAAGCCTGCCCCGCTCTCGCCGCCATTCTCAGTGTTGAGTGTCGAGACCCGTGGTGGCGAGCGCTTTCTGGCGGTCGCTCCTCCTGATAGTCGCTCGCTCAAGGATATCCGGTTGCTGCACAACGGCGAGCAGCTCGGCGCCTGGCAGCTGAAGGTGCTAGAGCCGAACGCGGCCATCTTCACGGTGCCCACTCAGCCAGACCAGACCGTGCAACTCCCTTGAGAAACGATCATGAACCGAGCGCTACTGTCCCCCGTCGTCTGTCTCGTTTCATTGCTTAGCACGGGTGCTGCGATGGGCAACCCTGTCACGACACCGTCACGGGTCCAGGACACACAATCCACTCCGCTGGGGCGCTCGCACTTTGAACAGGCGGCGAACTGGGGCCTGACCGAGCAGGAGTGGACGCGCTTCGAACAGATCCAAGCCGGCCCGCGTGGTTTCTGGAGCCCGAACCTCGATCCGCTGACTGCACTCGGCGTCGAGGCAGAGACCGACCAAGAGCGCCAGCGCTATGCCGAATTGCAGGTAGCGCTGGAAGCCAAACGCGCCGAACGCGAGTTGGCCTACCAAAACGCTTACACCGCGGCCTGGGCCAAGCTATTTCCGGGGCTGTTGCCGATTCAGGGCATGGCATCCCCGCCCCCTGCCAGTTCATCGGTCGCGCCACGCCAGGCCCTGTTTGTAGAGGACAACTGCGCGGCGTGCAAGGTCGAAGCGAAGCGTCTGCAAAGCAGCGACATGGCTTTCGATATCTATCTGGTGGGCAGCCAGGGCAAGGATGAACGTGTCCGTAGCTGGGCTCGTCACGCAGACATCAATCCGGCCAAGGTTCAGCGCCGGCAAATCACCCTGAACCATGACCGTGGTCGCTGGTTCAGCCTGGGTGCCCCAGGACCATTACCCGCCAAGCTCCAGCAGGTGAATGGACAATGGCAACGCCTCGACTGAGCGGTATTGCACTCATGCTGACGGTGCTCGCCGTCCAGGCTGACGAACTTCCGCCTCCGGCCTACCAACTGGCGGCGCATGATGCCGACATCCCTTCTACGGTGCTGTTCGCGATTGCCCTGCAGGAGAGTGGTATCCGCGTCCGGGGTCGACTGCTGCCCTGGCCGTGGACCCTGAACATCGCCGGAACCCCCTACCGCTTCGCCTCTCGCCAGGCCGCCTGTCCCGCTTTGCTTCAGGCGCTCACCCGACATGACGCCAAGCGGGTCGATGTTGGACTCGGGCAAACCAACCTGGGTTATCACGGGCAACGCTTTTCCAGTCCCTGCGATGCACTTGACCCCTATCGAAATCTCGCCGTGACCGCCGCGCTGTTACGGGAGCATCACGCCGCCACCGGTGATTGGGTATCAGCTGCTGGACGCTATCACCGCCCGGCGGGAGGAATGCCGGCCGCGCGTTACCGCGCCGGCTTTTCCCGACAACTCGAACGATTGCAGGTTTCCTTCAAACAGAGCACACCACCATGAAGCGAATCCCCATTACCTGTCATTTCGCCCTGCTCTTGGCTGCTTTCGCCCAGTCGGAATTGTCCGTTGCAGAAGATCAGCCTAGAGACTTCATTCGACTTCATTTTCATGTTTCCGGGCCGCCAATAAACAACAAGATCCAGCCTGATCGGGCCACGCATGCGGACCTGTCCGCGTTCGCCGATGAAGCCTGGATACTGCCCATCCACAGCTCTCACTTGAGCCCCGGCCAAATCACGTCTCGCACTCTGAACATGCCGGGTTTGCGGCCTTTTTTCTTGATTGGCGAGGATCCCCAATCACTGGCTTGGTTGCGGCAACGTGCGGCTGAACTGCAGCAAATGGGCGCGGCTGGCCTCGCCGTCGAAGTGGCCGATACTGAAGCCCTAGCCCGGATTCGAGCAGCCGCTCCGGGCATCACCATCCTGCCGGTCAACGGCAACGACATCGCCACCCGCCTGCAGATTGAGCACTACCCCGTCCTGATCACCGCCACCTCATTGGAACAGTGAGTCAGGTCATGGCCGAGCATGCGATGGAGTCCAAGCTCCGGCCAGCAGTGGAACTGTACACCGTAGCGATCTGCATCGCCGCCGGGGTGTTGTGCGTGTACTCGCCCTGGGCTGTGGCCCTCTCACCCGAGATCGGTCTGGTGGCGGCGCTGGCCTATGCCCTGTTCGGTCTGATCCGACTGCGACAAGCCTGGGAGGTGTTGCGCTATCGGCGCAATATCCGTCGGCTGCCTCGCTACGAACTGACCAGCCGGCAGATTCCGGTCAGCCGCAAGCGGCTGTTCATGGGCCGCGGTTTTCGCTGGACCCGCCTGCACACCCAGCGCTTGGTCGAGGCCCAGGATCCGGCGGTCGCCCACTATGTCGATCAACCGACCCGCTACCGCTTGGCCCGTGAACTCGAACGTCGACTGGAACATGCACCGTTTCCGTTCTCGACACTGGCGCGTATCACGGCTTGGGACAGCGCTTTCAATCCGTTGCGCCCGTTACCACCGGTCGGTGGCTCGCCACTGCTGCATGGGGTCGAACCCGATGAAACTGAAGTCGGTCTGCCGCTGGGTGAACGGGTCGGGCACACCTTGGTGCTCGGCACTACTCGTGTCGGTAAGACGCGACTCGCTGAGGTGTACATCACCCAAGACATTCACCGCATCGAACATGAGGTGGTCATCGTCTTCGATCCGAAGGGCGATGCCGACCTGCTCAAACGGATGTACGTCGAAGCCAAACGCGCCGGTCGGGAAAAGGAGTTTTATGTCTTCCATCTGGGCTGGCCAGAGATCTCCGCTCGCTACAATGCAGTGGGACGCTTCGGGCGCATTTCGGAAGTGGCGTCACGGATCGCCGGGCAACTCAGTGGTGAAGGCAACTCGGCCGCCTTTCGCGAGTTCGCCTGGCGTTTCGTCAACATCATCGCCCGCGCCCTGATCGAGTTAGGCCGGCGTCCGGACTACCTGCAGATCCAACGCCATGTGGTCAACATCGACGCACTGTTCATCGAATACGCTCAGCAGTTTTTCGCCAGAACCGATCCGAAAGCGTGGGAAGTGATTGTCCAGCTTGAAGGCAAGCTCACAGAGAAGAACATTCCCCGGCATATGGTCGGGCGCGAGAAGCGCGTGGTGGCCATCGAGCAGTACCTGGCGGTGAAGCGGGTATTTGATCCAGTAATGGACGGGCTGCGTTCGGCGGTACGCTACGACCGTACTTACTTCGACAAAATCGTTGCCTCACTACTGCCGCTGCTGGAGAAACTCACCACCGGCAAGACGGCCCAGTTACTGGCTCCCAACTACACCGATCTGGACGATCCACGGCCGATCTTTGACTGGATGCAAGTCATCCGAAAACGCGGCATCGTCTATGTCGGCCTCGATGCGCTGACCGACGCAGAGGTCGCTGCCGCGGTGGGCAACTCCATGTTTGCCGATCTGGTCTCCGTGGCAGGACATATTTATAAACACGGCATCGACCATGGCCTGCCCCAATCCGGCAGCAGCGGTGACAAGCTACCGATCAATCTCCACGCTGATGAGTTCAACGAGTTGATGGGCGATGAGTTCATTCCGCTGATCAACAAGGGTGGCGGCGCCGGCATTCAGGTGACGGCCTACACCCAGACCCTCAGCGACATCGAAGCGCGAATCGGTAACCGGGCCAAGGCCGGCCAGGTGATCGGCAATTTCAACACCCTGCAGATGCTACGCGTGCGTGAAACCGCTACCGCGGAGTTACTCACCAAGCAGTTGCCTATGGTGAATGTACTTACGAAAACGCTGGTGTCCGGTGCCACCGACACCTCCGATCCCGACGCCAACACAGACTTCACTTCGTCTTCGCAGGATCGCGTCAGCAGCACCAGCGTGCCGTTGATCGAGCCCGCTCACATCGTCAGCTTGCCCAAGGGGCAAATGTTCTCCTTCCAGGCCGGTGGGCAGCTCTGGAAAGTCCGCATGCCTTTGCCTAAGCCCTCCAACGATGATGCCATGCCTAAGGACCTGCAGGAGCTTACCCAGCGGATGCGGGCCACCTATAACGAACAGGCGGGCCAATGGTGGAGCGCGAGCGGTGGCGGCCCAACAACCAACTTCGATCTGGATCAGGTGGGGTAGCCCGCCCCGCTACAGGTTTTGATTCAGCAATTACGTATTCGGCAGGCGCCGTGGCGGCATCGACTCAACGGTGCGCAATGGAGTAAACGATGGCGACTTCCTTACAGAACACGCCGCCACAACCGATCCAGCGCCCGGGACTAATCGTATTGGCGATTGGATTGGTTTTACGCATCATCAGTTTGCTGATCGCCTCGTTGCTGTTTTCGATCCTCATTGAGTTCGCCGGTTTGCTGCTGTTCTGGGGCGATCAGGGTTGGCGACACAGCCAGGTCATGCTGAATAGTGAACTGGGGTGGCTCAGCGAGCACTTCAAAGCTTCACTCATCCTCCAACAACCCGGGCGAAGGATTGTTCAAGTACTGGATTTTCTCAATCAATGGTTGCTGGTCAAGACTGGCTTTGCGGATTTTGCCCAGCAGGCACGAGTGGCGAGTCAGGGCAACGGTTTCTGGAGCAGGGTTAACCAGCTCTACGTGAGTATCGAGGACTTTGTACTAGCGGCGGTGTATGTCACCTTCACTTTCGTGGTGCGCCTGACCATTCTGGTTCTAGCCATACCCTTATTTCTGCTGGCCGTGGCCACTGGTTTTGTCGATGGATTGATGCGTCGTGACCTGCGAAAATTTGGCGCGGGGCGAGAAAGCAGCTTTGTCTATCATCGCGCTAAGCGAGCAGTGATACCCCTGCTGATCGTGCCCTGGATCATTTACCTGTCCCTGCCCTTTTCGCTCAATCCGATGGCCGTTTTTTTGCCTTGCGCGGTGTTGCTCGGAGTAACGACAGCTATCACCGCAGCGACGTTCAAAAAATATATTTAAGTGCAGCACAAGTGCTGATTTTTTATTTCAGTCGATACGATGACACGCGTGCTTGACGGCCGCAGCCCTCCTAGCTAAGCGTACCGCACATCTTGCGAGGCCACGACCTGATTGACCCCGTAACCGGTTCGAGCATCGGATGTGCTGATCAAGCGCTCGACGGCCTTTGCCAGATCAGGATTTACCGTTGCACTCTGGCTATCCCTGAAGTAGCGCATCACCGCCCCCGCCACGACATCCGCTATCTGCAGGCCAATGCCTTCGTGCGACTGCGCAAACGTGAAAGTAGCCATCTCTTCGAAAATAAAGTCCGAGTGTGGAGTGTATGGAACCTGGCTTTGGTCCTTCTGGGCTTCCACAGTCGCTTTCCCCAGATGCAGGATATCCTCGAGTTCCAACTGCTGATCGTGAACGATGTGGACACCTTGCAGATTCCGTCTGAAGTAGAGATTCAGGCGCGCGTAGATGTTGGCAAACGAGGTCAGATTGGGAAGCATCCAAACACGCTTGCTGCGCTTGTTGTGATCAGGTGGCGGAAGGAACTGGAGAAATGCGTCAGGATCCTGCTCCTTAAGTTCCAGATACTCGTTACGGGCATCTTCCACCATCATGACTACGCCTCGGGCAATATCTTTCTTCCCTGGGATGTCCAGAAGGCGCACGCCCAGATCCTGAAGCAATGAAAGAGACTGCAGCAGGTGCGCCTCAGAAGGCTCTAGGCAGGCTTGGACAAATGCGTCGAGCACCTGATCCGGAGCTTCAGCATTCAGAAAGTCCGCAACAGTATTCCTAAGGAAGGTCATGGGTGCACCTTCGGGGAACCCCATGCAAGATGGTAGCAACTGAAAACTCGTGATGTGCACGCAGATGAAATAGCGTTTATCCACGAGCTCGACAAACAGAGGCGCACCGATAGACTCCAGGTAGTCTATAACCTCCAAAACAAATTTGGGCTTGGCCATCAGAGACTTGGACTTAAGCTCACCAGGTGAAATCCTGTGCAATGCACGCAGCTCTTCGATTCGAGTGACAACTGCCGACTCGTCACTCACCCCCACCGCAGCCAGTACGAAGTACGGTTGCCCTTTGAAGTCGAAGCCGTCACCGCTGTTGACTATGTCACCGCTATGCCCACTCTCGTCGAGGTAGAACGTCATGCTCAAGGTTGGTCTCCCCACATTGTAAAATGTCTCCAGGCCCTGCCACATCATGCGCGTGCCAGGATACGGCCCAGGGGACTATTGATTGCCGTGAAGGCGTCGATGACGCCATCTAGGACAAAGTCGAGCGCACGACCATAACCTTGATGCAATGTAGCCGTGTCGAAGTCTTGATCCTGCAACCTCTCGATCTTGCTCACGGCGTCATGGGCATCGGCAATGCGAAGATCGTAGGTGACGAACAGCATTGCAATGTCGCTGTTTTTCGCATTCCAGCCTTCTGGTTCATCCTTGCTTTTTAGTGCGTCCGATGCCTCGCAGTTTTCGTCGAATCTGGTCAGGATGTTCAGTAAGCACTGCAGAAGCTTTAGCTTCCCCAAAGTGGCGATCAACTTTCTCGGGACACCCATAGCTTCCAGAAGCTGTTTGAGGAAACCGTCGGGCAGCTTCTGCCAAATTTCATGGATGGATTTGCATCGAGCGAGAAAGGCCTGCTGGGTCATGTTCAAGGGCGCGAACTGAGCGAGTTTTGCAACCTGCGGATAATGTAGCCAGCCATCGGCTGCAACTTCTTCCCGTGAGAACCCGAGCAGTTCAACAGCCGGTTTTTCGATGCCCAGCGCGGTCCCAAGCCGAGAAAGGTTTTCTCCCAAGGACAGCATTTGCGTGAGGAACCGATCAACTTTGGAAACGATGTGTTCTTCAGTCAGGTCGCACTGTTTCACGATCGCAGGATCCAGGGCGTGGACATGAGCATGCAATGTTTCCCGCTCCGGGACGCCTTTGTACAGATCCCGTAAATCCACCTCGATTAGGTTTCGCCCGATTCTCCGGCACCCAGTGAAAGACCACTGCCCAAGATAAGATGGACTGCAATACCAGCCACCATGCGCGTCTACAGGTGTGCTTCCGTACAAGCTGTTTTGTTCATAGCGTTCGAGAAATCTGTCGTCGAGATAGACCGTCGTATCATTTCTCATGATGTCATTGGCACTAGCGTGCGTAACCTTTCCAGCAACACCTGGCCAAGTCAGCCCATCAGCTGTCTGCTGAGGGCAGAGGTTGCAGGAAACTGCCACTACTGTCGCCCATACCTGGAGCAGTAAGCCGTTCTCTGTTTCACGAAGATCGCCATCAAGCCAGCTCCCCGGCTCGCCAAGAGAATGAAAACGTTCCCCGTTCATCAGCTTGCGCAGTTGCGGGCTGTCTGCGAGCGTCGCCTGATAGAAGAAATGGCGAACGCCGCGTCCTCCCCTCAACCACAGATACTTGCGCAGATACTCGTTTGACATGAACCAATTAACATCCCGGGACGGCTTGAAGTGGTATTGCAGCGAAACCTCACCTTCAGCGACTCCGAACTCTGGAAGGCTCAAATCGTCGTAAACCAAACGCTGATGCTCATTGCCAATGCATCGTGGCGTTAAACCCAACGCCATCCATACCTTCTCGGCCAAGGTGTATGTGAAGAACAAGCTGCTGCCCCAGGAGGCAACGATGTAGTCATACCCGCTCACATTCGGTGTGAAGTCTTTCACGCCCCCTTTCTCACTTGGAGTCGGAACCCCGTGCGCCACCACACCCTGACTATGTAGAACGGGTATCGCGTTACCGTCATCGGGAACTACAGCCATCAACATATGAACCGTCTCGCGGTTCGACTCTGAGCGTTCGGTTTCCGTGAAACTACTCACCTCGACTCTCTGCAACGGATCAGTTCCCACTGGTTCTAGCAGTGAGCGCAACCGCTGCGGTAGCAGGTCGGTCGGAATAGGAAATCTTCCCACGTAATCAAACATCAGTCCTTCTCCTTGAGTGTCGCAAACAGCCTATCAGTCCACTCCCCGAAAAAGCGACTGATCACACCTCAAGTTTCTTAATGAACAATTCGACCTCTGACTTGATTCTTCTCCCAGATCAACATGGGCCAGCATCATGCCAACTACCGTCTTTCGCTGTTTACTACTCTCGCTGGCTATCGTCGATGGCAGCAGCTACGCCGCATCTGCTCATGAGCAGGATCAGCTCAGCCTCGTCCAGCAGCAACTCAACATTATCGAACGCCTTGCGACACGTACTGAGACAGCCAACAGGTCTGAACCCGACGAGCGCTATCGCTTCGACTATCCCCGCCTGATTCGGGACATCCAACGCATCCGTCATGGTGTGCAGGGCTACCTTTCCCCCTCTCGCGCTCAACCCCGCGATCCCACTGAACTGATCGGCGATTACCGCGTTGACACTCCGCCTGCGGAGCCTTTGCCATGAGCATGACTGACGCGCAGAGCTCAGCGTTCCAAAATGCCTCCGGCGTCTCGGCACAGAGCAGTTCGACACTGTGGCTGTCACTGGTTCTCGTCCTGGCTTTGCTTTGGTGTGCATGGGTGATCTGGACCGCTTACCGGGGATGGGCGGCCGGCAGTGTGCGCTTCGGCGCGTTTGGCGGCAGTACTGCCCGTGTCCTGCTCACCTTGCTGGTTTTGATGTTTTTTACCCTGTCCTAATCCAGGAGATCACCGCCATGCTCAAATGTTTTGCCCCTCTGAAAAACAACCTGTGTGATCGTGCCAGCCAGCGCTTGATCGGTCTGCTGCTAGTGCTCGGTCCAGGCCTGGCTTTTGCTGAACTACCGACCATGGAAGCTCCTTCCCGCGGCGAAGGAACCGGCCTGATCGAGACGATCAAAAACTATGCCTACGACGGCGGCATCCTGCTCGGCCTTCTGATCGCCCTGCTCGCCTTCTTAGGGGTGGCCTGGCATTCGTTGACCGTGTATGCCGACGTGCAAAACCAGCGCAAGACCTGGAAAGATCTCGGCGCGGTGGTCGGTATCGGCGCCCTGCTAGTGGTGATCATCATCTGGTTCCTGACCAAGGCTGCTGCAATTCTGTGAGGTTGGCATGAACGACACTATCGAACGCTTTGCCGACGGCACCTTGGTTTTTCTGCCCGAGCGACTCAATCGCAACCCTGCCGTACTGCGCGGTTTGACCAATGATGAGATGTGGGTAGCGCTGGGTACCGGCGCAGTCATCGGCCTGCTGCTGGGCGTTCCTCTGGCGACCGCCACCGCTTCCATTGCCGTAGCGCCGACCGGCATGATCGCAGGCATGGCCGTGGTGTTATTGGCCGGTGGCACGCTTTTGCGTCGAGCCAAACGGGCCCGTCCCGAGACCTGGTTGTACCGCAAGATCGAATGGATACTGGCTAGCCGTTGGCGCTTGGGTCGCGGCAATCTGATTCTCCACTCCGGTGGCTGGACGGTCCGCCGTTCACGTCGGCTGCGTCCTGCCCTGTCCCGGTGGCAGCCATGAGCCGCTTTCGGAACAAGGTGGATGCCCAACAGGCCCATATCTTCAGCCTGCGCCTGGCGGTAATGATCCTTGCCCTGGTCTGTGCCGGGCTCTGGTACGGCTGGCGCTCAGCACCCACCGATCTGACCGTGCATGTACCACCGGATCTGCGCTCGGGCAGCACGCGCAAGTGGTGGGATATCCCTTCAGAGAATGTGTATGCCTTTGCCCTGTATATTTTTGGTCAGCTCAACCGCTGGCCCTCGGATGGCGAGCAGGACTATCGCCGCGCAATCTATGGCTTGCAGTCCTACCTTACACCCGCCTGCAAGGCCTTCCTCGACGGTGACTACGAGTACCGCAAGGCCGCTGGCGAGCTGCGCCAGCGGGTACGTGGCGTCTACGAAATTCTGGGCCGAGGCTATAGCGAAGATCCGGAACTCAGGGTCAAGCAACTCGATCGCGACAGCTGGCTGGTCACCCTCGACCTCAACGCCGATGAGTATTACGCCGCCGAACCGGTGAAACGGGTGGTGGTGCGTTATCCATTACGCGTGGTGCGTTTTGATCTGGACCCCGAACGCAATAAGTGGGGGCTGGCACTGGACTGTTATCAGGGCACGCCGCAAAAAATCTCCCTGCCTGGAGGTGAGCCATGAAGCGGATGTCTCCCCTGGGACTCACCGTCGCACTGATGCTATGGGGAGCTGCAGCGCAGGCCATCGAGATGATGCGCTGGGAACGCCTCCCTCTCGCGGTCCCGCTGGTGATCAATCAGGAACGAGTGGTCTTTATCGATGAGGATGTTCGAGTCGGCGTACCCTTAACTCTGACCGGCAAGCTGCGCGTGCAATCTACCGGCGGAACGCTGTACCTGCGCGCGTCAGAAGCCATTGCACCTACCCGATTACAACTGCAATCGGTCACGACGGGCGAGATCATCCTCTTGGACATTGCAGCCACGCCTGGCGATCAACCGCTGGAACCCGTGCGTATTCTCAAAAATACTCAGCGGCAGCCTACCGAGGCTGAATCTAGCACCGTCCCTGTTCCAGAACGTACGCCAATCCCAGTCGCTTTGACGCGCTACGCTGCGCAAAGCCTGTACGCGCCGCTACGCACCGTGGAGTCCCTGCCCGGCGTACGCCGCGTCCCGCTCAAGCTGCGCACCGAACTGCCAACCCTGCTGCCGACCGAAAACGTGTCCAGCACACCCATCGCCGCCTGGCGACTCGGTGATTACTGGGTGACGGCCGTGAAGCTGCGCAATCGTGGTTCAGAGACGGTGCAACTCGATCCACGTCGACTCCAGCCCAAGCTATTCGCCGCGGCTTTCCAGCATGCTTTTCTCGGACCTGTCGGCAGCGCTGAAGACACCACGATCGCCTACCTTGTCACCCGCAGTGCCGGCCTTGAGCAAGCCGTGCTGTTCCCGGCTGTTTCGCGAGGTGCTGGCGATGAAAGCTAACGCCTTGCTCAAATGGCTGGTACCGGCTGCGCTGCTGGGCGTGGTGTTGATTATCCTGAAAACTTGGGTCGCGGGTGGCAGCAGTTCCTCTCCAGAGAAGTCGGTTGATCAAGGCAATCTTCAGTTATCCGCCGAGCAAGCCAAGTCGCTCGGTATTGCGGGCGATACCCCCCGCGATACGGTCGCCACCCTGGTCGGCCAGGTGAAGGCCATGCGCAGCGACATGCTCGGTTTGAAGAAACACAACGATTCGCTGCAGACGGAAAACAACCGCCTGCGCGAGCGGGAAAACAGTGTTGATTCGCGTATCCAGACGGCGCTTGGCAGCGTGACTCAACAGGTCGACGAAGGTCGCCGACAAGCCAACGAGGCTCGACTCAAAGCGGAACAAGACAGTCGCCAGGCCCGTGGTCTGCTGACGAAATTGCAGGAGCAGCTGTCGGGGCTGACCGACAAAGACAAGGATATGCCGATCGGACTGGGGCTTGAGCCGGGCGACGGCTCCCAGTTTGAACGGCAGCATTCTGCCAATGATGCATTGCAGTGGATTGAGCCCTCGGATGCTCTGCCCACCGACGCCCAGGGCAAAACCAAGACCGTGTCCGCGCTGAGTCTGCCTACTGCCTTCAACTCACTGGAGGGTTTGAAGGACAATGCCATCGACCGCAGCCAGAAGCAGTTACGCGAGGTCACCAAGGGTGAACGTGACCTGACACGCTCCGCTGATCGTACCGAAGGCGCGAAGCCGGTCTATACCATTCCCGAAAACGCAACATTGATGGGTTCAGTCGCCATGACCGCGCTGATCGGCCGAGTCCCAGTCGACGGCACCGTGAATGATCCTTACCCCTTCAAAGTGCTGGTCGGCCCCGAGAATCTGACAGCCAACGGCATCGATCTGCCGGACGTTGCGGGCGCCGTAATGAGCGGCACGGCGTCCGGTGACTGGACCCTGTCGTGCGTTCGCGGACAGGTCGAGTCAATCACCTTTGTGTTTACCGATGGCACCATCCGCACGGTGCCTCAGCCGAAAGCGGTAGCCAGCCGTAATGCCTCCACCACCCAGAGCTCAAACACCGACAAGATCCGCGGAGGACTCGGTTACCTGTCCGATCCGTATGGCATTCCTTGCATTGCCGGCGAGCGCCGCTCGAATGCCCAGCAATACCTCGGCAGCCAGAGTCTGATCACTGCGGCCGGTGCGGGCGTCGCCGCCTTGCTTGGGGATGAGCAGAACAACAGCAGCGTGATCAGTTCTGGCGGCAGTACCTTCGGGATCACCAACAGCACGAGCAACAGTGCGCTGAATTCAATTCTCAGTGGTGGTGTCAGCGACATCCGTGAGTGGGTGAACAAGCTGTATGGCGAGGCCTTTGCGGCCGTGTACGTGCCACCGGCGGCTCAAGTCGCATTGCACCTCGACCATGAAATCACCATCGACTACGAGCCCATGGGCCGGAGCGTTCGCCATGAAAAAGACCCTGTCTCCCTGCCTGATCTGGATTAGCGTGTTCTGCTGGGTCCTGGCGGGGTGCTCCACCGACAAGGAGACGCTTCTGCCCCATGGTGAGCAAACCATGTTGGACATCTGGAACGGTGCCGGTTCGCAAGGCACTCAGCAGCAACTGCTGGATGCTCGGCAGCAGTTACGTCGTCCGCTGACCCAGGCAGATTTCTCCGCCTTTCTCCAAGAACCGTACACCCGCACAGCGACGAACGAGATCCACAATTTGTTCCCTCGCCTGCCCAATCCCGATCTGGTGCTGTACGTGTATCCGCATCTGAGTGGTACCGAGCAGGCACCGATCCCGGGTTACTCGACAGTCTTTCCGTTCTACCAACGGGTGCAGTACGCGTTGCCGGGTGAACGTCAGGAAGACTTGTAGTGCGTACCGGCGATTCGGGCAACCGCACTCCTGCGTGGAAAGCCTGGCGCCACCCATTGCGCCCTCGCGCCACCTTGGCCGATGACGCGGCACTCTATGCGCACAACCCCAGCTTCACCGATCATCTGCCTTGGGTCGAATACCTCGACGCCGAACAGTGTTTTCTGCTCGATGACAATCGCTCGGTGGGTGCGGTGTTCGAGTTACTGCCCATTGGCACTGAAGGGCGCGAACCCGATTGGTTGATGGCCGCCCGCGATGCCCTCGAGGATGCCCTGCAGGATAGCTTTGACGAGCTGGACCAAGCGCCGTGGGTGGCGCAGTTTTTCTGTCAGGATGACAACGACTTCACCCCCTACCTGACCCGGCTCACCGATTATATCCAGGACAGCGCGCGAAGCACGGTCTTCACCGAGGCGTATTTGGAGCTCAGCCGCCGTCATCTGAAGGCCATCGCCAAGCCCGGCGGTCTGTTTGAGGATAAGGTGGTGACGCGCCTGCCCTGGCGTGGCAATAACCGTCGGGTGCGCCTGGTGGTCTATCGCTGGCTTGAGTCTGACGCTGAGGAGACAGGACTCAACCCGGTGCAATCCCTGCATCAGGCTTGCGAACGTATTGCGGCTTCGTTGCAGGCATGCGGGGTGCAAACAACGCGAGTCGATGGCCGAGGTCTGTATGCCTGGTTAGTGCCGTGGTTCAATCCGGCACCCACGCTCACTGATGAAGCGCCCGAGGATTTCTACCGCCGCGTGGCCTATCCGGAGACGAGCGATGGTGAGTCGCTGGAGCTGCCCTTCGATCATGACTTTGCCGAGCGCCTATTTTTCAATGAGCCGCGTTCGGATGTACAGCGTGGACTCTGGTACTTCGACGATCAGCCCCATCGGGTGATGGTCGTGGACAAGCTACGACGCGCACCGCTGATTGGTCAGCTAACCGGCGAAACCCACAAGGGCGACGCGGTGAATGCCCTGTTCGATCAGGTACCCGAAGGCACGGTGATGAGTTTGACCTTGGTGGTCAAACCGCAGGATGTGCTCGAGGACCAGTTAAACCGCCTGGCGCGCAAAGCCATCGGTGAAAACCTGGCCTCGACCCAGACCCGTCAAGATGTCGAAGAGGCTCGCGCGATCATCGGCCGCCAGCACAAGCTGTACCGGGGCACCCTGGCGTTTTACGTGCGCGGTCACGATGAGCAGCAATTGCACCAGCGCTCGGTCAGCCTGGCCAGCGCGCTGCTGGGTGCGGGGCTGCAACCGGTACGCGAAGGCGATGAAGTCGCCGCCTGCAACAGTTACCTGCGTTGGCTACCGATGGCTTACAACCCGGCCCGCGACACGCGCAACTGGTACACGCGGCTGATGTTCGCCCAGCACCTGGCGAACCTGGTTCCGGTGTGGGGTCGCAGCACCGGCACCGGCCACCCGGGCATCACCCTGTTCAACCGCGGCGGTTCGCCACTGAGCTTCGACCCTCTGTCACGGCTGGACCGGGCCATGAACGGCCATCTGCTGTTGTTCGGCCCCACCGGTGCCGGCAAGTCGGCCACCCTAGTCACCCTGCTGATGCAGATCATGGCGGTGTACCGCCCACGCTTATTTATCGTCGAGGCCGGCAACTCATTCGGCTTGCAGGGCGATTACTTCGCGACACAAGGTCTGTCGGTCAATAAGGTCCAATTGAAACCTGGTGCCTCGGTCAGCCTCGCACCCTTTGTCGATGCCTGGCGCCTGGTCGAGCAACCGGATCAGGTGGCGAGTCTGTCGATTGATGAGCTGGACGATGAGGCGGTAGCAAGTCGCGAAGACCAACGCGATGTTCTTGGCGAATTGGAAATCACCGCTCGCCTGATGATCACTGGTGGCGAGGCCAAGGAAGAAGCCCGCCTGAGTCGAGCCGATCGCAGCTTGATCCGCGAGTGCATCCTGGATGCGGCGCAGACGTGTGTCGCGGCGGGTCGCCAGGTACTGACCCGCGACGTGCGCGACGCCTTGCTGCGCGTCGCTGCTGACACGCACTTGCCGGAGAAGCGTCGTGAGCGTGCCCAGGAAATGGGCGAGTCCATCGACCTGTTTTGCCAGGGTTTCGAGGGCGAACTGTTCGATCGCGAGGGCACGCCTTGGCCCGAGAGCGATGTGACCATTGTCGACCTGGCCACCTATGCTCGTGAAGGTTACGAAGCCCAGATGTCCATCAGCTACATCAGCCTGATGAACACCGTGAACAATCTCGCCGAGCGCGATCAGTACCTGGGCCGACCGATCATCATGGTCACCGACGAGGGCCATATCATCACCAAGAATCCGTTGCTGGCACCGTTCGTGGTCAAGGGCACGAAGATGTGGCGCAAGCTTGGCGCCTGGTTCTGGCTCGCCACGCAGAACCTTGCCGACTTCCCCATTGCCGCGCAGACCATGCTCAACATGATCGAGTGGTGGATTTGCTTGAACATGCCACCGGCGGAAATCGAAGAAATCGCACGTTTCAAGAAACTCACGCCGGCACAGAAAGCCTTGTTGCTCTCCGCCAGCAAGGAGCCGGGCAAATACACCGAGGGGGTCGTGCTGTCGAAAAAACTCGAAACGCTGTTTCGAGCCGTGCCGCCCAGTTTTTATCTCGCCCTGGCCATGACAGAGCCCGAGGAAAAAGCCGAACGCTGGACACTGATGCAGAGCACCGGCTGCTCGGAATTGGAGGCGGCTTACCGGGTAGCTGAACGGATCGATAGGATGCGAGGAATTAAGTGAAACGGAGCTGATCCTAGGTTTCAATCAACCCGGCAGCAAATCCTTGAACACCTTCTCCACGTAGGCTTGCATGAACCAGTCAGGGATCTCATCAGCCCTGAATTCAAGGTCAGTCCCGTCTGTTACTTCAGCGAGCAGCACCAGATCAGCGCCGGAGTTATCAAAGATATAAGCCCGGTTCGAGGCTGCGATGGCTGCTGGCAATAGGTTCAGGCAACGACCGTAGCGCTGCACAATTTTTTCCGTGGGGACTGGGTGCCCACCTGCCGCGACACGGTTCTTGACCCTATTGATATTGATGTCAGGATCTTCAGTGGCGACAAAGTAGAGGTAGGTTCGATATCCCGACGCTTTTGCCTTAAGCATAAAAGCGACTTTGTCCTCGCTAGACATCACCGTTTCGAAGGTGAAAGACAACTGGGCTTCAAGGAGCTTGTGCCGCATGAAATCAGAGAGCACGGAAGCAAAATAGGAGTTCATCGCGACGGACTGGAAATTCAGGCCGTTATTGCTGAAGCCTATTTTGGCTGCCTCTTCAACGAGCTGGGTCGACCGAATCAGTCGGTGCGCCTTGATAAAGCCGAGAACCTCGTCACCTTCGACTTCCAGTTGAAAATCGCTGAACTCCAGGCGTCCGCCCTCTTTGGCAGCCTTTTCGATTTCATCCGGGTTGATGTAGATCCCGATCAGGTGGGAAGGGACGGCACTTTTCATTGTGCTTTTACCGGAACCATTAGGGCCGGCAAACACCCTCAGCCGAGGGACGGTCATGAGCAGCGTTGCACCTTGATAATCCCGCCCAAGGTCACTTTATGCTTGGGCTTGGCCACTCGAATAACCTTGTGCTTACCGTCGGCAGTCGTCTCAACGAGCTTGCCGTCCATGACTTCCATCACGCTGCGTCCGGCCGCCAGCGCGTTGATATAGGCCGTATTGATCGCACCTTCAGCCATGGCTGGGATTTTACCCTCCAGTCGGCTCACCAGATCGTCACTCAACACTTGGTCGGCTTTCATATCGCGCTCCACGTTCTCAGAGCGTGCAGAATCTGCACTTATCAGAATCCTAGCTACGTAAATCTGTTTATCACAGACCAACGCCACTTCTGTCAGATCTCCATTCTAGAGGAATGGAGCCTGGAACCATACCTTCCAGTAAATTTTCCCGTGTAGGCCATATCGTCAGGGTTGGAGCCGCACGGCTACGGTGAAACGCCTTGAAGCCGTTGCTGAATTCTCAATAAAAATCCTGCTTCGAAAGCATCCTGAGAGTCTCCTGCCGGACAAGTCTTCCGTGCCTGCGCCAGTTCCCACCACAGCGGTACGTCACCGGGTGTATTAAGCCAGGCCTGGGCGCATTGCACGCCACGTTCGATCATAGGCGCAAATTCGCTGCCCCATGGTGTCAAAAGGCTCGGGCAGCCGTCCGCCGCCGGAATTGAAACGTAATTTTCGTCCATAGACACCTTAGCTTTCGATTATTTATTAATGCTCGGTCTGTTCTAAGCAGCATAGAAACAAAATTGACACTCGGCTTAAGCATCAAAAAAGCCCGAATCAGAGCCAATGTAGACTATATCCCGTGGATTGAGAGTCCCTCAAGGCGCAGTTTGCGCGCATGACTCAAGACTACGAACAGCTCCGTCTGCAACTCGCGGAAAATATCCGCTCGATGCGACGCGTGAAGAACCTTACCCAGGAGCAATTGGCGCTCATGGCCGAGGTGGATCGTACCTACGTGAGTCAAATCGAACGAGGGGTAGGCAACCCGTCGTTATTGGTACTCTGCAAACTCGCCAACATTTTCGAGATCAAAACGGATCAGTTGCTCATCGAGTCTGACGCGCTTGCTCGTACGCTGAGCGTTGAATGACCCTCTGCTGATCTAGAAGGTCGCTGTAAACCGACTATCCTGCTGTCGGCTTTCTCACTGACACCCCTCTCTCGATTATTGAACCTGTCCAGGCCATACACCCAGAGCCTGGATCATGTCTGCTGCCTGCCCGCACATTTCGCCCCAGAAGTTGCATCCTTTGGTGCTGAGCATTCTGCTGGCATCCGGGCCAAGCGTAGCGTTGGATACCGGCAGCATTGCCGCCTCCGTGCTTTCTCCAGACTGCCTCGAGTACAAGGTCGTCGGCATCTGCTTCTGGTTGCTCTGCACCCCCTTCGGCTGCACTGTGAAAACCTCAACCAAGGTTCATCACTTCATTCCTGAGCTGGTGGTCTCGAGCTATGCCACCACCGGCGCCAATCCTTGGACCGAGATGGCCGCCCTATCCTCTCCTATCAGTGGTGCGGAAGGAGGCGGTAACCTGATCACGCCGAACACCCAGCGCGATAACCTGCCTCGTTTCAAAAACGTTGATGCCATCGGTCATCCAGGTGGCTGGGCCGCCACGCAACTGGCCTCGCAATCCGGCTACGCCTGCGCCAGCGGCGCCACTGCGTTCATGCCCTATTACCTGAGCACTTTGGACTCACTGGCCTGGCGTCATGGCATCCCGGAAAGCCTTTACCCCGAGTCGCTTGTGCCCGGGATCCGTGAAATCGGTCGTCAGCTCGCGGGAAACATGTGGGGCAACGTCTATCCCCGGCAAGGATTTTTGGTGCAACCCGACGATTTCAAAGCCGCTGCGGTGATGGCGCAGCGGGCGGGTGATGTCATTACCCGCAACTGGCAACCGCACGTGTATATCCCGCTCATACCCGTACCACGCGAGGGTTATTGGCCGCCTGGCCCAATCGTTGAAAACGACGCTTCGACCCACAAATGGCAATTGCTCTCCCCCGTGGTTCAACCCACATGTGCCATCTTCCCCAGCGATTCGGTGCAGAGCGCGGATGGCGGCTACGCCTGGTCGCTGTGGCGTCCCTATAGCTGCTGCAAGCGAGAGGGACAGACCTTCCTGTTCAGCATCGACTTCGAAGGTGGTGCTTTATGAGTAGGCATCTTGCAGGACCATGGTTGGGTCCGATGAGTTTGTTGCTCTGCGGACTGCTCGCCGTGGCCACGCATGTCCACAGCGCCGAAGACGATTACCGCCTAGGCACTCAAGGCGAAGTGCTAGACGACCGGGTGATGTATACCATCGGTGGCGGCTCGGCAGCGGGCTCGCCGAGCTCGCTCTATCGCCCCAACGGGCTCGGTGTCGGCGGATCCTGGCAGGCGAACATGATGTGCGGAAACATGAGCCTCACCAACACCTTACAAAACCAGTTGAACGGCGTCACCGAAGGGTTCCAGCAGATCATGGGCAGCATTGTGCAGAACGCGACCCAAGCGGTGATGTCGCTGCCGGCGTTGATCATCCAGCGCGCCAATCCCGGTCTCTATGAGTTGCTCAGTAACGGCGTGATGCAGGGGCGTATCGACTTCGACCGCTCCAAACTGACCTGCCAGGCCATGGCTGAGAAGATGGCGGACAAGGTCGGTCAAGCCGGCTGGGGCGCATTGGCCAAGAACCAGGAAATGCAGGGCAACCTCGAACAAACCGGCGGTGATGCGGTGGCTGCGGTGAAAAACACCGAGGCCCGCAACGGCAACAATGGGGTGTCTTGGGTCGGCGGACAGAAGGCTGGAGGTAGCGGACAAACACCTATCCGGGCAACCTCCGATGTGGTGCGCGCGGGCTACAACCTGCTGCATAACCGGTCGGTGGATGACAGCGCCTCGATCAGTAGCAGTGATTGCCTGGGCGGCGCTATTTGCCAGGCATGGACCTCACCCCAAGAGGAATCCGAATGGGCTGTTCGAGTGTTGGGCGAGACCGAAGTCGCAACCTGCGACACCTGCGAGACTCTGCGGGCTACCGCTGGCAGCGGACTGACGCCGCTGATCCAGGAGGCCTATGGTGAACATCTCAAGACCCTGCAAGGATTGCTGTCCGGTTCTCTGCCGCCTACCCCTGACAATCTGAGCAAAGCCTCCAGCCCGATGCTGCCGGTGACTCGTGGTGTGATCGAAGCCCTGAGCGACGATCCTGATCAGGAACTCCTGGCGCGGCGCCTGGCCAGTGAGACGGCCCTGTCCAGCGTGCTCGACAAAGCGCTCCTGCTATTGCGCACGCTGTTGGCAGGCAGCCACGAACCGAACATCGCTTCCGCCGAGCCGGCCCAAACGGCCTTGACGAAAAACATCGACACGCTGGAACGTGAAATACGCCTGCTGCAGACCGAGCTGCAGGTCCGACAAATATTGGCTGCCAATACCGCCAGCCTGGTACTCGATCGACATGCCGGTGGTGCCGATGCTTCGCGTACCGTCGAGCAAGGCGACCCCGAACCTGGCCGACTCAACGACGCCGACGCCAGGCGCAAGTAAGCCATGAAGCGCTCACCGCTATTCACTTTGCTTTCAAACCTGGGGATTGCCGCGGGGATGATCCTGAGCGCCGCACTGGTCGCCTGGATCGGCCGCATTGTGCTGGGCAGTTTCGAGGTCTGGCAGCAGGCGTTCGAATCCGTACGACCTTATCTGAGGTGGTGGCGTGCCCTGCTCTACGGCGCCCTCTTTGCGCTCTGGTGGGATCTACTTCGGCGCTACCGACATCGACCACAGGATCGACTGCGCGTAAAACGCATCGGAGTATTAGGACTTGTGCTCTTGACCGTCGTCGAGCTCACCCGATTGTGAGGTCACCATCATGCTCATGAGCACCAACAGCTACCTAGAGTTTTACCTCTCGCTGCTGGCCTGGATCATCAACAACGGTATCTGGAACGTCCTGTCTGACACCGGACTGTTCGGCGCACCCTTCGGCGCGATCATCTTGCAAGAATGGCTGTCAGCCCGTCAGCAAGGCGCGGATGAAGGCAACAAGGGATTGCTCTCGATGCCTCGAATCGAAAACCGGCTTTGGTTGGCTTACATCGTCGTATTGTTCGGCTGCGCGCCGGTCTTCCCACTAAACCTCGCCTCAATGGCGTTTGATGATGCAGCGAGCCAACGGTGCGGTGTCAGTGTGGCCAAGCCAGCGGAAACCGCCTGGGGGATCACCTTCAATACCATCGGCGAACGCTCTGCCAACGTGCCAATCTGGTGGTTTCTGGTGCACGCTTTGAGTAAAGGAGTGACCGCAGCGGCCACCGCCTCCATCCCCTGCGCACCGGACATCCGGCAGATGCGCATGGAGATCGACAGCTCGCGCATCGATAACCAGGTACTGCTACAGGAAGTCGCCGACTTCACTCGCGACTGCTACGGCTATTCCCGTTCTCGGCTGTTCACCAACCGTCCTCAGTTGGACAAGGCACAAAGTCATGATGCGTCCTGGATCGGCTCACGCTATTTTCTCGACACACCAGGCTACTACGACACCGATCGCTCGAGGACACCGCGAGTCAGTTGGCCCTACGATGAAACCCGCGATATTTCCTTGCCACGGCTGGAAAATGGCGCGGGCTACCCCACTTGCAAACAGTGGTGGGGGGACAGCGGAGTCGGGTTGCGAGAGCGCTTGATCGAGCAAGTCGATCCTTCGCTGCTGACTCAGCTGAAAGGCTGGTTGACTGGTCGCTCAAGCAACGAGATCGAGGATGCCACCCTGCGCGAACTGGTCAGCCCACGCCAACAATCGATGTCCATGTCGCCCGGACAGGTGTACCAGGACTACGGCTCCAGTGCTCGCGGTGGATCGATCAATCAGGGGCTTAATAACCTGGCCACCAACACTGGGCTAGCCCTCGGTTCCTTCAGCAACTTCCCGGCGATGAACGCGCTACGCGCCGCTCTGCCGATGGTGCAGGCTTTCCTGATCATGGGCGTCATCATCAGCCTGCCACTGATCCTGCTGGTCAGTACCTACCAGCTAAAGACCGTCATGACGGTGACGTTCGCGCTGTTCACGCTGCACATGCTGACCTTCTGGTGGGAGCTGGCCCGTTGGATCGATTCCAGCATGCTCGATACCTTGTATAACCAAGTGTCGACTTCCAATCAGGTACTGTTGTCGCTGCCGACATCCGGATTTATGGATGGAACGGTCACGGCGCAGGTGATTGAGTATGTGATGGGGGCAATGTTCATCGTACTGCCTATGCTGTTCCTTGGAGCTATGAGCTGGACAGGATATGCAGTAGGAAACGGGATTCAAGGCATGTTGGCGAACGGCAGCAAAGCAGCAAGTGATTCAGCAAGCAAAGGTACGGATCAAGTAGTGGGGGCGGCTAGCCGCTCAATTAGATGATTTGCTGTCGCCGATGTAATGCCCGTTGTCGTCGAAGTCACCGATGTAGAGGTCGGCACCAAGGTAGTCTGCCCCGGGTGCCGCCTCATTAATATCCGCATCAATGGCAGTCTTGGACACCAGAAGTCCAATCACAGCGATCATCGTCACCACAGAAGCTACCAACCAGAAACCGATAAAGAGCAACCCAAGGATGAGTGCCAGCTTCGTAACCAGAAAGCTCCCACGAACCAATAGCCCACCCGCAGGCATACCTGTCGCCACCGCACGTTTAGCCACACGAGATTCAAATCCTTTCAACCTGCGATAAACACGTTTTACCGACATGCCGCATGCATATGCCCAGCGGTGTGCGCGGGAGATTTGAAGTGGCTGCTGAGCCGGCATGATTGCGCCCTCTTCTGAGCGTATTCCTGTGGAAATCGAGATTACAGCCTACTACTGAAAACCGCTCGTGCTTAACCGTTTATCAGCTTATTCGATCGAAAACTCTTCACTGGAAGACAGAAGACGCAGCTCGTGCACCAGCGCCTCTATCGCCGTTGACCCATCCATATCATCCAGCTACATAGAGGGTACGGATCGCTGTTATCGACAGCACCTTCCCTGGTAGCCAGAGCCTTCAAAGCTACGTCACTCCGGTGATGGTTCCCCCCAAGTGCGATTAGCGTTCGGTGGCTCGCACGGTCACGCTTCATGGTGATGAACGCCTACTGCTCTTCCGAGCGTCTTTCGAGCTCAGCTCGTCCCAAACCCTCTTGTTTTTCTTCAGCCCACCGCGGGGAAATTCTTTCCCCTATGGGACAGGTTTCTTCACGCTATCAACGGAGCACACCATGTCCGACTCACTCACAAGCGAAGCACTGAACACTCTGCGCTTGCCCGTTGTGTTCACTCCAGACGCGTGGCAACACGCAGTATTGCTCGATGGTTCAAGTCATCCTGAAAAGCTGCAGCTCGATAGGCTGAGCAACGTGGTACGCGCAGCCTTCAAAGCCCACCTGGCCGATCCAAACGCACCCTACGTGGTGTTCGAGATAGCTAAGTTCGGCTCAGTGAGTGATGCAGAACATGAACCATTGCTGCGACTGAGCCTCAGCCTGCTTCAGGTATCAGACCAACCTAACGCCCTACTGATAGCGCTTGCGAAAGAGCAGCAACGCTGACCGCAAATGGCCATACCCGGCCACTGATCCAACTCAGGCTATACGCAGTCCTGCACCAATCCAATCAACACCCACCGGGGAACCCTCCCCGACGGGCAAGGCGTTCCTCCGGTTCTTCGAGGAACATGCCATGCGCAATATCTACCAAGACGTGACTGACAAGATCGTTACCGCGTTGGACCAAGGCGTAGCGCCCTGGATCAAACCCTGGTCCTCAAGTGGCTCAGCTGACGTCGGTCATCACCAACCCTACCCCATCAACGCCATCACCCAGCGTCCCTATTCGGGCATCAATTTACCGCTGCTCTGGGCCGAGGCCAGGTTGCAGGGGTTCACTCAAGATCGCTGGCTGACCTTCATTCAAGCCAAAAAAGCCGGCGGGCACATCCGTAAGGGTGAGCACAGCACTCTGGCAGTGCTCTACAAGCCGATGGAGCGCGAGGAACAGACCGAATCAGGCCAACCCGTACTTGATGAGAACGGTCAGCCCAAGATCGCTCACTTTGGCATTCTCAGGACGCATTTTCTGTTCAACACCGAGCAAACGGAAGGGCTCGAAACGCTCAACGAAACCGTGCTCGAGACGGAACCGAGCGATCCCTTCTTCCCCAACGGCGCTGCGGAAAATCTGTTGTTTCGTTCGGGCGCAAACATCATTCATCGATTTGCCGACGAAGCCTTTTACCACCCGATCAGGGATCTCATCCAACTGCCGACAAAATCGCAATTCCACGATCAAGGTGGATACTACGCCACGGCGCTTCACGAGCTGACGCACTGGACCGGACACCACTCTCGATTGCAGCGCGAAGGCGTGACCTCTCCGTGTCCATTTGGCTCGCCAGGCTATGCATTTGAAGAGTTGATCGCAGAAATGGGCGCCGCTTTTTTATGTGCCTACGCCGGTATACGGGGAGAGCTTCGGCACGAGGGCTACATCGACTCCTGGCTCGGCCTGCTCAAGTCTGACAACCGCGCGATTTTCCGCGCCAGTGGCCAGGCCCGATGCGCCTCGGAGTATGTGCTCGACCTGGAGCAGCAACAGAAGCAGACGGTAATGGATAATTCGCGATGCATGAACGATGGAGCTTGATCGTTACCTCACTGCTGCAATCGCTTCACAGGGTCCAACACGAGTTGGACCCTTTTTCTATGCCCAGAAAAATCCCCACACTGCGGAGCTCTGACGCAAAGAACATGAGGTAATCCCGTAACCGCAGTACGCCGTTACGTATCCAGATTCTCCGCCAAGTAATCCACCAGCTCGAGTGGACTTCGGCTGTCGATCACCTTGTAGATCAGATCGCGTTTGCTGCGCGGAAGCTTCTTAACCACGCTCTTCGCCGAGGCCCTGACGGCTTCGTCTGTTCCATGGATACGTGCCGCGAGCAGCAGTATGAGAGTGGCGTCAGTTAGGTTCATGGCAAGACCCAATAAAATTCGCACCGCAGTGTACCGACACTTTCCTTTTTCGTACCACCGTGCGCACCCAATAAAAAGGCACCAGGACAAATCAATATTCCGATTGCCGCACAAAGGGAAACGCGTCAAAAGGACCGGTAAGGGTTGGAAGGGAATGGGGAGTCAAGGGTAAGAGCCCTATCCGAAAAGGCTAAAAGGCCACTGACTCTAGCAGTTCCCGGGAGGACCATGATGCTCAGTCTGTTTCGGCACAAAAGGCAAAAGCCTCCTCCGCCACCCACCGTAAACGTCGCCGATGGGTACCTGCCCATCGAATCGTCCCAGAGCTTGTTAGCAGCCGAGCATCGCCGCCAGTTGCTTGATCGCATCTGGCAGTACACCGCCCTCTCCCATCCGCAATTCAGCCAGCTCTATTTAAGTCCGATCCATCGCTACGCCGAGTTGGTCCAGCAGCTTCCAGCCAGCGAGACGCACCACCATGCTTATCTTGGCGGCATGCTCGATCATGGGTTGGAGCTGGTCGCCTGTAGTTTGAAACTGCGTCAGTCGTATCTGCTTCCCACCGGCGCCGCGCCCGAAGACCAAGCCGCCCAGACCGACGCCTGGTCCGCCGGCATTGCCTATGGCGCGCTGCTGCATGACATCGGCAAGATTGCCGTGGACCTGTTGGTCGAACGCCAGGATGGCCGTGTTTGGCATCCTTGGCAGGGATCCCTGGATCAGCCCTACCGTTTTCGCTACCTCAAGGGTCGTGACTACCACCTGCACGGTGCCGCCGCAGGCTTGCTCTACACCCAGATTATCGACTGTCCGATCCTCGATTGGCTCAGTGGATTTCCGTCACTGTGGGCCAGTCTGCTTTATGTCCTGGCGGGGCAGTACGAACGTGCCGGCGTGCTCGGCGAATTGGTGATGCAGGCAGACCGTGTTTCGACCGCACAGAACATCGGTGGTAACCCGAGCAAGGCGCTGCAAGCGCCGACCCATTCGCTGCAACACCATTTGATCAGCGGACTGCGTCATCTGGTTCAACACGAACTGAAACTCAACCAGCCAGGTGCCGCGGGATGGCTGACTCAGGACACACTCTGGCTGGTCAGCAAGACGGTCACGGACAAGCTACGAGCTTATCTGCTGTCGCAATCGATTGAGGGCATTCCCTCATCCAATCTCGCGGTGTTCGACGAGCTGCAGTCGCATGGATTGGTTGAGTCCACACCGGAAGGCAAAGCCATCTGGACCGCGCTTGTGACACACGGGAATTGGCAGCAGAGTTTTACCTTTCTGCGCCTTCAACCGGCACTGATCTGGGGGAACGAAGACCGGCCCGAGGCTTTCAGCGGAACGGTGAGCATTGCGGCTCATGAACACTCAGCTGACACCCAGATACCAACACCAGCGCCCGAGACAGCCAGTGCAAAATCAGGTCAAAGCCAACCGCAGTCGGATCTCATGGCGCTAGAGGATGCCGATCACCTCGGCACGCTACTGGACATGTTCGAGTTGGAAGAGCCTGAGGCCAGTGACGCACTGTCAGAAAGTGCTGTCGAAACTTCAACGCTTCAATCGGATAATCCGGGCCAGGCATTCCTGAGTTGGGTCAAGGAAGGCATTCTGAGTCACAAGCTGATCATCAATGATAGCAAGGCCAAAATCCATACGGTGAGCGGTACTGTGTTCCTGGTCACGCCTGGTCTCTTCCAACGCTATGTCCAAGAGTTTCCAAGCATCGTCAATAGTGCTAACCAAGAAAGTCAAAAATGGCGCTGGGTACAAAAAGATTTTGAAAGTTTAAAAATACATAAAAAACGCGACAACGGACTGAATATATGGAGCTGTAAAGTTCAAGGCCCCAGAAAATCCGCACAACTAAAAGGCTATTTAATAGAAGACACAAAAATAATTTTCGATAAACTCCCTAGCGACAATCCTTATCTGATGCTGGACATTAATTAGTTTCCTACACCACCATTACACCACGCAGTAAAAAGATGCACCTTCCCTACCCCGCTGGATCTACCCTGCGAGCGACGTGGATAATCATATCTAACGGAAACCCCACGATGTTCAGCTGCAAACAAAGCAGATGCTATTGCTGCCGGCTTAGTGCCAAGCGGAGCAATTTCAAATGAAGAACTACAATCCCTAGCCTTATAAAGCATCCACAATACTTCATAGCATGAGTATGGATTATTAGCACCCGCATAAAGAATCTCTTCGACCTGTTGATCCAAGAGAATTGATGAATTCTCCATCAAGGAATGCGTTTCCCATTCCGTCTTGAATGGAGGTATACCGAAAACAACGTTAAATCGCTTTAAAACTTCAGGTTCTGAATCAGCGATTAGATTTCGTAACCGCGCACCTTCAAAACCGACAAAAACAGTGACACTCCCTACACTATTAGGATTTGTCTGCAAATTAATAAAACCCGGAATAGGATAATAATCAGGAGCATAGCCATCACTTAACTGAAACTCATGCCTAGTTGCAGAACAAGTCGCACTAATATATCTATGAGGCTCTGCATAAAGAAAATAGAACCTGACCGCCTCTCCGTGCAGCAGATATCCTCGAATTATCAGTAGCAAATCAGGAAAATCTAAAGTCGTAGCATCAAAAAGAATTTTTTTTGCCGGAAACTCTAGAGCAATATTCTCAACCTCATTAGCTCTCCAGCTTCTCCCATCAATATAAATTTTATATTCTGAGGGGATATAGCTAACATTTAGCGTTTTAGTCGCTGCTCTATCCGCTATAGTCAGACAGTGATCCCCACGATCATCCACCACCGTGCCGACAAATGCCACATCGTAGGATGTACTTTTAAAAGTTTCATCTGTGCACGCCGAAACCCAGCTAAAATTCATCATAATTAAAACAACTTATAGTTTATTCCAACATCCGTCTCAGCCGGCTCTTCCCATTTATCCACGTAATCTTTGAGAAGTGCCTTAAACTGCTCTCCAGAACCGATATATAGAGTGTTAACTTCGCTAGCAGAAAGTGAAAGCTTGCGCTTCTTTCTATAACTTATCCCAAAATATGGAGCGAAAATCGGATTCGGAACATAGTCGTTCTGCATTAT
The DNA here is from genome assembly GCF_036961705.1 of Pseudomonas sp. 3JA. Taxonomy (NCBI): domain Bacteria; kingdom Pseudomonadati; phylum Pseudomonadota; class Gammaproteobacteria; order Pseudomonadales; family Pseudomonadaceae; genus Pseudomonas; species Pseudomonas sp. 3JA. Next base: position 199,658 of record NZ_JBAMDJ010000002.1, read on the forward strand.
ATCATAATCACTTTTGTTTTTAGTATCCGATGTCTCATACAACACAGACCACATTAGCCCATCTTTAATTAAAGAAACGACCTCTCCATCCAACGCGACTCGCTGGCTATCGTTAATGGAAAAATGATTTATTTCGGGTTCGCTCTGACTAGGTCGTCGCTGAGCAGATTCAAATATACTACCGAGACGCATAATCATGCTGTGCAGCTTTTTCCCGTTTGTCCCCGCCCGTTCTACCTCATCAAGCAACTTACTACTCACTGCAAATGCCGCTAGCGCTTGAGTTTTTGGCGATATAACTAGAGTAGACGAATCGGACATCTCACCATTAGCATTCGCCTCAAGTAAGGTCTTATGGCAAAGCTCTTGAAAATATCGCAAATTAGGTTTGGAAAGTCCACAAAACCTACCGAACCCTGCATATAGCAAACAGTCTTTTTGCGGGAGCCCTTTATAAAGGTAGAGCAAGGACCCAAACAATGTATTTTCAACCCAACCACCTTCTTTACAAAAAAGACTTAATCCTCTTGTTTCATCATTTTTCGTTTTCCTCAGTTCTTCTATAATAACCGCAGTTGATGCTGAGCTTCGACTTAGAATGCTCGCGGATACAACGGAGACATCGGGAGCAACTCCATCAAAGAATAGCTCTATAGGAATGTTTTCATCCCCTCGCTTTACTAGAGCTTTTTTTATGCTAGTGACAATCCTATTTCTTAGTGCTTTATCTGAAACAGAAATATTAGCCACATCTCGAGTAGACAGCTGAGGAAAGATCTGTCTAGCTCGCCCCAAGACCGCCGACTTGTAACTATCTGTATTTCTAGCTTCAATATGCCCCGGATCGAACAAAGACTCTTTATTGAAATCGCTCAGTGCCAGTTCGTATCCTTCATTCTGTAAACGCAGCAACATTACTTCGGCGGCCAGCAAATCAAAACTTTGATCATTTCGGCCCAACTCTAATTCAATATTAATAGTCCTATAGTCATGCGGCTCTATTAACTGCTCTTGCGTACTAGTCAAAAACTCTGAAATCGCGTGAGAACGAACAGAAAAATTAATACAATATTGATCATCTGGCTGCTTGACATAGTCATTGATGATTACTTGCTGCGCAATTTGAAGATTTTCAAACTCATCAACAAAGACTCTAAAAAAACTTTCTTCAAGTCTGGGATCGCTCGAGGAAACCGCATTTATCAAACTCTTAAATACATTTTTAAAATTGAACATTACAGGTCGACTAAGGGAAGGATTTTGAACCCACAACTCAAACTCAGCGAGTTTTTCCTCTACAAACTCCCGCACGTCATAAAACGTTTCTACACTGGCACCTAAGTATCGTTTTGCAGCGATGGGAATTTTCGTACCTCTCACGTCCAAGACACCTGACTCTAACGATGCGCGGGAAATGCTTGTTAAACTCTTCTCTAGCTCACCCAGAACACATAGGGCAAAATAATAAGAAAAAACAATGTCCGCATCATCATCCAACCAAGAACTTGTTAACAGCTTACAAAATCTAATGTCAGGCTTCCAATAGAGACCTATAAACTTCAGTGATTGATCCGGAACATTGACTCTATTTGCACTAAACACACTAGGATGGCACAAATAACGCATCAACATGGTCTTTCCACAACCACGTCCGCCTTCAATCTTCACCGCTTTTTTTTCTTTAAATATACTCAAGGACGAAAAAAAATGTGGAACAATAAACTGTCCCCAAACATCATCTGGCAATAGTTCAGCTCTATTACGCAGAAAAGCGTCAACAATTTTTTTGTCCATTATTAGCCCCGATTAATTAGCGGACACCATTGCCCCTTGGAAGTCCAATAAGCAGCCAGCGTATTATTTGGTATAGTTCTATTGAAAGCTACTGTCAAATCCAGATCAAATTCAGTTTGACTTAAAATTACATTTTTCGATAATAAAACTTCATTATAGTAAAATTCTTTCACATCCTTAATGCTATTATATCCATCCCTGCCCCACATCATGCCACCTGGCCTTGGTGCGAAAAACCCATGAGATGCGGATAAAATTTCTGCGCAGTCAAAATCCACATAGGAACAATCCGTGGTTAGTTTACTAACGCCCACTGAGTGGGCCATAAATGAAAGAAAAATCACGTTACGGCTTTCAGCCCATTGCCTTACGCTATAATATTTAAAAAACTTCTCTGCTTGCTTTCCAGTACCTACAAAATCATCAACCAATACTAACCACTCGACATACTTCGGCAACGTCGCCACTTTCTCCGGTCGTATCGTTATACCTTTGTTTATCAACCCATCCTCCCGGAAATTTCTGAGCAGAGCAGCACCGCTTTTACCAGGAGTTTTATCAAACCCGCCATCCATAGAAACAAACCGAATTGGTAGTTTATGATGCCCTTCCTTTAATCTGCTCAGAAAGTCATCTACGGTAACGGGGACTTCATATCCGGAGCGTTGCAAAGCAGTTGCCAACTGCATTTCCAACATATGCCGCCTCATGCTTTTCAGCATGTCTGGAGATCTATATATGAGCGCATCAAGCAGGTGTGCTGCTAAATAAAGCGCGCGCTGGCATGAAAAATTGTTTAGCCAACCCTGTAGTTCATAGTGTTTTATTCCATAAAGAATATTTTTACGGATAAGCGACTCAATTTTTTGCTTTGTATCACTGAAAAACCGCTCTTTCCCTGGAGGGATTTCGAATGACATTTGTCTGCCTCTTCACCAGTTTTTAATCAGACCTATTAACCTAACAGTTCCATCCTAAAGGACTTATATCCAACCGCCAATATAATATTTACAATGGGTAGAGTTATATTTATTGAGCGCTTTATGCAGGATTTTTTTCTGCTTTTTTTTGTTTTCGTTCGGGCAAATTCGGGATTTCTGGTTTCAATGCAGAGCAAAATTTTTCGTATGATGCCCGGAGTGTCATTGACTTGTATACATCTTCTTTAGAGCTGAATATTGCATAGTACTTATTGAATCGCTTCTTGTCCTTCGCGTACACCCAAAGCCATTCAACCTCATAGCAGGCCCTTCCCGAGTCATCTTTATTCTTTACAGATCGCTCAAGTAAAAATTTAAACACATAGTTATTTATAGATCGCACAAAATTATCGACTATAAATGCAATCTTATCGACATCCTCTGCCAACAATAAAATCGGCTTTTCTAGCGATTTAGTATGCGCCGCTAATCCGAGACGTATTGCGTTCTTAGAACCTAACTTTCCAAATCGGTGCACACAACAGTGGCGGAGTTCGCAAACTTTCTTGAATTCTTGAGATGGGAGAACCAACGGATTTGGACGACTACCTTTCATCCCTATTAATTCTTTCAATGTTTCAAAGACATTATAAGGACTTGCGAGAGAGAAATCCTCCAGAAGAGCCTCTGGCAAAATTTCTTTTTTATGGTGTAAAGCTGCTGCATACGACACGCTTTTATCAGAGACAAGTGCCGATATATATTCATCAGAGTGAATCAATTTTCGTATCAGTGCTCGAATATAACTTTCAGCTGCAGAGACATAACCAAGAAGAATTAAATTACCTAACACCGGACTATAGTCCGCAGTAACTAATTTATTTAGCTTCTTGGTATTTGTTATAAACAGATCGATAGGTGATAAATTACTATCATTATGTTCAACGTCAAACTTATTACTTGTCTCAAATGGTGACGTTATGGCTTCTAGCTTACATAATTCGAAAAATTCTTTCGAAGCTATTTCAGCTTCACTTTCTGCACCGGCAGCCCCTTCTAGTAACACACCTTCCGGTTCTTTTCGCAGACTCATCGCTCATTCCTTCGGGCACTAATCTATGGCCATCAAACCATTTAAGTCACATTCTCACGACAAAAACTCATCCACGTACAGTAGCACATTGCTAATAATTTTATCGGCGGTCTTACGACCGACCCTGCGGAGCTTTCTTAACTCAGTACCAGGGTCTTGCATAGATAAAATGTCTCCAACAGTTTTAGCGCCATCTAATCCAGTGATAACTTTGCTTTGCCATGACGTGAGCCGTGGAAGATTCGACAATTCTAATGCCATACATTTATTAAACGTTGACTCATCAACCAGCAAACTACCGCATTGATGACAAAAGCGTTGCGTATCAGTTAACCGGATAGCGTTACACTTCCGACAAGGTGGTAACGTAAGTTGTAGCTTCTGAAGCAGCTCTTCTCCCAGAAGAGTTTTAGAGGATCGCCGAACAGGATGCTTAACGTTTTTTCGCCCTATGAACTCAATCATATGTTGCGGGGAGAATCCATGTAGACCCTGACTGAATACCCTATTCCTTATTAACAGAGCCAAATGGGGAATGTACCGCTCATAAGACCTGTCCTCTCCGTGAGAGACATTTGGGAGCTTTAAAAGCAGACCGACCTCTACAAGCAGACTAATCATCCTATTGAATAGAGGGTTTTCTTCCTCCTCTATTCCGACGACAATCTGTTTTTGAGTCATTTTTTTATCAGGTGAGTTAGCGTCTTTTATTAACTCAACGACTTTATTCAGTGCCGCTTCGCCTGTATCAATAATACTTTCTAATCGGGGCAGTTTATTTACTAGCGATCTGTACTCACTCAGCCGAACACTCGTATATTTTTCAATGAGCTTATTAAATTTTTGTTGTGAGCTTCGCGAGCTATCGGAATGATACTCTCGCAGCATCATTAAATAGGCTCGAGGTATTCCAAAAGCCGCATATTTTAAAAGCTGAGAGATATCATCAGGTACTTTTTCATATTCGTTGAATCGTTTCTGCGCGATTGCGCCTAGCACTAATGCGTAATTTTCCGCCTCGATAGAAAGCCAGGCATCAACACTCTCGGCCTCATGTGCCACATGAAATTTTGGGCCATATTCAGTAGTCCCCGGATACACAGATGCCTTGGGGGATATACGGGATGTTTTTAACGTTCTAACAATATCAAAAAATTCGTATAAATATTCGGGCGTTAAGGTGATTGCAGCATCATCTAATAAAACAACTACCCGCTTTCTCTCCAGCCAATCCGTCAAAGAATGGAGCGCGCTTGTTACTCCTGAAACACTTATTTTCTCTACTAAAAACTCCAGATCAGGTGTAGGTGATAAGCTTTGCTCTAGTCGCTCAACAATTCCCTCTAAATCTTGTTTTTTTGCAAACAGGATTGAGCTTAAATCAAGAGTTTCATCATCTTCGATGTCACATGCCACTTCGTGTGCTGCGATGAGTATTTTTGCAAGCACCCAGGTATTAAATAGTGCAATTGCGTTAGGCTTCGACTTTAGTAAAGGTTCAAGCCGGAAATATTTATTGAAGGATACATAAATAGCCAAGGGTAACGACTCATCCCCTTTGCATTTAGTCCAAACGTAACGCATTAAATGAGTCTTCCCACATCCTCGGGGCCCTACAATTAGCTTAGTCCCCCGTGAAATTAGGGCAGCATATATACTTTTGTAGAAATCGCCATCCTGGACAGTACACGCTAATAGCTCATTCTCTTCGAGATAGTCTGCACGCTCTTCTAAGAACGATGTAAGCTCCTCCACACCTAATTGTTGTTTTGCCATTATTCAAAATCCATTTTTAGTTGAGCAAGCTGTTTCATGGACATTTGAGCCGCTGCTACACCATAGCTTAACTCGGATATTTTCAACTGCCCGTCTTTCGAACTGATATATTTAAATATTTTCTTCGAATTTTTTTTGTCAGCACGAATTATAAATAGGCAATCACTAACGACTGCGTATCCTGAAACTACGTTAGCTATTTTTTTAAAAAAATTCCGCCCGACACGTGCAATGAGCAGATCTCCAGGACGCGCCACCAGATACTTGGTGGCATCCAAGCCCAGAAGATCAATACCACCCGCAAGCTTATAATTACAATGTACGCCGCTTAGATCCGTGGTATGCACCGTCGCATACTCCAGCTCTCTGACTTGTACGGAGGACTGCTTACCTCTCTTAATTTCCGCAACAGCTTGCAGCTCAAGACGACGGAATGAAGTGCTTTTTTTATACCGCTGTATTCGCGAGTGGTAGCTATAGTCCAACCGATGAACACCATCATCCGAGGTAATCGATATGGGCGGAGACAGCCTTCCGGTTCCCAGAATAGTACGAAGTTCTATCTCATCACTATTCCTTTCACAAGACGCTTTATTGAAAATCAATATGTGCGTTTGAGCCTCCGTTCGTTTAAAAACTTTTCGGGGCAATTGTATTATTTTTTTTACACAATGCTCTTTTAGAAGAAACTCTCTAAAACTCGCAAATTTTTCCGCTGTAAATATTCCGTCGGGCAGTATAACGCCTGCTTCACCACCACTTTTTAACATTCTTATCATTTGTGCTAAAAATAACACTTCAGACGAACAAATTTTCGTGATTGAGGAATACTTACATATCCCAATCTGCTCAGAAACTTGCTGAAACTCATCCCGCCAATCAGGCTTTATATATGGAGGATTACATACCGCAAGATCTATTGATCCCTCCATCATTCCGAGAGTGCTTGGAAGGTTAAATATTAATGCATCTCCAACCACATGATGTCTATTCTGATTTTCAGAATCTACAATTTGATGCCTACTCTCGATATCAAGAGAAAATATTTTTGCATCATTCCAACGCTTAGAAGCAGCGAATGATAGACTGCCCAAGCCACAGCCCAAATCCAATATATTTGCTGCTTTAGCAGTATCCATCAGGGATACTAGCAAACTACTTATGTCGCTTTCTGTATAATACCGACCCAGACTATCTCTAGAGGTAAATGGAGCTATATTCATACTTTTTTAACATCTCTAGAGTATTTTAACGATTCGGTCATTCGAAACATTACCTAGGTCGTCTCGCATGCATTATCTCATTACGAAGGAACGCGCTCCGAGGCTTGGACATTCAAACTTCAATCCAGGAGGCATCCCCTGACATGCCCATCGTCCAGCCCAAGGAGCTTCCCCCTTTAGGCTAATCATCCCACATCCCTCGCGCGACTAACAAAATATCTCCGATCTAAACCTGCTCCCCGTCTGCCCGTTGAGCCTCAATAGATGGATACGTACCACCACCTAGCTGGCCCGGATCACAAAATTCATACCTTCCCCTAGCTCACAGCAGGTGAAGACCAGATTAAGCCAGCTGCACCAACCGCTGATAGAGAGCATATGGCACCATTCGTCAAGAGGGACTGTGCCCCTCCGGCGCCCCGGCACGTAAATTTTAAGCTTTTATGCCACTCTTCGATGTATACACTGTTAGCAACCACGCACGCACGCCCAGCGCTGCGCAAAGCACATTGGCACTGGCGGGGGGAAGTGCACGTCCGCCCACGCCCCCTCCCACTTGGACGATGATGGAAGACATCAACTATCTCTTGACCTTCCAGCGAACCGCCTCGCTCATGGAGTATGACGGCAGCCATGGAGGCGCTCGACCGCTTCAGTCTTCGACCATAAGCAAGAATCTGACATTCAAATGACGTATGAAGCCTCGTATCCAAGATCTGCCGTGCTAGATAGCCCCAAGCAAGCAGCGACATCAATCACCGTACATAGACAGTACCTTAGTTTGAACCCAGGGCACCGCAAACGACTCGTGCGGTCATGTCGAAGTTTTCCAAAGTGAGCACATCGATTGGCGCACGACCTTTTAGTCGCTCATGAGGGTTACAAAGCGCGCTATAGAGCCGCCATGCATCCACATCCGGAGACCGCATCAACACCGTGAGAACCAACTTTTGCCGCAACGGCTCAAGCTGCCAATCAGGAATGCGCTGACCGCGATTACCCAGACTGAGCGACAGAAGGCGTCGAGCCTTGATATCACGGTTGATCTGATCTCGGGATTTGCCAGCCAATTTAGCGAAAACGAATAACGGCAAATTGCTAGCCGCCTCATAAATGGCAAGCATCTCGGCGCGTTCGCGCTGGATGTCAGACACATGAGATTTATGCGGCTTTTCAGTTGGGGGCGAAAGAGGTACGACAGGCGCCTGGTGCGACACGATAAGAGCTGGTTCGTTGCTAACCGAAGCCTTGGGCACCGAGACGGTTGTCGTTGGAAAGGTGCCGTTGAACTGAATGGAATTGGCGCTCGCGTTTTCAAGCGATGGCAACGAAGCAGCCCCTTCCAAACGGATGGTAAGCGGAGAGCTTGCCGCTTTCAGCTGGCCCTGCCCCCAAAGATCCAGACGATTCGCCCAGTCCTGCATCATGGTCCGGCGTTGTTCGACGTACTCCGCGTGGTTGTAAGCCGCACTCACCTTATCCGGATCAGCATGAGAAAGCTGAGCATCCACCCACACCTTCGGGTATCCGATCTCGTTCAGCGCCGTCGAGATCGTCGCCCGCATGCCATGACCGGTGAGTTGATCGGCATACCCCATCCGGCGCAACGCGCCATTCAGCGTGTTCTCGCTGATGCGCTTGCTCAGGTCGCTTCGATGCGCAAACAAGTAGCGCTGTGCCGGAACAACCTGGTCCAGCAAGTGACGCACGATCTCCAGCGCCTGCACCGACAGCGGCACGATGTAGGGTGGTACGTTTTGGATCTGCTTACTCGGCTTTCGCATCGCTAACTGGAGCTGCTTCACCACCTCCGCCGGTATGACCCACAAACGCTTCTCCAGATCGAACTGGTCGGGTGTTGCCAACCGCAATTCGCCCGTGCGGACACCGGTCAGCAACAACAACCGAAGGCCAAGCCGAGTTTGGTTGGCACCGCCGTAGTTTCGAAGAGCAGCCATCAATCCCGGAAGCTCGTCCATACGAAGAAATGGATTGTGCGTAACCGGAGGTTTGGGGAGTGCAACTACATCAAGGTCTGACGCGGGGTTGTGTTCCAGCCCCTCGATCTTCACCAGCGCATAGCGGAACAATTGGTTGAACCAGGTCCGGCATTTTTCGGCAGTCGTTAAGGCCTTGCGCTGTTCGATCCTGCTCAGCAAATCCAATAGATCGTGACGATTGATATCGTAGATGGAGCGTCCGCCCAGCGTGGGCAGGACGTCCTTATTGAAGATTCTCAAGATCTGCGAGAGCGTGCTCTGGCGCCCTTCCTTCAGGCTTAGCCTGCGGAACTCCACCCACTGATCGAACACGGCCTCGAAGGTGTGCTCCTTCGCAGCATGAACAGCAAGTCGCTGTTGTTTGCGATGCTCATAGGGATTGATGCCTTGCGCAACCAAGGTACGGGCTTCATCACGACGAGTACGGGCTTCTTTAAGCCCAATTTGGGGATAACTACCGAGGGACATGCGCTTCTGCTTGCCTGCCCAGTAGTAACGGAAGAGCCAGACTTTTCCGCCTCTGGCCGTCACATTGAGCGTGAGACCATCACTGTCGCCGAGGGTGTAGTCATTACCGGTGATTCGGGCATGCCGAACTGTCATTTCTGAGAGTGCCATCGCGAGCTCCTGAACAGAGTCAGGGCCAGATGCTCATCTCGCTACACAATCTGCTCCAGCATTAAACCGATTCAGTGCTCGTCAGAATCCTGGACTCAATTCTGGACTTAAACGCACCGGATAGTGCTGGATTTCAGTGGTTCCCGCTGGAACGAAAAAAGGGCCTAAAGGCCCTGATTTCAATCACTTACAGAATTCAGTGGAACTCTGTAGTGCAATATTTGGAGCGGGAAACGAGACTCGAACTCGCGACCCCGACCTTGGCAAGGTCGTGCTCTACCAACTGAGCTATTCCCGCGTCTTGGTGTGGCGCATTCTATAGATTCAGATTACGCCGTCAACCCTTTGATTCAAAAAAGTTTTATTTCGGCTCTACATCCGTCCGCAGATGCGGCCAGGCGGCGCGCAAGTATTGGACCATTGACCACAACGTCAGCCCAGCGGAAACCAGCAGCAGCGCATAGCCCAACAGCACCCAGAAGCTGAAATCCGACGGGTTGGCCAGCAGGATCACCAGCGCGAGCATCTGCGCCGCGGTTTTCCATTTGCCGAGGTTCGACACGGCGACCTGGGCACGGGCGCCCAGCTCGGCCATCCATTCACGGAGCGCCGAGACGACGATTTCGCGACCAATGATCACCGCCGCCGGCAAGGTCAGCCAGAGGTTGCCGTGTTCCTGCACCAGCAGCACCAGGGCCACCGCGACCATCAGCTTGTCGGCCACCGGATCGAGAAAGGCACCGAACGGCGTGCTCTGCTCAAGGCGTCGGGCCAGGTAACCATCCAGCCAGTCCGTCGCGGCGGCGAAGGCGAAGACCGAGGCGGAGGCCACGTAGCTCCAGTGGTACGGCAAATAGAACAGCAATATGAAGATCGGGATGAGCAGGACGCGTAGGACGGTAATCAGATTTGGGATATTCATCGGCACAACTGGCTACGAGGTTGACGGGCATTCTACTCGCTATGCAGGTTTGCATAAATCGACTCTGCGAGCTTTTTACTGATACCGGGTGCTTTGGCTATCTCCTCGATGCTGGCACGAGACAGTTCCTGCAATCCACCAAAATGTTTCAACAAGTCGCGGCGTCGCGTCGGGCCGACGCCTGCCACACCTTCCAGTGTAGACGTCCGGCGCGTCTTGCCACGGCGGGCACGGTGTCCGGTGATGGCGAAACGGTGGGCTTCGTCGCGAATCTGTTGGATCAGGTGCAGCGCTGGCGAATCGCCCTTGAGGGTGAATTCATGGGCCGCATCGTTCAGGTACAAGGTCTCGAAGCCGGCCTTGCGCGTCGCGCCCTTGGCCACGCCCAGCAGGATCAGGTCCGGGACCATCAACTCATTGAGCACATCGCGGGCCATGGACAACTGGCCTTTGCCGCCATCCACCAGGAGGATGTCCGGCAACTTGCCCTCCCCGTCCTTCAGCTTGCCGAAGCGCCGCATCAACGCCTGATGCATCGCCGCATAGTCATCGCCCGGCGTGACGCCTTCGATGTTGTAACGGCGGTAGTCGGACTTGATCGGGCCTTCCGGACCGAACACCACGCAGGACGCCACGGTCGCCTCGCCGCTGGAATGGCTGATGTCATAGCACTCCAGCCGCTGCGGCGGCTCGTCCAGGTTCAGCACTTCGGCCAAGGCATCGAACCGCGCCGCCACGTGTTGGCGGTTGGCCAAGCGTGCGCCCAGGGCCTGTTCGGCGTTGGTCACGGCCAGTTGCTGCCAACGGGCACGGGTACCGCGAACACGGTGGCTGATGGTCAGTTCACGACCACGGAGCTTGTCGATGGCTTCGATCAGGGCCGGGAAGTCCTCATGGACCACGTTGACGATCAGCTCGGCAGGCAAGTCGCGTTCCGGACTGCTGATGTAGTACTGGCCCAGAAACGCCGCCATGACCTCGGACACGTCTTCCTCGATGCCCACTTGAGGAAAGAAGTTCTTGCTGCCCAGCACCCGACCGCCGCGCACACTGATCAAGTGCACGCAGGCGCCGCCCGGGTTGATGAACGCGGCAACCACATCGACATCGCCGCTGCCACCTTCCATGCTTTGCTGGTCTTGCACGCGGCGCAGCAGGCCGATCTGGTCGCGCAGCTCGGCGGCCCGTTCGAATTCAAGGTTGACCGCCGCGTCCTCCATGGCTGCCGACAGCTCATCGGTCAGCGCATTGCTGCGCCCCTCCAGGAACATCACCGAGTGACGCACATCCTCGGCGTAGACCTGCGGCTCTACAAAGCCCACGCAAGGCGCCTTGCAGCGCTTGATCTGGTACTGCAGGCAGGGCCGGGTGCGGTTCTTGTAGTAGCTGTCTTCACACTGGCGAACGAAGAAGGTCTTCTGCAGCAGGCTGAGGCTTTCACGAATCGCCCCGGCGCTGGGATAAGGGCCGAAATACCTGCCCTTGGCCTTCTTGGCCCCCCGATGAATGCTCAGGCGCGGAAACGCCCCGTCGGACAGAAACACGTAGGGGTAGGATTTGTCGTCGCGCAACAGGATGTTGTACGGCGGGCGCCATTCCTTGATCAGCGTCTGCTCAAGCAGCAGGGCCTCGGTTTCATTGGCGGTGATCGTCGTTTCGATTTGCGCGATGCGCCCCACCAGGGCAGAGGTCTTCGGGGCGAGGCCGGTCTTGCGAAAGTAACTGGCCAGGCGTTTCTTGAGGTTCTTGGCCTTGCCGACATAAAGCAGGCGTGCGTCGCCATCGAACATGCGGTACACGCCGGGGCGACCGCTGCAAGTGGACAGGAACGCGCTCGGATCAAACAAATCAGTCATTTTCAGGCGCTGGCATCGACCATGCCGTGGCGCACCGCCAACAGTGTCAATTCGACGTCACTGCTGATCGAAAGCTTCTCGAAGATACGATAGCGGTAGGTGTTGACGGTTTTTGGCGACAGGCACAGCTTGTCGGAGATGATCTGCACCTTCTGGCAACCGACAATCATCAGCGCAATCTGGATTTCCCGCTCCGACAGCGCATCGAAGGGAGAATCGTTGGTTGGCTGGAACGACTTGATCGCCAATTGCTGAGCGATTTGCGGGCTGATGTAGCGTTGCCCGGCAAAAACCAGACGAATGGCCTGGACCATCTCGTTCAAGCCAGCACCCTTGGTGAGGTAGCCCGCCGCGCCCGCCTGCAACAGCCGGGTGGGAAACGGATCCTCTTCGCATACGGTCACCGCGACCACCTTGATGTCCGGGTGACTGCGCAGCAGTTTGCGCGTGGCCTCAAGGCCGCCGATGCCAGGCATCTTGACGTCCATCAACACCACGTCGGGCTTCAATTCGCGCGCTTTGATCAGGGATTCTTCCCCGGATTCAGCTTGGCCAACTACCTGCAGGCCATCGATGTCAGCCAGCATTCGTGTAATGCCCGTACGGACGAGATCATGGTCATCGACCACTAACACCCTAATCAAGCAGACACCTCACGATTTGGTCTTATTTGGGTTGCACAACACCTTAGCAAAAAGCGTCCGGCAGACCTAGCGCAAAGGAACAGATAAAAGTTACAACACATCTTTATTGGCACAACGTCCGAGGCTTCAAGCACCGGCGTCTCGCTGCATCCTCAGGAAATATTCGTCTTCGCCCACGACGCGCAGGCCCATGCGTTCGTACAACGCCCTGGCCGGATTGTCCTTGAACACCGTCAGGCGCAGCGCCGGGCGACGCTCCAGGCCCACCAAGCCCCAAACCTGTCCGATCGCCCAGGTTCCAGCGCCCTGCCCACGAAACGCCTCGTCGATCTGCAGCTCCCGGATATACAACGCCCGGGCGTCACGACTGAGACTGACAAAGCCCAGAGCCTGACCGGCACGACTGATTATCCAGTTCTGGCGAATGATCCAGGCCACGTCGAACGCTTCGTCCTGCCAGAGCAAATCATGCTTGAGGTAATAAGCAAGCATGTTGTCGCAGGTCAGCTGCCGGGCGAAGTCGATGTCCCCTGCCGTTGCCGCACGCCACTCGAAGCTCATGAACACCTCATCCAAGCACTGCCACCGGCACGACTTGTCCTGCCCAGCGGTTGACTTCGCGGCGGGCGATCACCAACAGCTCGCCCGCGCCGGGCGCTGCCGCGAGCAGCGAACCGTCCGGCCCCCAGATCGCACTGCGACCAGCCGATTCCCAGCCTCCGGTGGCGCCGCCATGATTGGCCATCAGCACGGTCATGGCATGCTGCCGGGCATATCCTTGCAGCAATGCCGTATCGGACACATAGCCAGCCTCGGTGATCAACACCCCCGCCGCATAGAGCGTAGCGCCCTGCCCAGCTGCCGCGGCAGAATGGCTGGCGTGGGAAAAATCGGCGCATACCGCCAGGGCGATGCAATCCTGCCCCATCGCCAGTATCGAGCCACCATGCCCCGGGGCGAAGGCGACTTCTTCCCCAGGGTGCAGATGCTGCTTGCTGTACACCCCGAGGGAACCGTCAGCGCCGAGGACCAACGCACCGATCAACACCGGGGCGTCCGCCGACAGGCGAATCGGCATGCCCACCACCGCTGTCAGGCCGAGCTCGCGGGCCAAGTCGCGCAGCGGTTGCAATATGGCATCCTCCGGCAGGATGGCCAGATCCGCCGCCAGGCCGCCTTCGTAGCCGGTGAGTGACAGCTCAGGAAACACTAGCAACTGCACGCCCTGTTCAGCGGCCGCCTGCATGAAATGCTGATGACGCAGCAGGTTGGCGCGAACGTCCCCCGCGATGGAGATCGACTGGGCGGCGGCGAAGGCTGGAGCGGTCATGGATCATCCTTGGGAGGCGCTGCAAACCTGAAGTTTGTCATAAAGCCCAGCGGACTCAAGCCGGGACGAACAATTGCATGCCCTCGATAGAATTTTCTGATTGAACCGCCGCCCCGCCCTCTAGTAAGCTCAGGGCCATTCATCGGAGACAGACCATGTTCAACGCCCTCTCACCGCGTAACACCGCCAGCGCTTCGCGCTCGGTTGTGGCTGCCTGGGCGAACAGTGTTCAAACTCCGGTCAGCTTTTATTTTGGGTATTGGTTTAGCCACTGGCGCGCCTGATACCCAACCGGCGCCCACTTTAAACGGGTCGCCTTCCAGAGTTTTCCAAACCCCCGGTCGGCCTCCCGACCGGGGGTTTTGTTTTTTCAGGCCCCACACATTTGCGACACCAGACAACTTGAGGATTGAGCCATGAACTACGCCACTTATTACCGTTACGACAGTTTTTCCGCCTGGCGATTTACCAGCCACCGCTCGGGACAGCCTGCCGCCTCCGATCGGTCACCTACCGGTGGCAAGCCTCAATTGCGGGCCAATCCGGCCAATTGTCGAACACCCCACTAGGACCGGCGCGCGGGAATGAACCCGCTGCCCGTCCAGGAAGCCAGATCATGAATTCGTCCGTCTCCGCTTTGCCGCTGTCCACGCTCAACCCTGCCAACGAGGCCCTGACCCTGCGTCTGCCGAGCTCGTTGCAACTCAAGCACCAATTACCGCTCAGCAACGCGTTGAGCCAGCAAGTGAGCGCCCATCGCCAGGCCATCCGCGCGATCCTCGACGGTGAGGACTCCCGCCTGCTGGTCATCGTCGGCCCCTGCTCGATACACGACCCGAAATCAGCCCTTGAATACGCCGCCAACCTGGCTCGCGTGGCCCATGAAGTGAACGACAGCATGCTGCTGGTCATGCGCGCCTACGTGGAAAAGCCCCGCACGACCGTAGGCTGGAAAGGCCTGGCCTACGATCCTGGCCTGGATGGCAGCGATGACATGGCCGCGGGCCTGGCCTTGTCCCGGGAACTGATGCGAGAGATGTTGCAGCTTGGTTTACCTGTCGCCACCGAACTGCTGCAACCCATGGCCGCCAGCTACTTCGATGACCTGCTCAGTTGGGTCGCCATCGGCGCACGCACCACCGAATCGCAGATCCATCGGGAAATGGCCAGCGGCCTGGGCATGCCCGTGGGGTTCAAGAACGGCACCGACGGCGGGGTCGGCATCGCCTGCGATGCCATGCGTTCTGCCGCCCATCCCCATCGGCATTTCGGCGTAGACAGCCAGGGGCATCCGGCGATCATCCAGACGCCAGGCAACCCCGACACCCACCTGGTGCTGCGCGGTGGTCATCGCGGGCCGAACTACGACCAACAGAGCGTCACGCAAATACACCACGACCTGACCCGCCTCAAGATACCGGCCCGGATCATGGTGGACTGCAGCCACGCCAACAGCGGCAAAGACCCGTTGCGCCAGCCACAGGTGTTCAATGACGTGCTGGAACAACGCCTGCAAGGCAACCGCGCCCTGATCGGCATGATGCTCGAAAGCCATCTGTTCGAAGGCTGCCAACCGCTGGGCCCATCGATGCGCTACGGCGTCTCGGTGACCGACGGCTGCCTGGGCTGGGAGTCCACCGAATTGCTGCTGCGCGAAGCCCATCGCAAGCTGCAATTGCCAGCCTGAGCCCCGAACGCGCCGTCCCCTGGAGCCAGGGGCGGCGCTCCCACAGAGGTTGTGCCGGGCTTCGCTCAGCCTGGCGCGCTGGAACGCACCCGGACCGTCACCCACTCGGAACGCTGGCTGACGTCATCCAGACGCTCGACCTGATAGAACACGCCCACCGACCTGTCGCGTTGATCCTGCCAATACACCGCAGGAATCAAAAAAGCGAGCGGTTGGCCTGCCGTGGCCTCGGTGATTTCACGTTCACGCACATAAGACGAGTTTCCGTTGCACTGCAACCAGACCAGCTCGCCCGCCTCAAGCCCGGGATCATCGATGACAATCGTCACCCCCTCTTGCAAATCGTCGACATCCAGCCACCCGTCGTTCATCTTCCGAATCCTGGGCGCCTTCAACGCAGGACGCAGCAGAGGACCGATGTGCAACGACAAGGGCTCGGCGCGGCGCACCGAATGTCCACGCCTGACGACATAGGCCAAGGCCAGGTCGTGCCCTACATGGGGAGCGATCAGCGAATGATCGATCCAGAGCGACATTTCACGACCGACAGCATGGGCTTCTATCTCCAGCACATCGCGCCAAAGCGCGTTGGAGTCCTTGCTGGCCGTCAGGATCAATCGATCGCCGACCGCCATCCTGGCGTAGGGCCGAATCGTCACCCACGTTCCATCGGGCACCCGACTTGGATCAAGGCTGCCACCGACCGCATCGTTGGCAACGGCAGGCAGCAGTCGCGGCGATACATCGCCGATGTCCAGTTGCAGGTGTTGCGAAACCAGGATGGCCGGCAACTGTTTGCCCGTCACCTGGTAGGAGAGCTCCAGCGAGCCACCGTCCAACTCGGCGATGTGCGGTTCGCGCACGACGAACACGACGTCGCGCCCTACTTGCCGCTCCGTGACGAACCCGGCCACCTCATGTCGATAAGGCTCTCCCTCGTTGTTGAGCCCATGCCAACGCAGCAGCACCTCATCCCCGCACGCCATCATGGGATAAGGCTTGACGGTAACGACGGCCTTGCGCCAAGCGGGGTCGATCACCCCGTCCCTGGCCGCTGCCAGGACCGGTGGCGGCAGCCTTGCTCCTGAAGTTGAACGGGATCGTTGAAGAGAGGGGTAAGTGATCATGTGCAGGCTCCAGTCCTTGGATGAAGGCACCGTTTGCATAACGGCGCTCGATGGAGCCATTAAAACCTGCTCGCGGCAAACGCACAGCCAGACAAGGCGACAACGGCGGTGGTCCCTGGCGCTCAAAGCTGTAGCTGCAAACGACTCCGGTTATAGGAGACCTCCTACACCTTTAGCCAGCGCCGGGCTATTTCCCATTCTTCCCACTTTTTCTATTCCGGTTTCCCTGGGTCAGCGCGGTTTCTTCCTACACCGCCCATTACAGGCCTGGATTAGAGTGAAGTCGCAAATTCATCGTGAACCTCTTCGAAAAAGGTACGAACATGCAACGGAATGCAACCACTCAATTCCCCATCCTGTTGGTCCATGGGTTGTTCGGGTTTGACAAGATCGGCGGCTTCGAACTTTTCCATGGCATCAAACAAGCCCTACGCGCAGGCGGTGCCCGGGTGTTCATCCCGCACCTGTCGGCCTCCCATTGCAACGAGGCCAGGGGCGAACAACTACTGGCGCAAATCGATCGGGTCCTGGCTGGCACTGGTGCCGCCCGGGTCAACCTGATCGGCCACAGCCAGGGTGCACTGGCCGCCCGGTATGCCGCTGCGCTGGCACCCGACAAAGTTGCCTCGGTCACGTCGGTCAGCGGCCCCAACCATGGTTCCGAACTGGCCGACTTCCTGCGCAAGGCCCTGACCCCCGGGCGTTTGCCAGGGCATGTGGCAAGAGGCGTCGCCACACTGTTCGTCGATTTCATCTCGCGGCTTGACGGGCAGGCGCAGCTATCGCCCAGCGCCGTCGCGGCGCTGGCAACGTTGACCACTGAGGCCGTGGGCGCCTTCAACGACAAATACCCCCAAGGCCTGCCGAAGAGCTGGGGCGGGAACGGCCCGGACCGGGTCAATGGCGTGCGCTACTACTCATGGAGCGGTACGTTGCGCGAGGCTACGGGGGAAGCATCAGAGCCTTTGCAGGGTTTCTGCCGCGCCTTTTCCGACTATTTCATCACCGAAGCCGAGCAGAACGACGGCCTGGTCGGACGCTTCAGTTCGCACCTGGGCAAGGTCATTCGCTCCGACTATCCAATGGACCATATGGAGGCCATCAGCCCAGGAGTCGGCACATCACGCAAGGGTACAGCCCCCACAGAACTTTACCTGCGCCACGCCGAGCGCCTGCGCAAAGCCGGCCTTTGATCGCCGGGTCCAAGGTTTTGACGCAATTTTGACAACAACCCGTTCATGAATCCGGTAGGCTCAACACCTTTAAATACAGCGAAAGGAATTTCCCCCATGGCCAAAGCCACTGCCCGCCACATCCTGGTTTCCACCGAAGACAAGTGCAACGAACTCAAGGCCCAGATCGAAGCCGGCGCCGATTTCGCCGAAGTGGCCAAGGCCAACTCCTCCTGCCCGTCCAGCCGTCAGGGCGGCGACCTGGGTTCGTTCGGCCCGGGCCAGATGGTCAAGGAATTCGACACCGTGGTATTCAGTGCCCCGATCAATGTGGTCCAGGGCCCGGTCAAGACCCAATTCGGCTACCACCTGCTGGAAGTCACCAGCCGCCAGGACTGATTACGGAGTAGAGACCGTCCACTCAAGGGTGGTGTGATTCATTGTGGTGAGGGAGCTTGCTCCCGCTGGACTGCGAAGCGGGCCCAACCATTGGCGGCTGCTGCGCACCCGAGCGGGAGCAAGCTCCCTCGCCACAGGGGCTGGCGATCCAGGCGCCGCTCGCGTACAACTCGTGTCATCGATCACCCGGCTTTAAGGCTGACAATGCGACTGGCGTTCCCTTCCCTGCTATTGACTGCCGTGGTCCTGCTGACAGGCGCCGTCGGCGTCGATGCAGCACCGCAACATGCCCTGACCGTCTATGGCGAACCGGCCAAATATGCCGAAGGTTTCGGCCACTTCGCCTACACCAATCCCCAGGCCCCCAAAGGCGGGACCATGCGCCGCTCGGCCATCGAGATCGGCCACTTCGACCATATCTTGCCCTACATCGACAAAGGCATCGGCGTCAGCCAGATCGACGGGCTGCTCTACTCGCCACTGGCCCAGCGCTCGCTGGATGAGCCCTATACCGTCTATGGCCTGGTGGCGCAGAAAATGGAGCGGGCCGACGATGGCCTGTCGCTGCGCTT
This sequence comes from Pseudomonas sp. 3JA, assembly GCF_036961705.1. NCBI lineage: Bacteria > Pseudomonadati > Pseudomonadota > Gammaproteobacteria > Pseudomonadales > Pseudomonadaceae > Pseudomonas > Pseudomonas sp. 3JA. The sequence continues at coordinate 218,791 of NZ_JBAMDJ010000002.1, forward strand.
CTACCTGAACCCCAAGGCCCGCTTCGCCGATGGCAAGCCCATCACCGCCCAGGACGTGCGCTTCAGCTTCGAGCTGTTGATGACCCAAGGCAGCCTGCGCTATCGCACCCAGTTCGCGGCGGTCAAGGACGTCGTGATCGAGGACGAACGCACCGTGCGCTTCAACTTCAAGAACAACGAAAGCCGCACCCTGCCCCTGGACATCGCCACCTTGCCGGTCTTTCCCGAACATTGGTGGAAGACCCGCGATTTCGCTAACGGCGGCGGCTACGAGCCCCCGCTGGGCAGTGGCCCCTACCGGGTAAGCAAAGTCGATTCCGGGCGCAGCATTACCTTCAAACGTAATGCCGATTGGTGGGGCAAGGATCTGCCGGTCAGTCGCGGCCTCTACAATTTCGACCATTTCAGCATCGAGTATTTTGGCGACACCGATGTGGCCCGCCAGGTGCTGCGTGGTGGCGCCTATGACTACAATCGCGAGTTCTCCGCCACCGGCTATGCCATCGGCTATGACAGCCCGGCCCTGCACGACGGTCGCCTGCAAAAGGCTCACCTGGCCACCCAGGCGCCCCAGACCGCCCAGGGTTTCGTCTTCAACCTGCAAAAACCGCAGTTCCAGGACCGTCGTGTGCGCCAGGCCCTGGCGATGCTCTGGGATTTCGAATGGAGCAATCGCCAGATGATGCGCAACGTCTATGTGCGTCAGCAGAGTTACTTTTCCAACACTGACCTCGCCGCTCGAGAACTGCCCGATGCCGGCGAACTGGCGATCCTCGAGCCGTTGCGCGGACAGATTCCCGACGAAGTCTTCACCCAAGTCTTCCAGGCCCCGAAAACCGACGGCAGTGGCGTGATCCGCGACAAACAACTGCAAGCCCTCGCCTTGTTGGAACAGGCCGGCTGGAAACCCGACGGCGACCGCCTGGTGAATGCCGAGGGCGAGCCGCTGAGCTTCACCTTCCTGAACAGCCAGAACGGTATCGACCGCCTGCTGCTGCCCTACAAACGGACCCTGGCGCAAATCGGCATCGACATGAGCATTCGCCGCATCGACGCCTCCCAGTACGTCAATCGCCTGATGAGTCGCGACTATGACATGATCATCACCGGCTACCCCGTCAGCACCTCGCCGGGCATGGAACTCTACAATTACTTCGGTTCAGCGGCCGCCAATGATCCAGGGGCCAACAACTACATGGCCTTGAAGGACCCGGCGGTGGACGCGCTGATCGACGGCTTGGTCAAGGCCAGCACCCAAGCCGACATGCTGCGCCATGCCCACGCCCTGGACCGGGTGCTGCAATGGAATTACTACTGGATTCCCAATTATTACCCGCCGGGCAGCTCGACCGTGTGGTGGAACCGCTTCGGCATCCCGAAAGTGCAGGCCAGCAATGACGAAGCCATCGAGAGCTGGTGGGAAGTGAGCACCACTCCGCTGACCAACGAGCAGATGCGCGCCGAACTCATCAAGCGTGGCACACCCGGAGGGCGGCATTGATGTGGGCCTATATTGCGCGGCGCCTGCTGCTGATCATCCCCACGCTGGTGATTATCCTGCTGGTGAACTTCGTCATCGTGCAGGCCGCACCCGGCGGGCCGGTGGAACAGGCCATCGCCCACCTGCAAGGCATCGGCGGCGCCAGCGTCGGCGGTTCAGGCAATACCATGACCAACAGCTCCCGCGCCAGTCGCGGCCTGGATCCGCAACTGATCAAGGACATCGAGAAACAATACGGCTTCGATAAACCGGCCCATGAACGTCTGTGGCTGATGCTCAGCAGCTATGCCCGCCTCGACTTCGGCAAGAGTTTCTTCCGCGGCGCGACGGTTACCGACCTGATCCTGGAAAAGATGCCAGTGACCATTTCCCTTGGGCTCTGGGCAACATTGATCACCTATCTGGTGTCGATCCCCCTGGGCATCCGCAAGGCGGTGCATCACGGCTCGGCATTCGATGTGTGGAGCAGCACGGCGATCATCATTGGCTATGCGATGCCGGCGTTCCTCTTCGCGATGTTCCTGATCGTGGTGTTTGCCGGCGGTACGTCGTTGAACTGGTTTCCGGTGCGCGGGCTGGTGTCGGATAACTTCGAGTCACTGTCGACACTGGGCAAGATCGCCGACTACTTCTGGCACTTGGTGCTGCCGGTCACGTCGCTGGTGATCGGCGGCTTCGCCACCCTGACGATCCTGACCAAGAACTCGTTCCTCAATGAAATCACCCGCCAGTACGTGGTCACCGCGCGAGCCAAGGGCATGAGCGAACGCCGGGTGCTGTACGGCCACGTGTTCCGCAACGCGATGCTGCTGGTGGTATCGGGTATTCCCCAGGCGTTCATCAGCGTGTTCTTCGCCGGTTCCCTGCTGATCGAGGTGATTTTTTCCCTCGACGGCCTGGGACGCATGAGCTACGAGGCCGCAGTCTCCCGGGATTATCCGGTGGTGTTCGGCTCGTTGTTCATCTTTACGCTGTTCGGCCTGCTGATCAAACTCGTCGGCGACCTCTGCTACACCCTGGTGGACCCGCGCATCGACTTCTCCGCGAGGAACGCCTGATGTTCAAGTTTTCCCCCTTGGGCCGTCGGCGCTTCGAGCGTTTCAAGAAAAACCGTCGGGGCTGGTGGTCGCTGTGGCTGTTCATCGGTTTGTTCATCCTGACGTTGGGCGGTGAACTGATCGCCAATGACAAACCGCTGGTGGTGAGCTACCAGGGCTCGCTGTATTTCCCGGTGTTCAAACGCCATACCGAGCAGGAATTTGGTGGGCAGTTGCCGTTCCAGGCCGACTACCGCAGCAGCTACGTGCAGAACCTGATCCACAAGGACGGCGGCTGGCTGTGGTTCCCACCGATCCCGTTCAGCGACGACACACCTAATTACGACCTCAACCAACCGGCCCCGAGCCCACCCTCGACCGTGAACTGGCTGGGCACCGATGACCAATCCCGGGACGTGCTGGCCCGGGTGATCTTCGGTGCGCGAGTGTCGATCCTGTTCGCCCTGGCACTGACCGCCATCAGCACGCTGATCGGTATCGCCGCCGGTGCGTTGCAGGGGTATTACGGTGGTTGGGTGGATTTGCTCGGGCAACGCTTGCTGGAAGTCTGGTCCGGGCTGCCGGTGCTCTACCTGTTGATCATCCTGTCCGGCTTCGTGGAGCCGAACTTCTGGTGGCTGCTGGGGATCATGGCGCTGTTTTCCTGGCTGGCCCTGGTGGACGTGGTCCGTGCCGAGTTCCTGCGCGGGCGCAACCTGGAATACGTCAAGGCGGCCAGGGCCCTGGGGCTCAGTGATCGCAAGGTGATCATGCGGCATATCCTGCCCAACGCGATGAACGCCACCCTGAGTTACTTGCCCTTCATCCTCACCGGGGCGATCTCGACCCTCACCGCCCTGGATTTCCTCGGCTTCGGCATGCCGGCCGGCAGCGCGTCGCTGGGGGAACTGATCGCCCAAGGCAAGCAAAACCTGCAAGCGCCGTGGCTGGGGCTGACGGCATTTTTCACCCTGGCCCTGATTCTTTCCCTGTTGGTGTTTATCGGCGAGGCGTTGCGAGACGCGTTCGACCCACGCTCTTGAAAACAGCCATGAAGCGAAACCTTGAGATGAGCGACAACCTGATCGAAATCCGCGACTTGAGCGTGGCCTTCAACGACCAGACGGTGGTACGCAACCTGTGCCTGGACATCCGCCCCGGCGAGTGCCTGGCCCTGGTGGGCGAGTCCGGCTCCGGCAAGTCAGTGACGGCCCACTCGATCCTGCAATTGCTCCCCGAGACAGAAGCCCACACCACCGGCAGCATTCGCTACCGCGGCCAGGAGCTGGTGGGGGCCGACACCCAGGCCCTGCGGGAGTTGCGCGGCAATCGCATCGCGATGATCTTCCAGGAGCCGATGACCTCGCTGAACCCGCTGCACAGCGTCGAGAAGCAGATTGGTGAAACCCTGATGCTGCACCGGGGCCTGGGCGGCAAAGCGGCGCGCCAGCGCATTCTGGAACTGCTGGCCCTGGTGGGCATCCAGAAACCCGCCGAGCGGCTCAAGGCCTATCCCCACCAACTGTCCGGCGGCCAGCGGCAACGAGTGATGATCGCCATGGCGCTAGCCTGCGAGCCGGAGCTGTTGATCGCCGACGAACCGACCACCGCGCTGGACGTGACCGTGCAGCGCAAGATCCTGCTGCTGCTCAAGTCCTTGCAGCAACGGCTCGGCATGTCCTTGCTGCTGATCAGTCACGACCTCAATCTGGTGCGCAGCATTGCCCAACGTGTGTGTGTGATGAAGGCCGGGGAAATCGTCGAGCAGGCGCCGTGCGAAACCCTGTTCAGCGCACCAAAACATCCCTACAGCTGCGAGCTGCTGCACGCCGAACCGGAAGGCGAGGCCCTGCCCCGGGACGAACGCGAAAACGTGTTGCAGGTGCAGGACCTGCGCGTGAGTTTCCCCCTGGGCGGCGGGCTGTTCCGGCGCAAGGAATACTTGCGCGCCGTGGACGGTATCAGCCTGAGCATCCAGCGCGGCAAGACCCTGGGCATCGTCGGCGAATCCGGCTCCGGTAAGTCCACTCTCGGCCAGGCGATCCTGCGCCTGATCGAGTCCGAAGGCAGCATCCGCTTCCAGGGCCAGACCCTCGATCATCTGTCGCAAAAAGCCCTGCGACCGTGGCGCAAGCAGATGCAGGTGGTGTTCCAGGACCCGTTCGGCAGCCTCAGCCCGCGCATGTCAGTGCAGCAGATCATCAGCGAGGGCCTGGAGGTCCACCAGCCTTCCAGCCCCGAACAGTGTGAAGCCCGAGTGATCCAGGCCCTCAAGGAGGTCGGCCTCGACCCTTCGACCCGTCATCGCTACCCCCACGAGTTCTCCGGCGGCCAGCGCCAGCGCATCGCCATTGCCCGGGCCCTGGTGCTCAAGCCTGCGTTGATTTTGCTGGACGAACCCACCTCGGCACTGGACCGCACCGTGCAGAAACAAGTCGTCGCCCTGCTCCGTCAGCTCCAACAGAAGTACGACTTGACCTACCTGTTCATCAGCCACGACCTGGCGGTGGTCCGCGCCCTGGCCCACGACATGATCGTGATCAAGGACGGCAAGGTGGTCGAGCAAGGCGCCAGTCATGACGTGTTCGATTCGCCCCAGCATCCCTATACCAAGGAGCTGTTGGCGGCGGCGCATCCCGGGTAATCCTGTCAGCTTGCAGGATTGCGTGCCGTGACGATCCACGCCGCGCCGTCGATCATCACCGACCGCTCACCAGGGAGGCCCGCGAAGGCGGCACGAACCGCGGCCCAGGCGCGGGCGCGGATGTCGTCGGACTGATCAGCCAACACAAGCGACAATGGGCCGCCCTCGAACGCCATCTTCACCGCGTCGTCGATCGCCGCGTCCCGCGTCCCGCCCTCGCCGAACGGGATAGAAGCATCGAAGGGCGTGATAGCGATATCGGTGAAGCCGGCCGCCGTCAGGATGCGTGTCACCCGCCCACGGTCGCCGAACGAGAACGGACCGGGTGCTTCGGGACCGGGCGGCGCGGGTAGCGGGACGATGTCCTTGATCGCGCCCATCGGCAGGCGTAGCCAATCGTTCTCGGCCACGCCGCGCCAGCAGACGAAAGCGACCCGCCCGCCCGACCGGAGCGCGCGTCGCATATGGGTGAAGGCCCCTGTCGGATCGTCGAAGAACATGACTCCGAAGCGCGAAAACAGGATGTCGAACGCGCCCTCGGGCAGCTCGGCGCTGCTGGCGTCGGCTACCTGGAACTGGGCCGGCGTATCCTGTGGCGCCAGTGCGCGCGCTCGGCCGATCAGCGGTTCGGATATGTCCACACCCAGCACATGGCCGCCCGCACCGACGCGGCCAGCCAGTTCCAGACTCGACGCGCCCGCGCCGCAGCCGACGTCCAGCACGCGTTCGCCCATGGTGGGCGCGGCGGCTTCGATCGCGGCCTGGCCGAATACCGCAAACATGGCGTCGAGCCGGGCCTGGTTGGCGGCCCAGTACTCACCGCTTTGGCCATTCCAGTCGGCGACCTGATAGGCTTTTTGCTCTGTCATGACATCTCCTCGTTTTGATTCGTTCTTAACCAGCTACCCTTTGATCGAGGCAAGGAAAGGACGCTACCTGGCCCATGCCGCGATCCGCTCCGCGATCACCTCAGGGGCCTCGATGTGCAGGAAGTGACCGACGCCGGGGACGACCTCCATCGTGTGCGGGGCGGCGAACCGATGTCGGTCGTCGACCTGCGCGGGGAGGATGCAGCCGTCGTTGGCACCGTGAAGCTGCAACAGGGGCACCGTGATCGGCTGAGACATGCGGCGCGTCGCACCAATCATGCCGGGGCGCAGCATCGCCCGGTAATACTTTAAGGGCGCGGGCATGCTCTTGCGCAGATGCTCGTGTAGCTCTGCCTTGAGAGCGGGATCGAGCGAGAAGCCGGGCGACCACTGACGCCAGAGGCGGTCGATGAAGGCAAGATCGCGGGCGGTGGCGATCCAGCCGCTTCCAGGCAGTTGAAAGAGCCCCATGTACGAGCTCCGGCGCAGTTGAGCGGGGTGCGTCAGCCGGCTCATGAACGTGAGTGGATGAGGGATTGCGAGCGCGACCGCGCGTTCGATCCGCTCCGGCGCGGTGACGCAGGCGTCATAGGTGATCAGGGCGCCCCAGTCGTGACCAATCAACTCCACGGCTCGCCCCGGAGACCAGCGGTCGATCAGCGCGAGCACGTCGCCGGTGAGGGCTGCGAAGTCGAACGGACCCGCGGTCGGGGACGGTGAGTAACCGCGAAGCCAGGGTGCGATGACGTGACGGCCACGGCGGCCGAGCTCAGCAAGGAAGGGCTTCGCGGTCGGCGGATGATCCGGGAAACCGTGCAAGACGATCGTCGGTTGACCATCGGGATCCCCCCCCTTCAGCGCATGAAAGGTGCCGTGTGGCAGGTCGAAAGTGACGTGTTCGAACTCCATGTGTTTCAGCCTTTTTTCAAGAGTGGTCGGGCGAGAATGCTGATGCTGGCTTCGGTTTTTCTGGTCTTGGACATGTGCGCCTTCATGCTCATCTCCAATCTGTGCTCTCAAGCCGGCATCGACTGCTGGGAGAAGGTATCCACCATCGCGCCTTGCCATATTTCTGGAGTCAGGCCGTGCAAAAGCCGGGGACGGCAACCTTCTGGAACAAATGCGGGGTGGCGACGACGGATGGCGGATAGGCCGAAACCTTCGCGACGAATTCGGGACGAGCGAAGGCATCGCGCAGCGTCTCGGTGGACTCCCACACCACATAGTTCAGGAACGTCGGGCTGTCACCGATCGCTCGGTGCAATTGGGTGGAGATGAAGCCCGGCTGCTTCTTCAGGGTTTCGCCTGCCGCCTTGAAGGCGTCCAGGAAGCCCGCTTCGTCGGCGGAACCGACCGTGAATATGTTGATAAGTACGATTGGCGCGGCCGAGATGCCGAGTTGGCGCTCAAGCGGGAATTTATCGTCTAGCGGCTTGAATTTCTTCAGGACTTCCATGGTGGCACTCGCTTCTGTTGTGAAATTGAAATTGGCGTGATCGATGCCGCTTGCTCTCAAACCAGCATCGACTGCTGGGCGGAGATGCCCGCCGTCGCGCCTTGCCATGATGCTGTGGTGACCGAGGGCATTGCGGGGTTGGCGAGGTCGCCGGCGGCGTAGATGCCGGGCACGCTGGTTTCGCGGCGCTCGTCGACCTTGAGGACAATGCCCTGGGGCGTATCGACCGTGGCGAGACCCAGCGATTCATGCAGGCGTGCGGACGGCTTGTTGCGCGGATGCGCGAACAGGATGTCGACCGCGACAGAGGGGCCGGCGTCGAGCCTGACGGTGGCGTTATGGCTCTCGTCATGGTCGATTTCGGTGACCCGGCCATCGACGACAGGGATGCCACGGCGCGCCAGATCGGCCCGGATATCGGGTGAAATGTCGTGACCATTGGCGAAGACCGTCAACGTGTCAGTCCAATCGTGGTACAGCCTGACGTAGTTGTGCGACATTGGGCCGGACCAGACGAGGCCCCAATGCCGACCGGCAACTTCAAAGCCGTCGCAATAGGGGCAAGGCACGATGGAGGAGCCCCAGCCTTCGGCAAAGCCGGAAAGTTCAGGCATCTGGTCGACGACGCCATAGCTCAGGATCAGACGGCGCGCCCTGAGGGTTTTGCCCTCGCTCGTGAGGACGGAGAAATCGTCGATGGCGCCGGAGATGCTCTCGGCCCGGGCATTGACCAGCTGGATCGTGGGATAGCGTGCCAACTGCTGCCGCGCCTCGGCCAGGATCTCCAGCGGTGGCTTGTGGTCGTGGCCGAGCAGGCCATGGGAGTGGTCGGCGAAGCGATTGCGCGGCAGGCCGGTATCGAGAACGGTGACCTTGCGGCGGGCACGGCCGAGCTGCAGGGCGGCGGCAAGCCCGGCAAAGCTGCCGCCGATGATGATGACGTCATTCATGTTGATGGGCTCCGTACTGTGGAGGGAAGAGATTGGTTTGTACTTTAAGATACTTTGAAGTACCATAATTCAAGAATTAGAATACTGTCAAGTACTGGAATTTTTATGACCGAAAACAGCCAGGCCCGTCGCGGCCGGCCCGCCAACGAGGCGCTTGGCCAAACTATAGTCGACGCTGCGGGCGAACTTTTTGTGGAGTTGGGTTTTCAAGCGACGACCATGGACAAGGTCGCCCAGCGGGCGAAGATCTCCAAGCTCAGCATCTATCGGCACTTCGAGAACAAGGAGGCGCTGTTCAGTGCGGCCATCGCGGCCCACTGCCATCAATTTGCACCGCAGGCCCTTATTGAAGGCGTCGGAGGTTCGGCGGCAGATCAGCTCATGGCGGTGGGAACATCCCTGCTTCGCACCTTGTTGAGCGCGGACGTGCGCAGTGTCGAAGCCATGATCATGGCCGACAAGACCAATCAAAAGTCGTTAAGCAAGCGCCAATACGAAGCCGGCCCCGCCTATGTCATCGCCCAGATTGAGGCCCTGTTGCGTCAGTTGCACGCGAAGGCGGTTCTGAACGTGCCCGACCCCCTGGGATCCGCCCGCTTGTTTGCCGCGCTTTTCAAAGGATCCGATCTCCTGATAATCGCGCGCTTCGATGAGGCCAGAGCAGAGGACGACAACGAAATCGAATCCTATTGCCGGTCGGCCGTCGCCATGTTCATCGCCGCGCACGGTGGCGACGACAAACCCCCTCTCCCTGGAAATGCCCGATGAACCCCACCGAAAGCCTCAAGGATTACAAGCGCGTGCGCACGCTGGCGATCCGTTCGTTGTTCGAGATCATCGAGCAGTCCAGCGAAGGCACAGTGATTGTCGACCGTGATGCGAACATCGTCTGGATGAACGAACGCTACGCCCGGCGTTTCGGCCTGAACTCGGCGCAGGAGGCGATTGGCCGGGCGTGCGAAAGCGTGATTCCCGGCAGCCTGTTGCGCGAGGTTGTGCGCACCGGGCGCCCGATCCTGCTGGACATGCAGGACACGCCCAAGGAACCCCTGGTGGTGATGCGCCTACCGATCCACGACAGCGCGGGTGCGGTGATCGGTGCCATCGGCTTTGCCTTGTTCGATGAGTTGCGCAGCCTGTCGCCGATGCTCAAGCGCTACCTGAGCATGCAGGAAGAGCTGGCCTCCACCCGCTCGCTGCTGCGGGCGCGGCAGACCAAGTACAACTTTGCCCATTTCATTGGCACCAGCAACGCCGGCCTTGAGGTCAAGCGTCGTGCCCGGCGCAGCGCCAGCGCCGATTCGCCGGTGCTGCTGCTCGGCGAAACCGGCACCGGCAAGGAACTGCTGGCCCAGGCCATCCACAGTGCTTCGCCGCGGGCGCACAAGGCGTTCGTCAGCATCAACAGCGCGGCGATTCCTGAATCGCTGCTGGAAGCCGAATTCTTCGGCACCGCGCCAGGGGCGTTTACCGGGGCCGACCGCAAGGGCCGCGCCGGTAAACTGCAGATCGCCCAGGGCGGTACGCTTTTCCTCGACGAGATCGGCGACATGCCGCTGCCGCTGCAAAGCAAGCTGCTGCGGGTGCTTCAGGAAAAGGAATACGAACCGGTGGGTTCCAACGAGGTGCTGCAAAGCGACGTGCGGGTGATCGCCGCCACCTCCATGGACCTGGAGGCGGCGATCAAGCGCGGAGAGTTTCGCGCCGACCTGTATTACCGCCTCAACGTGCTGCCGATCCACGTTCCGCCCTTGCGTGAACGCCTGGATGATTTGCCGGCCCTGAGCGAAGCGATCCTGGAAGAGTTGCGCAGCCAGCACGAACTGAACCCCACCGCCCTCGCCCTGCTACGCCAACACGCCTGGCCGGGCAACATCCGCGAACTGCGCAACGTGCTGGAACGCGCCGCGTTGCTCAGCGACGACCTGATGCTCACGGCGGCGGACATCCGCACGGCCATCGGCACGTTCATACCGGTAACCCGCCCGGCGAGTCCGAGCCTGGAACCGTTGCCGCAAGAAACTTTCAGCCAGGCCCGGGCACGCTTCGACCGACAGTTGATCGAAACCACCCTCGCGCAATGCGGGGGCAAGGTGGTGGAAGCGGCCGAGCGGTTGGGGTTGGGGAGGTCGACGTTGTACAAGAAGATGGTGGCTCTGGGGATTGCAGAGTCTCAATAGAGAGACTTCATTCTCAAAATATAGACTTGTGGTTTTGGAGCGCTTTGCACTCATCGCGAGCAAGCTCGCTCCCACAGGGATAGGAGTTCTTCTGAAGCACGCGGTCAACTGTGGGAGCGAGCTTGCTCGCGATGAGGCCTGCACACTCCACAAAATTCTCAAAACAGAGACATACCTCTCATTCGCGCCCTACAACCTCAATTAATTTCCTTATATTTCAGTCAGTTACATACCTGGCACAAAACTCGCTAACGCCCTCCTCACGGCTTCATCACAACAATAACAATCCAGGAGACACACCATGAGTGTGATCATTGCCTTGGCAGCCCTCGCGCTGCTGATGGTCGCCGCCTACCGTGGCTACAGCGTTATCCTCTTTGCCCCCATCGCCGCCCTCGGTGCCGTCCTGCTCACCGACCCGTCTGCCGTCGCCCCCGCATTCACCGGGGTGTTCATGGAGAAAATGGTCGGCTTCATCAAACTGTATTTCCCGGTGTTCCTGCTCGGCGCGGTGTTTGGCAAGCTGATCGAGCTGTCGGGGTTCTCCCGCTCCATCGTCGCCGCGGCGATTCGTCTGCTGGGGACGCGCCAGGCCATGCTGGTGATCGTGCTGGTCTGCGCCTTGCTCACCTATGGCGGCGTGTCGCTGTTCGTGGTGGTGTTCGCGGTCTACCCGTTCGCCGCCGAGATGTTCCGCCAGAGCAATATTCCCAAGCGCTTGATCCCGGCCACCATCGCCCTCGGCGCGTTCTCGTTCACCATGGACGCCCTGCCCGGCACGCCGCAGATCCAGAACATCATCCCCAGCACGTTCTTCAACACCACCGCCTGGGCCGCACCTTGGCTGGGTGTGATCGGTACGCTCTTCGTATTCAGCCTCGGCATGCTGTTCCTGCAGCGCCAGCGCAACAAGGCCCAGCGTGTGGGCGAAGGTTACGGCACCGAACTGCGCAACGAACCGGAAACCGCCGAAGACATCAAGCTGCCCAACCCCTGGATCGCCGTTTCGCCACTGCTGGCGGTGGGCATCATGAACCTGCTGTTCACCCAATGGATCCCACAGTGGTACGGCAAGACCCACAGCCTGGCGCTGCCGGGCATGGCGACGCCAGTGACCAGCGACATCGCCAAGCTCACCGCGATCTGGGCAGTGCAGGCGGCGTTGCTGGTGGGCATCATCATGGTCCTGCTGTTCGGCTTCCGGGCCATTCGCAGCAAGCTGGCCGAAGGCAGCAAGAGCGCCGTGGGCGGTGCATTGCTGGCGGCAATGAACACCGCTTCGGAATACGGTTTCGGCGCGGTCATCGCCTCCTTGCCAGGCTTCCTGGTACTGGCCGACTGGCTCAAGAGCATTCCCAACCCACTGGTCAACGAAGCGGTGACGGTCACGCTGCTGGCGGGCATCACCGGTTCCGCCTCGGGCGGCATGAGCATCGCTTTGGCGGCGATGTCGGAAAGTTTCATCAGCGCCGCCCACGCCGCCAACATTCCCCTGGAAGTGCTGCACCGGGTGGCCGCCATGGCCAGCGGCGGCATGGACACCCTGCCCCACAACGGCGCGGTGATTACTCTGCTGGCGGTGACCGGGCTGACCCACCGCGAAGCCTACAAAGACATTTTCTGCATTACGCTGATCAAGACCCTCGCGGTGTTCTTCGTGATCGGTGTGTTCTACGCCACTGGCATTGTGTGAGGTTCGTATGACAACCACTCTTTCGGGCAAGACCGCCCTGGTCACCGGCTCTACCAGCGGCATCGGCCTGGGCATCGCCCTGAGCCTGGCCAAGGCCGGCGCCCACCTGATCCTCAACGGCTTTGGCGATGCTTCGGCGGTGATCGCCGAGGTGAAACAGTTCGGCGGCAAGGTCGGTCATCATCCGGCCGATGTCAGCGACCCGGCGCAGATCGCCGACATGCTCGCCTACGCCGAGCGCGAGTTCGGCGGCGTTGACATTCTGGTGAACAACGCCGGGATCCAGCACGTGGCCGCCGTGGAAGATTTCCCCGTGGAGCGCTGGGACTCGATCATCGCCATCAACCTGTCCTCGGTGTTCCACGCCACCCGCCTGAGCCTGCCGGGCATGCGCGCCAAAGGCTGGGGGCGGATCATCAACGTCGCCTCGGTGCATGGCCAGGTCGGCTCGGTGGGCAAGGCGGCGTATGTCGCGGCCAAGCATGGGGTGATTGGCCTGACCAAGGTGGTTGGCCTGGAAACCGCCACCAGCAACGTGACCTGCAACGCCATCTGCCCGGGCTGGGTGCTGACGCCACTGGTGCAAAAGCAAATCGATGATCGCATTGCCGCCGGCGTCGATCCGCAACAGGCCCAGCATGACCTGTTGGCCGAGAAACAGCCGTCCCTGGAATTCGTCACCCCGCCGCAACTGGGGGAACTGGTGTTGTTCCTGTGCAGCGAAGCCGGCAGCCAGGTACGCGGCGCGGCGTGGAATATTGATGGTGGGTGGCTGGCTCAATAACCCCACAATCCTCTGGCAAACGCGGTTTTGTGGCGAGGGAGCTTGCTCCCGCTGGACTGCGCAGCAGGCCCATTAGGCGGCCGCTACGCAACCGAGCGGGAGCAAGCTCCCTCGCCACAGAAGCGGTTCTCGCCATAAATAACGCCTTGTGCTGCAATGTTTATAAGCCCGAAAAAACAAGAGGCACCCCATGTCCGACATCCTCTGGCAACCCAGCCCCGAACGCATCGCCCAGTCGCGCATGAACGCCTTTCGCCAGTTCGTCAACGCGCGACATCACCAGCAACTGCACGACTACCCGGCCCTGCATGCCTGGAGCATCGACCAGCGCGAAGCCTTCTGGCAGGCCATTGTCGATTTTTTCGAGATTCGCTTTCACCAAGCGCCCGACGCGGTACTGGTGGAGGGTGCGCAAATGCCCAGCGCCCAGTGGTTCCCTGGCGCCACCCTGAACTTCGCCGAGCACCTGCTACGCCGCCGCGATGATGCCGTCGCGGTGGTGGCGCTCGACGAAAACGGCAGCCAGGAACGACTGACCTGGGCCGAACTCGCCGCCCATGTCGCTGGCCTGCAAAAAAGCCTGCAAGCCGCTGGCGTCAGCCAGGGCGACCGGGTGGCCGCGTGCATGCCCAACACCTGGCAGACCCTGGTCGGCATGCTCGCCACCACCAGCCTGGGGGCCATCTGGTCGTGCTCGTCACCGGACTTCGGCACCCAAGGGGTCATCGACCGGTTCGGCCAGATCGAACCCAAGGTGCTGATCACCTGCGCCGGTTATCGCTACGCGGGCAAGGTCATCGACCAGCGAACCAAGGTCAACGAAATCCTTGAACGTTTGCCGTCATTGCAGCAATTGATCGTACTGCCTTATGCCCTGCCTGACGCCCGCGTCGAGGACTTCAAGACCCCGGCCGCTGTCGCGTTGTGGAACGAGTTTTATCAAAGCGGTGGCGAACCGGCGTTCGTCAGCGTGCCCTTCGACCACCCGCTGTACATCCTGTATTCCAGCGGCACGACCGGCGTGCCGAAATGCATCGTCCATGGCACCGGGGGCGTGCTGCTGCAACACGTCAAGGAACATGGCCTGCACGTCGACCTCGGGCCCGAGGATCGGCTGTTCTACTACACCACCTGCGGCTGGATGATGTGGAACTGGCTGGTGTCGGCCCTCGCCGTGGGCAGCACGGTGGTGCTCTACGATGGTTCGCCGTTCCACCCCGGTCCCGAGCGCTTGCTGGACCTGATCGACCAACAGCACATCAGCGTATTCGGCACCAGCCCCAAGTTCCTAGCCGCCTTGGAAAGCGAGGGCCTCAAGCCCCGCCAGACGCACCGTTTGGACAGCCTGCAAACCCTGCTCTCCACCGGTTCGGCACTGGCGCCCCATAGCTACGATTATGTGTACCGCGACATCAAGGCCGATGTCTGCCTGGCCTCGATGTCCGGCGGCACCGACATTGTGTCCTGCTTCGTCAACGGCAACCCGCTGTCACCGGTGCGCCGGGGCGAAATGCAGGGCAAGAGCCTGGGCATGGCCGTGCAGGTCTGGAACGAGGCCGGCAATCCGGTCATCGGTGAAAAAGGTGAGTTGGTGTGCACCCGGCATTTCCCGGCGATGCCCATTGGTTTGTGGAACGACCCTCGGCAGGAAAAGCTTCGCGCCTCCTACTTCGCCCAGTTTCCCGGCGTGTGGGCCCAAGGCGACTACGCCGAAGAACTGCCCCAGGGCGGTTTCCTGATCCATGGCCGCTCCGATGCCGTGCTCAACCCAGGCGGCGTGCGCATCGGCACGGCGGAAATCTATCGGCAGGTGGAAAAAGTCGAGCAAGTGCTGGACTGCGTCGCCATCGGCCAGCGATGGCAGGGCGATGTCAGGGTGGTGCTGTTCGTGCGCCTGCGCGATGGCGTGACGCTGGATGAAGCCTTGGCGCAACAGATCCGCCAGGTCATCCGGGCCAACACCACACCGCGTCATGTGCCGGCGAAGATCCTCGCGGTCAGTGATATTCCACGAACCATCAGCGGCAAGGTGGTGGAGTTGGCGGTGCGCAACGTGGTGCATGGCGAGGCGGTGAAGAACACCGATGCCCTGGCCAACCCCGAGGCGTTGGAGCAGTTTCGGGATCGGCCGGAGCTTGCCGACTGAGCGCAACAGGCAGTTTTGTGGCAAGGGGCGGTCCCCGACACGATCAGTCCATAAGCCCCCACTCACCCGCCGCCGGATCGACCGGTGGCACCGTGCCCGACTCGGTATGCAATTTCAACCGCAACCGCAGGTTGTTCGCCGAGTCGGCATTTTTCAGCGCTTCTTCCTCATCGATGGCGCCTTCGACCACCAGGTTGAACAGCGCGTGATCAAAGGTTTGCATCCCCAGCTCCTCTGACTTCTCCATGATGCCCTTGAGCTCGCCGAGCTCGTTGCGCCGGATCAGGTCGGCCACCGTCGGCGAACCCAGCATGACCTCCACCGCCGCCCGCCGCTGGCCGGTGCGGGTGCGCACCAGGCGTTGGGAAACGAACGCCTTGAGGTTGTTACCCAGGTCGTTCAACAACTGCGGCCGGCGCTCTTCCGGGAAGAAATTGATCACCCGATCCAGGGCCTGGTTGGCGTTATGGGCATGCAAGGTGGAAATCACCAGGTGCCCGGTGTCGGCGAAGGCCAAGGCATGCTCCATGGTTTCCCGATCACGGATTTCGCCGATCAGCACCACGTCCGGCGCCTGACGCAGCGTGTTTTTCAGGGCCGCATGAAAACTGCGGGTGTCGACACCGACTTCCCGTTGATTGATGATGGATTTCTTGTGCCGATGGATATACTCCACCGGGTCCTCGATGGTGATGATGTGGCCGCTGCTGTTGCGATTGCGGTAATCGATCAGCGCCGCCAGGGAGGTCGACTTGCCCGAGCCTGTCGCACCGACGAACAGCATCAACCCCTGTTTCTGCATGATGGTGTCTAAAAGCACTCGAGGCAGTTTCAGGTCTTCGAAGCGCGGGATGTCCAGCTTGACGTTGCGAATCACCATGGACACGTCATTGCGCTGCTTGAAGATATTGACCCGGAACCGCCCGACGCCGGCCAGGGAGATCGCCAGATTCATTTCCAACTCCCGATCGAACTCAAGGCGCTGTTCGGCGTCCATCAGAGACCCGGCGAGCCTGGCAATGTCGCCGACCTTGAACGCCTCGTTACCCAAGGGTTTGAGCACCCCCTCGAAACGCGCGCACGGCGGCGCCCCCGTGGACATGTAAAGGTCGGAACCATTCTGGCTCGCCAGGATTCGCAACAACGGATCGATTTCCATGGACTGAAACTTCCGCGAGACACCAATGAAACAAGCTGAGCCGAACATGAACCTCTTCAGACCCACCTGCACTTACGTTCCTCAAAGGATAGTAGACGCCGTGGTACAGACACGACAGCCAGGGGTCGCCTGATGCACGCGACACCCGCCGGCAGCGATATACAGCGCCTGATCAGCCAGGTGGACTGGGCCCTGACCCCGCTGGGCGCTGCCCAGAACTGGCCCCAGAGCCTGCGCACCGCCGTGGACATCATGCTCCATTCGCCCATGGCGATGGCCCTGCTGTGGGGACCGCAGCTGTCCCATCTCTACAACGACGCCTTCGGCCGACTGGCCGGTGACAAGCACCCCCGGGCATTCGGCCAACCGACCCATACAGCATGGCCCGAACTCAAGAGCTCGACCGAAGGGATTTATCACCGGGTGTTGCAAGGCCAGACACACTCCTGCCGCGACCAGCAATGGCGCGTACCCTTCGCCGGCCGTCTCTGTGATGTCTGGCTGGACCTGACCTACAGCCCGGTGCGTGACGAAAGCAACAGCGTCGCCGGCATCCTGGTCACCGCCATCGAGACCAGCGAACGCCGCCGCCTGGCCATGGAGTTCGAACGCCGCTCCGAGGCCAGCCTCAAGGCCCAGCACGAAAGCGAAGAACGCCTGCAATTGGCCCTGGCCGCCGCCGATGCGCTGGGCACCTGGGATTGGGACATCAGCGAAGACCGCTTTATTGCCGATGCACACTTCGCCCTGTTGCATGGCGTCGACCCCAGCCTGTCACGCCAGTTGCCTATCAGTGCCTACCTCGAAGGCGTGCACCCCGAGGACCGGGCGATGGTTGCCCGCAGCATCAAGCACTGCATCACCCATGGCACCGAATACGCCGAGGAGTACCGACTGCTGCAGCCCGACGATGAGTTGCGCTGGGTGTACGTGCGTGGGCGTTGCTACAAGGATCGCCACGGCCGACCCAAGCGTTTTCTTGGCGCGGCGCTGGACCTGACCGAACGCAAGCGCACCGAACAAGCCCTGCGCCAGAGCCAGACCGAGCTGCAGCTGATCATCAACGCCATGCCGATCCTCATCAGTTACGTGGACCGCGAAGAGCGTTTCCGTCTGAACAATAGCGCTTACCTGGACTGGTACGGCCTGACCCCGCAGGAGCTCTACGGCAAGACCATCCGTGAAGTGCTCGGCGAAGAGGCCTATGCCGCCCGCGCCCAGCAGATCGCCGATGCCCTGGCCGGCAAGCCGTGCAGCTTCACCGTGCAGATGGACCATCGCGACGGGCGCCCGCGCCATTCGCTGATCAACTACCTGCCTCGCCATGGCGCGGACGGTGCGGTGAACGGTTTCTACATCTTCGTGATCGACGAAACCGAGAGCCGAAAAACCGAGGAGGCCCTGCGCAACCTCAACGAAACACTGGAAGAACGCGTCATCGCCCGTACCCAGCAACTAGCCGAAGCCAATCACCGTCTGCAAAGCGAGATGTTCGAACGCGAGCGCGCCGAAGAAGCCTTGCGCCATGCGCAGAAAATGGAAGCCGTCGGCCAGCTCACGGGCGGCATTGCCCATGACTTCAACAACATGCTCACCGGCATCCTCGGCAGCCTCGACCTGATGCAACGCTACATCGCCGCCGGCCGCGCCGCCGAGATCGGGCGCTTCACCGAAGCGGCGGTTTCCTCGGCCAACCGCGCGGCGGCCCTGACCCATCGGCTGCTGGCTTTTTCCCGGCGCCAGTCCCTGGACCGCAAACCGCTGGACGCCAATGACCTGGTGCATTCGCTCGAAGACCTGCTGAGCCGTACCACCGGCGATCACATCGTGCTGCGGCTGCAACTGGCCAGCGAGCTGTGGCTGGTCAACACCGACGCCAGCCAGTTGGAAAACGCCCTGCTCAACCTGGTGATCAACGCCCGCGATGCCATGCCCGAGGGCGGCGAATTGATCATCGAAACCGCTAATGTCTATCTCGACGGTACGGACATCAACACCCTGGAGCCGGTCAAGGCCGGGGATTACGTGATGATCGCCGTCAGTGACAACGGCAGCGGCATGACCCCCGCAGTGCTGGCCAAGGCTTTCGATCCGTTCTTCACCACCAAGCCTATCGGCCAAGGCACCGGCCTGGGCTTGTCGATGATCTACGGCTTTGCCCAGCAGTCGGGTGGACACCTCAACCTGGACAGTGTGCCGGGCCAAGGTACGCGGGTGCAGCTGTACCTGCCGCGCTTGCACGCTTCGTCGGCCCAACCACCCGAGACGCCAGAGACGGTCGTCGTACCGCCGGCCATCGCCGGGGAGACCGTGTTGCTGGTGGAGGATGAACCCGCCGTGCGCATGCTGGTGCTCGACCTGTTGCAAGCCTTGGGCTACACCGCCCTGGAAGCACGGGACGCCATGACGGCCCTGCCCATGCTGGAATCGGACCAGCGCATCGACCTGCTGGTGACCGACGTCGGGCTACCGGGCATGAATGGCCGGCAACTGGCGGAAATCGCCCGCCAGCACCGCCCGGGGCTGAAAGTGCTGTTCATGACCGGTTACGCGCAGAAAGCCGCCGAACGCCAGGGGTTCCTCGAACAAGGCATGGACATGGTCGCCAAGCCGTTCACCCTGGATCTGCTGGCCAACAAGATCCGGACGATGATCAACCATGGCAACTGACTTGAGGCATAATCGCCGCCCCGTCGCACCGTTCAGGTCACCGCAGCAATGAAAGCCCAAGCCCGCCATATCCTGGTGAAAACCGCCGAAGAAGCCGAACAGCTCAAGCAACGCATCGCCAAGGGCGAAGCCTTCGATGTGCTGGCCAAGAAATACTCCACCTGCCCTTCGGGCAAACGCGGCGGCGATTTGGGTGAGGTAAGGCCGGGGCAGATGGTCGGCGTGATCGATGCGGTGATTTTCAAGAAACCGCTGCGGGTGGTGCACGGGCCGATCAAGAGCAAGTTCGGGTATCACCTCGTGCAGGTGTTCTACCGGGATTGAAACGATGGTGTGTTGCCAACACCGTCCCTGTGGTGAGGGAGCTTGCTCCCGCCCGGCTGCGCAGTAGCCGCCAATCGCTTATTGGGCCTGCTTCGCAGGCCAGCGGGAGCAAGCTCCCTCGCCACAGGGAAAGCCAACCTTTGTGCCGTCAGTCCTTGGGCATCAACGCCCCCGGCACCTGGATCACCCGGCTCGCCAACAGGTGCCCTGCCTCGGCCGCCTCCACCGGGCTGCCGCCCAGCAAACGACTCGCCAGGTACGCAGCACTGAAGGAGTCCCCCGCCGCCGTGGTGTCCACAACGCGCTCGACCCGCAAGGCAGGAACTTCATAGGACTGGCCGTCGCAACGAATCAAGCAGGCCTCGGCACCGCGCTTGAGTACCACCTCGGGGGTACCAAGCTGCGCATAGGCGGCGAACACCGCTTCGCTGTCGGCATGACCGAACAATGCCTGCTCGTCCTCTACGGTCAGCAGCGCCAGTTCCACATAGGGCAAGACGCTGCGATACGCCACCCGCGCCGCTTCGATCGAGGCCCAGAGCCGGGGCCGGAAGTTATTGTCGAACACCACCAGCGCCCCGCGCCGACGCGCTTCGACCAGGGTTTCGATGAGTTTGCCACGCCCCTGCTCGCCGAGCACCGCCAGGGTGACGCCGCTGAAATACAGCACCTCGTAATCCAGCAACGCGGCCAGGATCGGCCCGGCGGCCGGGGTGGTAAAACAATCGCGCACCGCCGCCTCGTTGCGCCAGTACAGGAATCGCCGCTCCCCCGCCGCGTCAGTCTGGATGCAATACAAACCCGGCAGGCGTCCAGGCAAGCGCTGGACCCGTTGCAGCCCGATGTTCTCGGCGGCCCAGTTTTCACACATGGCATCGCTGAAACTGTCATCGCCCAGGGCCGTGACGTAATCCACCGTGCCCCTGTCGCCCAAGGCGCGGGCCAGGTACACCGCGGTGTTCAGGGTATCGCCGCCGAAGCTTTGCAGCAGGCTGCCATCGGCGCGTTGTTGCAGTTCGATCATGCATTCGCCGATCAGGGCGATGCGGGGTTTGGGGTTGCTCATGGATGATCCTGATCATTCAGCGGTGTCTGGCAGGCCGCTATCGCGAGCAAGCCCCCCCACAGGGAGATCACAGATTCTGTATTCACAATAATCCAGTGTGGGAGCGGGCTTGCTCGCGATAGCCGCGACTCGATCTCAAGCCTTAGAAACAAGTCTCCATGCTCTCGATCACCCGCAATTGCTCATCCACCAGGCATCCCACCCGCCACTTGTCGAACGTCAGGCACGGGTGTGAAGTGCCAAACGAAATGATGTCGCCCACACGCAGCTCAACCCCTGCCGCCACATTCATGAACGCATGCTGGTCCATCACCGCCGTCACCTTGCAACCGCTGACATCGTCACCCGTCACCGAATCCGATCCGGGCGTGTAGCGCTTGAGCGGCACCGGTAATCCGGCGTCGTAGGCCACGTCGCGCTTGCCCAGAGCGATCACCGCGAAGCCCGGCTCCGGCAGCGATTGCACATGGGCCCAGACTTCCAGCGCCGGGCGCAGGCCTTCGTGCAAATCGCTGCGCCGCTCCAGCACGCAGCACTGGGCTTCTTTGTAGATGCCGTGGTCATGGGCCACGTAACTGCCGGGACGCAGCACGCTGAGGAAACGCCCATGGGCATTCTGGGCCTCGAAGGATTCGGCGATCAGGTCATACCAGGCCGACCCCGAGGCGGTGATGATCGGTTTGTCGATGGCGAACGCGCCGTTGTCCTGCAACTGCACCGCCAACCGCACCAGGGACGCTGCGAACGCACGAATGCCACTGATGGAGTGGTCACCGTGGATCACCCCTTCGTAGCCTTCGATGCCGGTCAACGCCAACGCCGGTTGACTGCCAATCGCCTCGGCCAGGGCCAACACCTCGGCTTCGGTCCGGCAGCCACAACGACCGCCGACCACGCCGTACTCGATCATCACGTTCAGCTTCATACCGCGCGAGGCGAAGAACGCCCCCAGGTCCGCGACGTTGTCCGGATGATCAACCATGCAATGGAATTCGAACGCCGGGTCAGCCAGCAAATCGGCAATCAGCGCCATGTTTGGCGTGCCCACCAATTGGTTGGCCATCAACACCCGGCGCACGCCATGGGCGTAAGCGGCTCGGGTCTGCACGGCGGTGGCGAGGGTCAGGCCCCAGGCACCGGCATCGAGCTGGCGTCGAAACAGCGCCGGGGTCATGCTGGTCTTGCCGTGGGGGGCCAGTTCGGCGCCGCTGTCGGTGACGAACGCTTGCATCCAGCGAATGTTGTGCTCCAGCGCCGCGCGGTGCAACACCAGTGCCGGCAGGCTGACGTCCTTGAGCAAATGAGCGCCGACGGTGGCCGCACCCTTCTCTACGCCAGCATTGGGAATGACAGAAGACATGTTGGTACTCCTCGCACGCGACCGCTCGCAGCCGCGGTTATCTATTCATTGATGCGCCGGGCCAGGTTGTTGGCGCTTTCGATCAGCACCCGGCGGTAGTCGGCGTAATTGTTCTTGGCGTCGGCCCGTGGGGCGACGATGCACAGGGTAGCGATGGCCACGCCGTCGGGGTTTTTGACCGGTGCGGCAAAGCAGTGGGTGAAGGTGTCGGCGACACTGTCGAAGGAGAAAAACCCATCGATGCCGGCCTGGCGGATTTCCTTGAGGAATTGCTCCAGGGGCAGGCGATCGCCGTCCGGCAAAATGAAATCGTCAGGGTCGATCAGGTCGACGATCTGCTGGTCACTCAAATGCGCCAGCAGCAGACGCCCGGACGCCGTCCACGGGATTGGCGCGTTTTCCCCGATGTCCGATGAAATGCGAAAATGCCGCTCGCCTTCCTTCATCAGCGCGACGGTGTATTTGCGCCCGTTGAGCAGGCACATCTGCGCCGTTTCCCGGGTCTGGCGCACGATCTCCTGCAAGGCCTGGTCAGCCTCGCGGCTCAGGTCGAAATGGCGCAGGTGTGCCTGCCCGAGAAAGTACAACTGGCGGCCCAGGTAGACATGGCCGTCCTTGCCCACCGGCTCGAGGATGCGGCGTTCCAGCAGCGACGCCACCAGTTCATAGACCGTGGACTTGGGGCTGCCAATGCCGCTGGCAATATCGTTCGGGCGCAGCGGCTGGCCGATTTCCTTGAGGAAATCGAGGATATCGAACGCCCTATCCAATCCCCGGGCCCGGCGTTTGATGGTGTCTTCGGTCATGTCTTCGGTTCCTGAAGTTTCACTCATAGTCGCATGTATCTTTATTGTGGCGAGGGAGCTTGCTCCCGCTGGCCTGCGCAGCAGGCCCAATTTCTTGCGACTGCTGCGCAGCCGAGCGGGAGCAAGCTCCTTCGCCACAAAAGCGAATTCGCCAGAATATCCTGTTCACCCTTTTTTCTTGTAGGCCACACAATCGATCTCGACCTTGCAATCGACCATCATGCTCGCCTGCACACAAGCCCGGGCCGGGGCGTGTTCCGGGCTGAAGTACTCGCTGAACACCTTGTTGAAACTCCAGAAATCCCGCGGGTCATCCAACCACACGCCGCAGCGCACCACGTCCTTGAGGTCGTAACCGGCCTCTTGGAGAATCGCGATCAGGTTCTTCATGGTCTGGTGGGTCTGCTCGACGATCCCGCCGACAATGATCTCGCCGTTCACCGCCGGCACCTGGCCGGACACGTGCAGCCAGCCATCGGCTTCCACGGCGCGGGCGAATGGCCGTGGCTGACCGCCGCCTGCGGAGCTGCCGGTGCCGTAGCGCGTAATGCTCATGGGTGTTTCTCCTTACTGAATAAAATTAAAAACGGGTGTTCTTGAGGAATTCCGCCAGGCGTGGCGACTGTGGCCGTTCGAACAATTCCTTCGGTGGCCCTTGCTCTTCGATGCGGCCCTGGTTCATGAACACGATCTTGTCGGAGACCTCGAAGGCAAAGCGCATTTCGTGGGTCACCAGCAGCATGGTCATGCCGTCTTCGGCCAGGCCCTTGATCACGTTCAGCACCTCGCCGACCAGTTCCGGGTCCAGGGCCGACGTGACTTCGTCGAACAGCATCAGGCTGGGGTTCATCGCAATCGCCCGGGCAATCGCCACGCGCTGCTGCTGGCCGCCAGACAACTGGCCGGGAAAGTGATCGCGCCGCTCCAACAAGCCCACCCGCTCCAGCCATTTCTCGGCCAGGGCCACCGCTTCATCCTTGGGCAGTTTTTTCACCTTGAGCAGGCCCAGGGTGACGTTCTGCAACGCGGTCAAATGCGGGAACAGGTTGAATTGCTGGAAGGCCATGCCGGTCATGGCGCGATGCCGGGCGATGACTTTTTCTGGATGGCGCACACGCTTGCCGTCGATGTCGTCGTAACCGATGGACTCGCCGTCGAGCATGATCTGCCCGCCCTGGAATTCCTCGAGCATGTTCACGCAGCGCAGCAGCGTGGTCTTGCCCGAACCGCTGGAACCGATCAGCGTGACCACGTTGCCGCGCTGCATGCTCAGGTCCACGCCCTTGAGCACTTCCAGCGGGCCGTATTGTTTGCGCAGGCCGCGAATGTCCAACAGCGGTTGGGTGTTGGAAGGAGTCGAAATATCAGTCATGGCAAGGCCACCCGCTTTTCAATGTGCCGTCCGAGCAATTCGATGGCGTAATTGATAATGAAAAAGAGAAACCCGGCGAACAGGTAAAACTCCAGGGTCATGAAGGTCCGGGCGATGATCTGCTGGGTGCTGAGCAGCAATTCGGCGACGCCGATCACCGACAGCAGGGTCGAGGCCTTGACGATCTCGGTGGAGGAATTGACCCAGGTCGGCAAGATTTGCCGCAAGGCCTGGGGCAACAGCACATAGCCCAGCGACTGGTAAAACGTCAGGCCGATGGCCTGGCTCGCCTCCATCTGCCCACGGGGCAATGCCTGCAAGGCCCCGCGCACGATCTCGGCCACGTGGGAGCCGCAAAACAACGTCAAGCCCAGCACGCCGGCCTGGAACGCGCCGATCTGCCAGCCCAGGGCCGGGGCCATGTAGAAGCAGGCCAGCACCAGCACGAACACAGGCGTGCCGCGGATCAGGTCGACGTAGAAGCGAAACGGCGCGCGCATCCAGGTCCGGCCATAGGTCAGCACCAGGCCGGCCACCAGACCGATCAGCGTGCCCAACACAATCGCCAACAGCGAACACTGCACACTGGTCAGGAAACCGGCCCACAGGGTGTCCCGGGCGACCCATAACTCATGCAACCAACTGGGTGATTCGTACATGGGAGACTCCTAACGGCGAATCGCCAGGCGCTGTTCGAAATACCGCAGCACCATGGCAATGAGGTAACAGGCCGCGACATACAGGGCCGTGGTCACCAGCCAGGTTTCGATCACCCGGTAGCTCTCCACGTTGATCTTGCGGGCGTAATAGGTCAGCTCCGGCACGGCAATCGCCGCCGCCAGGGAGGTGTCCTTGAACAGCGAAATGAAGTTGTTCGACAAGGCCGGCAACACGTTGCGCAGCATCACCGGCACGGTGACGTAGGCTTTCACCTGCCACTCGCCAAGGCCGATGGCCAGCCCCGCTTCACGCTGTCCCTTGTGAATGCTCAACAGTCCGCCGCGAAACACTTCGGTCAGGTAGGCCCCGGCGTACAGCGAGAGGGTGATGACGAACGACGGCAGCTTGTCCAGGCGGATGCCCAGGCTCGGCAAGGCGAAGTAGATCAACAGGATCAGCACCAGGATCGGCGTATTGCGGATCACCGTGACATACACCGACGCCAGCACCCGCAGGACCCGGTGCTTGCTCAGCAGCGCGAACGCCATGGCCAGGCCGATCACGCAACCGATGGCGATCGACACCAGCGCCAGGGAAAGCCCCAGGCCGAGCCCCGCCAGCAAGGTGTCGAAATCGCGCCAGACGGCGGCAAAGTTCAACTGATAATTCATGGTCGGCAGTACCTTCGACGAAGCGCCCGCAAGGGGCGCCCCGGGCTCACAGGGTCATTTGAATTCAACGGGGAAACCGATTGCCGGCGACGGCAGCTCGACGCCGAACCACTGCTTGAACGACGCCGCATAGGTGGGGAATTCCACGCCGGTCATGGCTTCATGCAAGGTAGTGTTGACGAAGTTCAGCCAGTCCTGATCGCCGCGCTTGACCGCGCAGGCGTAGGTCTGTGGGCTCCAGGCGTAGGCCGGGCTGCGATAACGGCCGGGGTTCTGCACCATCAGGTATTTGACCGAGGACTGGTCGGTGGCGGCGGCATCGGCGCGGCCGGAGTTCACTGCCTGGTACATCAGGTCGACGCTGTCGTACTGGTCGACCTTGGCCTTGGGCAGCGCCTGGTGCACCAACTCCTCGGCGTAGACGTTCTGCAGCACCGCCACGGTGACGTCATCGCCCGCTGCCTTGAGGTCTTCGATTTCCTTGTACTTGCTGTTGGCCGGCAGCAGCAGGCCCACGCCTTCGCGGTAGTACGGCAGGGTGAACGCCACTTGCTGGGCGCGGCTGGCGGTGACGGTGATGAACTGGCAGCTCATGTCGACCTTGTCGGTCAACAGGTTGGGGATGCGCGCATCGGAAGACTGCACCACGAACTCGACCTTCTCCGGGTCGTTGAACAGGCCCTTGGCGACCATCCGCGCGATATCGATATCAAAGCCCTGCAACTTGCCATCCGCTCCCTGGAAGTGCCACGGCGCATTGGTACTGCCCGTGCCCACGATCAATTTCCCCCGCTGCAGCACGCTGTCCAGCTTGCTGTCGGCCGCCTGGGCGACACCCAGTGCAGCCGTCGTGGCCGCGAAGAGAAAAACACACGCTTTGAACAAGGAAGGTCGGCGTTGCATGGCAAGCACTCCAGATTGAGTTTATTCCGTTATACCGGAACATGGTGTGTAACAACGGAATAGACAGCAGGAAGTGTGCCACAGGCTTGGAGCGGATGGGTGAGAAAAATGGAAAGACAGGGAAATCAGGGAGATGGGAAAAACAGACCTGCGGGCAGCAGCGTCCGCATGCGAAGAGTGTTGCTACCGTTGGCTACGAGGCACGGGTAACAAGGCCCCAAACCGGGTACCCGCGCACCGAAACGGAGCCACGCTGGAGTTGTAAATGGATACCCTGTGGGAGCGAGCTTGCTCCCACCATTGTTCGGCGGTGTACCTGGGCTATTTGCGCTTGTAGCTCTTGCTGCCGCCAGGTGTGAGGCAATAGACCCCGCCCCGGGGGCCGACACAGTAATTGCCACTGCCGCATTGGCAACCGTCGGCGGACTTGAGCAACGACTGCGGCCGGGCCTCGTTCCGAAGCCCCAGCACAGCGGAACAGGACTTCTTCGAAGCGCTGATCGAGCCGTCATTGCAGAGGAAGGTATCTCCGTCACACCCGGCGATCCCGCCCTTGCGCCCGGAACAAGGTTGATTGGCGGCAAGGGCCGAAGTGCCCAGGACCAACAACAGGATCGCGACACAGTTGCGAAGTAAAGCGGACGTTCCGTGACAGAGGTTCATGGCAGCTTCCAGGCTGATAGATGGCTCTATGCTAGCACTGGAAAGAATTCCACAAACGCTCCAACTCATAGGTCATCGAGAGAAACCTTGATCGTTGAATCGTTTTCACGCTCGCGGCAAAGAGCAGCCAACTCCATGTCCTCAAGCCGGTCCATCATGGCTTCATATTCCCTGGCAGGGACGCAATAGAACGCGGGCTCATTACGATTGAGGATCGCTACAGATAATCCTCCACCGGCAGCAACGGTGCCCATTGGGTTTTTCTTGAGTTCAGAAATGCTGGCGACTACTTGGGAAAGCACGATATGTGTCATGAAACGAGTCCTTGAGTACTCTTAATAGCGCTCAAAATAGCACTCTAAAACACCCCTTGCCACTGCTCAGCGCCCGCAAAACCTCACCCTCGACAACATCCGCAAATCCCCCTCGCGGTAATAGTCATCACTCCAGCTGTCATCCACCGCCAGTGGCTTGACCTGCTTGAGGGCGAGTTTTTTCGCGAAGTAGCGAAAGCGGTAATGCTCATAGAAACGCAGCAATTCCAATCCGTAGCGGTCGGCCAGGTCGGTGTCGCCCTGAATGATCAGGTAGTTCTCGTCGTTGCCACTGCTGGCGGCAGCGCTGAGGTTGTGGCTGCCGCTGATGATGGTCGGCGTGTCGCTGGTGAAGTCGGTGACGATGGCCTTGGTGTGGACCAGCAGGTTGCCCTTCTGGCCTTTCATGTTTTCCTTGAGCCAGCCTTCCAGGCCGGTGTTGAGCAGTGCGGTGGCGGCGAATTCGGCGGTGCGGTCGGCATGGAAGCCGGTGATGCGGCTCTTGGTGTTTTGCAGGCCGTAGCGCAGCACGTCGTCATTGGGTTGGCCGAGCACGGCGTCAAGAATCCGGTCGGGCAAGACGAATGCGGTGACGAACAACAGGTCCTTTCTGGCCGCGTTGATGATGTCGACGAAGCGGTCCAGGTCGCCCTCTCCCGTGCGTGGCGAAAAACCGATGAACAACTGTTCCTCCGGGACCATGGGATTGTTCTGATTGATCCACTCACGGGTGGTCCCGACGTCCTGCGGTACGGCCCAGATCTGCTCGAACACCTGGCGATAGCTGTCGCTCACCCGCGGATCGTCCAGCACATGAACCACATTGGCCTGGCGGTAGACGCCGTTGGCGGTGAAGTTGGTACTGCCGCACAACACCGCCTCCGGTTGTAACGCACCGCCGCCATCGACCTTGCTCAACACAATGAACTTGTCGTGGAAAATGTTATGGGTGACCCGCCCACGCTTGTTGGCCGCCGGCAATTTTTCCAGGTTGGCTTCGTTGCGCAGCGTGGTGTCGTCGCCTGGCTCGGCGTGGTAAAGCACGCGAACTTGTGCGCCGCGCGCGTGAGCGGCGTTGACCGCGTCGACGATCACCGGCAATTCGTATTCATAGATGGCGACATCCAGGGCCCAGTGGGCATCCAGCGCCCGGTCGATGAAGCCGGTCAAGCGCCCCAGCAAGCCGTTTTCCAACCAACGGCGCGGGGCATCGGGCCAGTCATCGATGGACAGGTTTTTGTTGGCGCTAATCAAAGCGTCCACTTCGGGAAACTTGCGCTGGAACGCCTGGCTGGCGGCCACGGCCCGATTGAAGATCACTCGCTGGTTGATTGGCTGACCGTCGTCGCTGGTGACCGTGACGGCCAGGGATTCCCCCAGCTGTGGCGCGTCGGGGCTGCCATAGGCCAGGTGCACACGGTAGTGGATCGTCACACCGGGGTTGACGGCGTAGTCGGCCCAGCGAAATTTCTGCAACGGCGCCTTGTCGCTGGGGGTGGCGTGGAACTGGGGAAAGGTGTGGGCCTTGTCGGGGAAGGTCAGGCTGTTGAACAGGAACAGCCAGGGCTTGTCGCCCTGCTGCTTCTCGATGGCAAAGCCCAGCAAGCCCTTGCGCCGGGGTTCGGCCAGGTCCATGGCGAGCAGCACGCCGTTGGTGCCGGCATAGGCCTTGACCCGAAAATCGTCCTGGGCGTTGGTGACGAGTACGCGCATGGTTCACTCCTGTGAGGGGCTGCCTGAGCATAGTGCAGCAATCAATGCTTATCTCAGCCAGGTGACTCTGCATCAATATGCCAATACTCAGCCTGCAACTGTCCCGCCAACTGCCGGGCCCGACCCAGGCGGATCGGGCCTCTCTCGATGTCGATCAACAGGCATGGGCAATCGAGAAGCGGCGGTGAAAGCCCCTCCTTGACTCGTCCGTCGGTCATCACCAACACCCGTTGCTGCTCCGCCGGGTAGCGCTTGCGGCGCGCCACCAGCCAGCGCCCGGCCTCGTTCAGCGCCGCCAGCAACGGCGTTCCGCCACCGGCACCCAACCCATCGAGCCAGGCGCGCAGGCCCGCCGAGGCCCTGAGCCCTTGCACCTGCCAATTGGGGAGCGTGCCGCTGGCCGTCAACAGCGCCAAGCGCGCGCGTTGTCGGTAGGCGTCGTCGAACAGCTGCGCCAGCAGGCCCTTGCCATCACTCAAGGCGCGATGCCGCCGGGTCGAGGCCGAGGCATCGACGATGACCAGCCACAGCTCATGGGGCGACCGATGACGACCGTGCCAGCGCAGGTCCTCACGCAGGCGCGGTCGGCCATTGAGCAACGTCCCCGGCCAGTTCACCGCACCGCTGGCCGCGGCTTTGCTGCGGCCCTGGCGTCCTTGCTCCAACTGTCCTGCACGGGGTCTGGCATTCGCCCCCGCCGTTGAACGAGGGCGAATGCCTAGGGCTTTTTTGGCCAGCTCGGCACGTCACGCCGGGCACCGGTCGGCAATGCCCGGGCCGGCAGATCACCCCACTGGCCCTGGCCTTCGTTGGGTTCAGCAGTTTTTTCCGCGCCGGTCGGCGCCTGGGACGGTGCCGGCGCCGAATGCCCGCGCCGCCGATGCCGCCGGTGCCGCAAGGCAAACTCGGCGACCGCATCGATGTCGCCATCCGCGATGGCATCCGCCCCACGCCACGCGGCATGGGCCCGGGCCGCCCGCAGCCAAACCAGGTCGGCGCGCAAGCCATCGACCCCGGCGGCAAAACAGCGCTCGGTGATCTGCGCCAGTGCGGCATCATCCAGCGCGATCCCGGCCAACCGGTTGCGCGCCTGCTGGCAGCGTTCACGCAACTGCTGTTGGGCGCTCTCCCACTGCGCGCAGAACGCCGCCGGATCACTGTCGAAATCCAACCGCCGGCGAATGATCTGCCCGCGCTCAGTCGGCGCGGTGTGACCGTCGAGGGCCACGTTCAAACCGAAACGGTCGAGCAACTGCGGGCGCAGCTCGCCTTCTTCCGGGTTCATGGTGCCGATCAGCACAAAGCGCGCCGGATGCCGATGGGAAATGCCGTCGCGCTCGATCAGGTTGGTGCCGCTGGCGGCCACGTCCAACAGCAGGTCCACCAGATGATCGGGCAGCAGGTTCACTTCATCGACGTACAGCACGCCACCGTCGGCCTTGGCCAACACGCCGGGAGAAAACTGCGCGCGACCCTCCCCCAGCGCTGCGTCCAGGTCCAGGGTGCCCACCAGCCGCTCTTCGGTAGCACCGAGGGGCAAGGTGACGAACTGACCGCTGGCCAGCAAGTCCGCCAGGCCCCGGGCCAAGGTGGACTTGGCCATGCCCCGCGGGCCTTCAATTAGCACGCCGCCGATTTTCGGATCGATCGCGGCCAGGCACAGGGCCAGTTTCAGGTCATCGGCGCCGACCACGGCGGAGAGCGGAAAATGGGGAGTGTGAGTCATGCTGAAGGTCTCATGAATGTGCGAGGTTCCCCTGTGGCGAGGGAGCTTGCTCCCGCTGGGGCGCGAAGCGGCCCCCAGAACCTGAGGTCCCAGTGCCCTTCCAGAACGACGACTGCTGCGCAGCCGAGCGGGAGCAAGCTCCCTCGCCACAAGTGCGCGCCTGTTGTCCTCATTTCAGCCATCCTCCTCAATGTCCAACAACAAATTCTCCAACGCCTCGCGGTACTCCCCCGGCGCCTGCCACATCCCCCGCTGCTGCGCTTCGAGCATTCGCTCGGTCATGTCCCGCAGGGCGTCGGGGTTGTGCTGGCGGACGAAATCCCGGGTGTCCGGGTCGAGCAGGTAGGCATCGGCCAGCAAGGCGTACTGGTGATCGTCGATCAACCGGGTGGTGGCGTCGAAGGCGAACAGGTTGTCCACCGTCGCCGCCAGTTCGAACGCGCCTTTATAGCCGTGACGCTTCACGCCATCGATCCACTTCGGATTCGCTGCGCGGGAACGGATGACACGGTTGAGCTCTTCCTTCAGGGTGCGGATCTTGGGCAAGTCTGGCTGGCTGTGATCGCCATGGTAACTGGCCGCCGCGACTCCACCGAGAGTCTCCACCGCCGCCAGCATGCCACCCTGGAACTGGTAGTAATCATTGGAATCGAGCAGGTCATGCTCGCGGTTGTCCTGGTTCTGCAACACCGCTTGCACCTGGCTCAGACGCCGAGAGAACGGCTCCCGGGCGGCGGTGCCTTCATCGCTGGCGCCGTAGGCGTAACCGCCCCAGTTCAGGTACACCTCGGCCAAATCCTCACGGCTCTGCCACAAGCGACCGTCGATCGCGCCCTGCACGCCCGCGCCATAGGCCCCAGGCTTGGCGCCGAAGATCCGCCAGCCGGCCTGGCGCGCCGCCGCTTCCGGCTCCAGGCCCGACGCCAACAAGGCTTCGCGTTCACCACGGACCTTGGCCGCCAGAGGGTTCATGTCGTCCGGTTCATCCAGCGCGGCGACGGCCTGCACCGCCGCATCGAATAAGCGGATCAGGTTGGCAAAAGCATCGCGGAAGAACCCGGAGACCCGCAGCGTGACATCGACCCGTGGTCGATCCAACAGACTCAACGGCAGGATCTCGAAATCATCGACCCGCTGGCTACCCGTGGCCCACACCGGACGCACGCCCATCAGCGCCATGGCCTGGGCAATATCATCGCCACCGGTGCGCATGGTGGCGGTGCCCCACACCGACAGGCCGAGCTGGCGCAGGTGATCGCCATGGTCCTGCAGGTGCCGTTCAAGGATCAGGTTCGCTGATTGGAAACCGATGCGCCACGCCGTGGTGGTCGGCAGGTTGCGCACGTCCACCGAGAAGAAATTGCGTCCGGTGGGCAGTACGTCCAGACGCCCGCGACTCGGCGCACCGCTGGGGCCGGCGGGCACGAAGCGCCCGTTCAAGGCATCGAGCAGGCCACGGATTTCCGCCGGACCGCAGGCGTCCAGGCGCGGGGCCACGACGGAGCGCAGGTTTTCGATGATGCTGGCCACCGTCTCCCAGCCCGGCGCATTGAGCTGCTCGACCCCACCGTCCAGTGCTTGCTCGATCAACTGCGCGGCGAACAATTCCAGGCGCTCGCGCGTATCGCCGGCGGTGCGCCAAGGCTCGGCGCTGACCCGGCGCAACGCCTCGGGACACTCGCCGGCCCAGGGCTCGGCCAAGGCACAATCCAGCGGATCGAAACCCAGCCCGAACGCCGTGGCCAGCGCCCGCAACAAACTCGACTGCGCGCCCTTGCCGTCGCCCCGGGGAATGCGCAGCAACGCCAGCAAGGTGTCGATGCGCAGCCGTCCGCTGGGCGACTCGCCAAAAATATGCAGGCCGTCGCGGATCTGCGACTCCTTCAAGTCGCACAGGTAAGTGTCCAGGCGTGGCAGCCAGATCGCGGCGTCGGCGTCACTGTCGAGGGCCGCGTCAAGTTGCAGCTCGCGGTCGATGTGCGTCTCGCGCACCAGGTTGAGGATGTCCCGTTGCAGCTCCCGGGCACGGCGCGGATCGAGCAATTGCGCCTCGTAGTATTCGTCGGCCAGCAGCTCGAGGTTGCGCAGCGGCCCGTAGGTTTCGGCCCGGGTCAGCGGCGGCATCAAATGGTCGATGATCACCGCTTGGGTGCGACGCTTGGCCTGGGCCCCCTCACCCGGGTCGTTGACGATGAACGGATAGATGTTCGGTAGCGGCCCCAGCAGCGCGTCCGGCCAGCAACTCTCCGAGAGCCCGACGCCCTTGCCCGGCAGCCATTCAAGGTTGCCGTGCTTGCCGACGTGGATCACCCCGTGGACGCCGTAGGTGTGGCGCAACCAGAAATAAAACGCCAGGTAACCGTGGGGCGGCACCAGGTCCGGGTCGTGGTACACCGCACTCGGATCGACCTGATAACCCCGGGCCGGCTGGATGCCGACGAACGTCAGGCCCAGGCGCAGGCCGGCGACCATCAGGCGACCGTCACGGAACATCGGATCGTTCTCGGGCGCGCCCCAGCGTTCCAGCACCGCTTGGCGATTGGCCTCGGGCAGCGCGTCGAACATGGCCTGATAGGCATCGAGGGCCAGGCTCTGGTGACATGGCCGCAGGTCGAGGCTGTCCAGGTCGTTGCTGACACCACCGAGCAACTGCTGGATCAACGCGGTACCGCTCCCAGGCAAATCAGGCGGCAGCGGATACCCCTCGGCCTGCATGGCCCGCAGGATATTCAACGCCGCTGCCGGGGTGTCCAGGCCGACGCCATTGCCGATGCGCCCATCCCGGGTCGGGTAGTTGGCGAGGATCAACGCCACACGTTTTTCTGCATTGGGCAAACGCGCCAATGTTGTCCAGCGCCGCGCCAGCTCGGCGACAAAATCCATGCGTTCGGGCACAGCCCGATAACAGACCACGTCGCTCTGGCTGCGCTCACTGCGCCAGGCCAGGTCCTTGAAACTGATCGGGCGACTGATGATCCGCCCGTCCAGCTCCGGCAAGGCAATGTGCATCGCCAGGTCTCGCGGGCCCAGGCCCTGCTCGCTGGCACGCCAGCCCGGTTCGTTGTCCTGGGCGCAGATCGCCTGGATCACCGCAATGTTGCGACGGAACGGTCGCAGGTGCGGCGCTTCCGGGCTGGATTGGGCGAAGCCGGTGGTATTGAGGATCACCCCGGCCTCCACCGCGTCCAGCCAGTCTTCGACCAGCGCCAGGCAACCGGGCTCCTTGAGGCTCGCCACGGCAATCGGCAACGGATTGAGCCCCGCCGCTTGCAGGCGCTGACAAAACACGTCGATGAACGCGGTGTTCGCCGCTTGCAAGTGGGAGCGATAAAACAGCACCGCCGCCACCGGTTGTCCGGCCTGCCAGTCGGCTTGCCAATCGTCGAGGCTGGCGCTGGTTTTCGCCGGGTGATAGATGGCCGTGCGTGGCAGCACTTGCGGTTCGGCCCACGGATAATCGCGGCCGAACCATTGACTGCCGAGGTTGTGAAACAGGTCCAGGGCATTGCCCAGCCCGCCCTGGCGCAAGAACTGCCAGAGCCGATCGCGGTCCTCGAAGGGCACGTTGCTCAGGTCGCTGAGTTCCGGGTCCGGACGATCATCCCCCGGCACCAGGATCAGCTTCACCCCGCGCCCGGCCAGTTCTATCAGGCGCTCGATGCCGTAGCGCCAATAGCCGATGCCGCCGTGCAGCGACAACAGGATGACCTTGGCGTGGCGCAACACGTCTTCGAAGTACAGGTCCACCGAGGCGTGGTTCTGCACCTGCATCGGGTTGGCGAGGCGAAACTGCGGATAATCGCCCGGCAACTGCTTTGCCGCTTCGGCCAGCAGCGCCAGGCTGGAATCGCCGCTGCACAGGATCACCAGCTCGGCGGGGGTTTGCCCCAGGTCGGCAATGTTGTCATCCGACACGAAACCGCCGGGCTGGGTCCTGAGCAGGTGCATGGCTTAGGCGCCGAGGGCGGCGCGCAACTGCGCTTCGAGCAGCGCGGCGTCGAGCGCCTGGCCGATCAGCACCAGGCGGGTGACCCGCGCTTCCTCAGCGCCCCATTGGCGGTCGAAATGCTTGTCGAAACGCGTCCCGACGCCCTGGATCAAAAGGCGCATCGGCTTGTTCGGAATCGCCGCGAAACCCTTGACCCGCAGTACGCCGTGCTGGACCACCAGTTGCGTCAGCGCGTCGAGCAACAGGCTTTCGTCGGCCTGGGGCAGCTCGATGGAGATAGAATCGAAGGCGTCATGATCGTGGTCGTCA
This sequence comes from Pseudomonas sp. 3JA, assembly GCF_036961705.1. Taxonomy (NCBI): domain Bacteria; kingdom Pseudomonadati; phylum Pseudomonadota; class Gammaproteobacteria; order Pseudomonadales; family Pseudomonadaceae; genus Pseudomonas; species Pseudomonas sp. 3JA. The sequence goes on from NZ_JBAMDJ010000002.1 coordinate 253,716, forward strand.
TCGTCGCCGTCATGGTGGTGATCGTGATGGCTGTGGCGGCCGTCGATGTGTTCTTCGGAACCGGCGCCCAGGCCAATCAGTACGTCCAGCGGCAGGCGACCGCTGCTGGCTTCGATGACCTTGACCGCCGGCGGTAGCTCTTCGGCGACTTCCAGGCGAACTTTGGCCAGGTCTTCGGGGCTGATCAGGTCAGCCTTGTTGAGGATCACCAGGTCGGCGCTGGCCAGCTGGTCGGCGAACAGTTCGTGCAGCGGCGATTCGTGGTCCAGGTTCGGATCGAGTTTGCGCATGGCATCGACCTGGTCGGGGAACGCGGCAAAGGTGCCCGCGGCCACGGCCGGACTGTCGACCACGGTGATCACTGCGTCGACGGTGCAGGCACTGCGGATTTCCGGCCATTGGAAGGCCTGGACCAGCGGCTTGGGCAGGGCCAGGCCGGAGGTTTCGATGAGGATATGGTCGAGGTCGCCACGCCGGGCCACCAGTTCGCGCATCACCGGGAAGAATTCTTCCTGCACCGTGCAGCACAGGCAGCCGTTGGCCAGTTCATAGACGCGGCCGTTGGCTTCTTCTTCGGTACAGCCGATGGAGCACTGCTTGAGGATCTCGCCGTCGATGCCCAGTTCGCCGAACTCGTTGACGATCACGGCGATGCGCCGGCCCTGGGCGTTGTCGAGCATGTGCCGCAACAAGGTGGTTTTACCCGAACCGAGGAAACCGGTGACGATGGTGACGGGGAGTTTGGCCAGTGTTTTCATCGGATGCCCTTTGGCAAGGTGGCGGGCAAACGGGACGACAACCGCTGGCACAGGCGCGCGCGGAAGATTTCGCCACCGGATCACCCCGCCCGGTTGTAGTGAGAATCTGTGTCGAGGCAGGTCTCCTGGCTGACGGCGGGCCAATCTTTCGACTGGCAATTGCTGCGCCTTCCCGTGCGCCCGTTTAATAAGGGCATGCACAGTGGCCTTGCAGAAACAGCACCGTTCACAGTTGCGGGGGCAGCCGCGGCTTGGACCGCGTTCCCTTCTTAGCTCCGGCACGTGCCGAAGAACCTCGAAGGCGCAAGGCTACGCAGGGTGTGGGGGCGGGTCAATCTCCGCAAGTAAGATGCAGGATGCTGTTGTGGCGAGGGAGCTTGCTCCCGTTGGGCAGCGCAGCGCCCTCCGGCTCTTTACGGTCGCTGCGCAACCGAGCGGGAGCAAGCTCCCTCGCCACAACAGCCCGCTCGTCGGCCCTTGTACATTGACGGCCCCGCCCCGCCCATGCTCTCCTGTGCGCCTAGTTACGGGTGCCCTTCACAGGGTGAAACGGGAAACCGGTGAATCGTGCGCTTTACTCCAAGGCCACGTCAGTCCGGTGCTGCCCCCGCAACGGTAAGCGAGCGAAGCGTCTGAACCACTGTGTCCCAGGACATGGGAAGGTGACGCTTGCAGGCCAGGCGCAAGCCCCGCCCCTCGCGAGCCCGGAGACCGGCCCATGACTCATGCACCAACAACCCGCGGTGGGCGGGCGCTGTTCGATTCCTGGCGAGCCTTCGCCTGGGGTTTCATTGCGCTCGAATCACCCACTGAACAAGAACAGAGGGAAGCGCCATGTCAACCATCAGCAGCACCGCCCGCACCGCCAGTAGCACCACCACCCTGAGCCAACGCCTGAGCGCCGCGATCCTGGCTTCGATCCTGGGCGCGGGGCTGGTCTATTTCGCCGGTTTCTCCCACATCGAAGCGGTGCACAACGCCGCCCACGATACCCGCCACAGCGCCGCTTTCCCGTGCCATTGAGACCTGACGACATGATCAAGCGTATCGCGCAGACCGCTGGTTTCAGCGGCTTGCTGGCCGCCCTGCTGCTGACCCTGCTGCAAAGTTTCTGGGTATCGCCGCTGATTCTCCAGGCGGAAACCTTCGAGAAGGCCCCGGCGACCGAGGTCCATGAACACGCCGACGGGGCGGCTCATACCCATGATGCCGAGGCCTGGGAGCCGGAAGACGGTTGGCAGCGCGTGCTGTCCACCACAGGCGGCAACCTGGTGGTCGCCGTGGGTTTTGCCCTGATGCTGGCGGGCCTGTACACCTTGCGCGCACCGACTCGCACGTCCCAAGGCCTGCTCTGGGGCTTGGCCGGTTATGCCACTTTCGTCTTGGCGCCGACGCTTGGCCTGCCGCCGGAACTGCCTGGTACCGCAGCGGCCGACCTGGCCCAACGGCAGATGTGGTGGATCGGCACCGCGGCGTCCACGGCGGTAGGCATCGCCCTGATCGCCTTCGGCAAGCATTGGCTGCTCAAGTTGCTGGGCGTGGCGACGTTGCTGGTGCCCCACGTCATCGGCGCACCCCAGCCCGAAGTCCACTCGATGCTGGCGCCCGAAGCGCTTGAAACGCAATTCAAGATCGCCTCGCAAGTGACCAACGTCGCGTTCTGGCTGGCCCTGGGCCTGATCAGCACATGGCTGTTTCGCCGTGACGGCCAAGCCCGCCACGACGCATGAGCAACGGGCCGATGCTGGTGGTCGGCCTTGGCTGCCAGCGTGGTTGCCCGGCCAGCACGCTGCGGGCCTTGCTCGACGAAACGCTGCTGGCCCACGGCATCGGACTTCATCGGGTACGGGCCCTGGCCAGTATCGACCTCAAGCGTGACGAACCCGGACTGCTGGAGCTGGCCGGGCAACTGGCCCTGCCGCTGACCTGCTTCAGTGTCGAACAGTTGGCCGGCTACGAGCAGCGGCTCGGTCACCGCTCCGAGATCGCCTTCCAGCGAACCGGTTGCTACGGCATCGCCGAAAGCGCCGCCCTGGCCTTGGCCGACCAGTTGGGCACAACGCCCGCGACGCTGCTGATTACTCGCCAAAAAGGGCCCAAGAGCACGTTGGCATTGGCGGTCGTCGCGTAAATCCCGATAATCGGCGCCCAGGATCATGAGCGATCTTCATATGGGCGACGCTCACCCACCTTCCACAGGAGCCGGTCATGACCGTTTACTTCATCGGCGCCGGCCCCGGCGACCCGGATCTCATTACCGTCAAAGGCCAGCGACTGATCCACAGCTGCGCGGTGATCATCTACGCCGGTTCCCTGGTGCCGACGGCCGTGCTTGAGGGGCATCGCGCCGAACAGGTGATCAACAGCGCCGAGCTGCACCTGGAGCAAATCATTGAGTTGATCAAAACCGCGCACCTCAAGGGCCAGGATGTGGCGCGGGTGCATTCCGGCGACCCGAGTCTGTACGGTGCCATCGGCGAGCAGATTCGTTGCCTGCGGGAACTGGGCATCCCTTTCGAAATCATCCCGGGCGTGACCGCGACCTCAGCCTGTGCTGCTTTGCTGGGTGCAGAACTGACCCTGCCTGACGTCTCCCAAAGCGTGATCCTGACGCGCTACGCGGACAAGACCGCGATGCCCGCCGGGGAGGAATTTGCCAGCCTGGCGCAGCACGGAGCGACCATGGCGATTCACCTGGGGGTCAATCATCTGGAAAAAATCGTCAGTGAACTGCTGCCCCACTACGGCGCGGATTGCGCGATCGCGGTGATTCACCGGGCAACATGGCCGGATCAGGATTGGGTGCTGGGTACACTGGCAGATATCGCCGAGAAGGTGCAGGCCAAGGGCTTTCGCCGTACGGCGCTGATCCTGGTGGGTCGTGTGCTGGGCAATGACGTGTTCAGCGAATCATCGCTGTACCGTGCCGGGCATGCGCATCTCTACCGGCCCTGACGCAACCGGCAAGAGCCACCCATCCCCTGTAGGAGCAAGCTTGCTCCCACAGAGGCTTCGAGAGGGTCATTCCTGTGGCGAGGGGATTCATCCCCGTTGGGCTGCGCAGCAGCCCCAGATCTTGTTTGCGGCAGGTCAGGTAGCTTGATGGGGCCTCCACGGCCCCAGCGGGGATAAATCCCCTCGCCACAATCAGTAGTAGGCGTTTTCTTTCTGCGTGTGATCGGTCACGTCGCGTACGCCCTTGAGCTCCGGAATGCGCTCGAGCAAGGTGCGCTCGATGCCTTCCTTCAACGTGACGTCAGCCTGGCCGCAGCCCTGGCAGCCGCCGCCGAACTGGAGCACGGCGATGCCGTCTTCCACCACGTCGATCAGCGAAACCTGGCCGCCGTGGCTGGCCAGCCCCGGGTTGATTTCAGTTTGCAGGTAGTAATTGATGCGCTCGTTGACCGGGCTGTCGGCGTTGACCATCGGCACCTTGGCGTTTGGCGCCTTGATGGTCAGTTGGCCACCCATGCGGTCAGTGGCGTAGTCGACCACCGCATCGTCCAGGAAGGCTTCGCTGAACGAGTCGATGTACGCGGTGAAGCTCTTGAGCCCCAGCGCGGTGTCTTCGGGTTTTTCTTCCCCCGGCTTGCAGTAGGCAATGCACGTCTCAGCGTATTGAGTGCCGGGCTGGGTGATAAAGATGCGGATCCCGATACCCGGGGTGTTCTGCTTGGACAGCAGGTCGGCCAGGTAATCGTGGGCGGCATCGGTAATGGTAATGGCGGTCATGGAAACTCCTCGCAGGCTTGCCGGCAGTTTACGCCAATCATCGCGCCGGACAAAGTCCCAGTATTTTTGTCAGGAAAGCGTCCGGCGGCACGGAGTTTGCCGCCGGAGCTGTCGATCAGAGGTTCTGGTAGCGATTCATGTCCAACACGCCGCTTTCCAGGGGCTCCGTCTCCTGGATGTACTGGCTCAGGTCGTGGAAGTAGTACCAGAACTGCGGGTGGCTGCGACGAATGCCCCAGCGCTCGACAATCCGCTCGAACGTCGGTGCATCCTGGGCGCCTTGCATGGCCTCGACGAATGCCGGCACTTGCCCGGCCGGAATATTGAACATGAAGTTCGGATAGCTGCTGAGCACGCCCGGGTAGACCGTGAGTGTGTCCAGCCCCGGCTGGTATCGCGCCTCCTCGCCCAGCAGGAACGCCACGTTGCTGTGGGCTCGGTTGCGCAGCAGGCTGTAGACTTCACGATGACCACTGGCGGTTTCGACGCGCAGCAGAGTCGCTTCCGGCAGTTGGTCGATCACCTTGAGCCCCGCCGCCGGGCGCGACACCAGCCGACTGAGGGCCTGTTCGGCGTTTTGCAGCGCCGGGTCGATGTTCGGGCGCGAGCAGTAGGCGCCGTCGCAGCGGTTGATCGGATCGGGGCGGGCATTCAGCTCGCCGTACCGGGCCAGCAGTTGCTGGGTGAAATCGCCCTTGGGGTCGCGCTCATCAAGCTTGAGAGCGGTCGGTTTGTCATCGTCGATGGCCTCGTAATCGAGCCACATCTTGAATTTGCCACCGGCCTGGTACCAGTCGTCAAGATAGCCTTCCCGGGAGTCGGCCGGCATCAGGCGCAGGAAGTTCTGCTCCGCACCGTTGCGGATCAGATCGAAATACAGCCGGGTCTGGGCCTGGTGGGACACGTTGCCGAATACATCGAAGTTCACCGCCAATTGGTAATAGGTGCGCTCCAGCAACGGGAAGTCGAACAGCCACATCGTCTGCGGCACCTCCCCGATCAACCCCTTGGTGACCGAAGCGCTGTCGAAATGCCGGAAAATGCTCAGCAATGCATTGTCATTCCCGGCCCACAGCGTCGACCAACTCGGCGCCGGCGCATCGGCATAGACGTCGCGGCGCAAGGCTTCGTACTCGTTGCGCTTGTCCCGGTAGTCGAGCCACAGGCTGAGAACGCTGCCCACATCGTCGTTCTGCCCCGGCATTGCCAGCAGCGGCGTGGCCTGGCCGCGGTAGTTCGGATCTGTAATGTACAGGTCATGTTCGGGGGCCTGGAACAGCGCCCAGAAATTGTCGCGGATCACGTCCGTGGCAATCTGGCCCCGGCACACCGGCCCGCGAATGAAGGTGCGCACAAAATACTCGGCGTTATCGAGCATGAACTGGTAGCGAGCCTGGGCCGGGATCGCTTCGAAGGTGGAAAATGGATTGGCCCGGCGCTCCGGACCGTAGCCCGGCAACGCGGTCACCTGCCATTTGCCGCTGTAGAACAGGCTCTTGATGCGCCCCATCTTCGCCGCGCTCAAGCCGTAGGTAATATGGGTCTTGTGCACGATCACCCCTTGCACCGGCCAGAGCCGGTAATAGACGCGGGTGCCAGGGTCATCATTCGGACGGCGGGTATTGATCAGGTCGATCGGCTGCCCGGTGGGCGTGCGCGAACGGACCCACTGGAAGAAATGCCCCGGCTCGCCGTCTTTGAAATAGATGTGCGCCAGGAACCAGTGCTCGAACAACCAGCGGCCCACCAGGCTTTCCCGGGCGCCAGGGGCGTTGAGCAGGTTTTCCCATTGCACCACCTGCAAGGCTTCGGCGGCACTCGGGGCCATGGCCTGCTGATCGATGGGGGCGCCTGCGGCCAGCCAACGTTGCAGGGTCTGGTATTGCTGGTCGGTCAGGCCGGTGACGGCCAGGGGCATGCCTTCCTTGGGATGGGCGCCGGCGTATTCGTTGAATTGATCCGGCATCGCGCAGCTGTTTTCGCGATTGAGGCCCAGCACGATCTCTTCCGGCAGCTTGGCGTTGGGCTGCAACGGCGTGCGGTGGCCCAACTCCAGCATGCGCGCCATCAGGGCAGCCTGGCTGCCTTGGGCATCGAGCACCGAATAGAAGCCCTTGCGCTGCCAGGCGCGCTGGCCGGAGGCGTCATAGAACAAGCGGGTCGGCTCGGCCGCCTGGCGCCGCTCGCCGTCGTACACCGACAGTTTGCTCGCTCCCCGTGCCGCGCCTTCGCCGCTGCCCAGGTTCAACTGGCAAGCGGAGTCGTAGCAGGCATGGCAGGCCACGCATTTTTCCGTGAAGATCGGCTGGATGTCGCGGGTGTAGGAGATCGCGGGAGTGCGGCTCCCGGCGGCTGCGGTAAAACACAACAGCAGCAACAGACTGCCGAATAAGACGCGGTACGGCATGTCTCGGGTCCCTAAGAGATAGTCCGGCGATTCTACCGGGCCAGCATCGCCTTGCAAACATGAGCGATATTCATGCAAAAGCCCATCATGATCAAATCCTGCACAGGTTTGCTATCATCCTGGCCTTCGTAATGGTCTTTTTTTCCAGGTAGTCCTATGTCCGATCGCAGCGCTCGCCTTTATCTTCTCCAGCAAGCCCTCAAGGAGCGCATCCTGATCCTCGACGGCGGCATGGGCACGATGATCCAGAGCTACAAGCTCGAAGAGCAGGACTACCGTGGCAAGCGTTTCGCCGACTGGCCGAGCGACGTCAAGGGCAACAACGACCTGCTGGTGCTGAGCCGCCCGGACGTGATCGGCGCCATCGAAAAAGCCTACCTGGATGCTGGCGCCGACATCCTGGAAACCAACACTTTCAACGCCACCCAGGTGTCCCAGGCCGACTACGGCATGCAAGGCCTGGCCTACGAGCTGAACCTGGAAGGCGCGCGCCTGGCCCGTAAAGTGGCTGACGCCAAGACCCTGGAAACCCCGGACAAGCCACGTTTCGTTGCCGGCGTACTCGGCCCGACCAGCCGCACCTGCTCGCTGTCGCCGGACGTGAACAACCCCGGCTACCGCAACGTGACCTTCGACGAACTGGTGGAAAACTACACCGAGGCCACCAAGGGCCTGATCGAAGGCGGTGCCGACCTGATCCTGATCGAAACCATTTTCGACACGCTCAATGCCAAGGCAGCGATTTTCGCCGTGCAGGGTGTTTATGAAGCGTTGGGCGTCGAACTGCCGATCATGATCTCCGGCACCATCACCGATGCGTCCGGTCGTACCCTGTCCGGCCAGACCACCGAAGCCTTCTGGAACTCCGTGGCCCACGCCAAGCCGATTTCCGTGGGCTTGAACTGCGCCCTCGGCGCTAGCGAACTGCGCCCGTACCTGGAAGAGCTGTCGAACAAGGCCAATACCCACGTCTCGGCGCACCCGAACGCCGGCCTGCCCAACGAATTCGGTGAATACGACGAATTGCCGGCCGAGACCGCCAAAGTCATCGAGGAATTCGCCCAGAGCGGCTTCCTGAACATCGTCGGCGGTTGCTGCGGCACCACCCCGGCGCACATCGAAGCCATCGCCAAGGCCGTGGCCGGCTATGCCCCGCGGCCGATTCCAGAGATTCCCCGGGCCTGCCGCCTGTCGGGGCTGGAACCGTTCACCATCGATCGCAGCTCGCTGTTCGTCAACGTCGGCGAGCGGACCAACATCACCGGTTCCGCCAAGTTCGCCCGGTTGATCCGCGAGGACAACTACACCGAAGCCCTGGAAGTGGCACTGCAGCAGGTCGAGGCCGGCGCCCAGGTGATCGACATCAACATGGACGAGGGCATGCTCGATTCGAAGAAGGCCATGGTGACCTTCCTCAATCTGATTGCCGGCGAACCGGACATCTCCCGCGTGCCGATCATGATCGACTCCTCCAAGTGGGAAGTGATCGAGGCCGGCCTCAAGTGCATCCAGGGCAAGGGCATCGTCAACTCCATCAGCATGAAGGAAGGTGTCGAGCAGTTCATCCATCACGCCAAGCTGTGCAAGCGCTACGGCGCCGCCGTGGTGGTGATGGCGTTCGACGAAGCCGGCCAGGCCGACACCGAGGCGCGCAAGAAGGAAATCTGCAAGCGCTCCTATGACATCCTGGTCAATGAAGTCGGCTTCCCGCCGGAAGACATCATTTTCGACCCGAACATCTTCGCCGTCGCCACCGGTATCGAAGAGCACAACAACTATGCCGTGGATTTCATCAACGCCTGCGCCTACATCCGCGACGAACTGCCCTACGCGCTGACCTCCGGCGGCGTGTCCAACGTGTCCTTCTCGTTCCGTGGCAACAACCCGGTGCGCGAGGCGATCCACTCGGTGTTCCTGCTCTATGCGATCCGCGCGGGCCTGACCATGGGCATCGTCAATGCCGGCCAACTGGAGATCTACGACCAGATCCCGGTGGAACTGCGCGACGCCGTGGAAGACGTGATCCTCAACCGTACCCCCGAAGGCACCGACGCCCTCCTCGCCATCGCCGACAAGTACAAGGGCGACGGCAGCGTCAAGGAAGCGGAAACCGAGGAATGGCGCGGCTGGGAAGTGAACAAGCGCCTGGAACATGCCCTGGTCAAGGGCATCACCACCCACATCGTTGAAGACACCGAAGAATCGCGACTGTCGTTCGCCCGGCCGATCGAGGTCATTGAAGGCCCGCTGATGGCCGGCATGAACATCGTCGGCGACCTGTTTGGCGCCGGTAAGATGTTCCTGCCTCAGGTGGTCAAGTCCGCCCGTGTGATGAAGCAGGCCGTGGCCCACCTGATTCCGTTCATCGAGGCGGAAAAAGGCGACAAGCCGGAAGCCAAGGGCAAGATCCTGATGGCCACGGTCAAGGGCGACGTCCACGACATTGGCAAGAACATCGTCGGCGTGGTGCTCGGTTGCAACGGCTATGACATCGTCGACCTGGGCGTGATGGTGCCGGCGGAAAAAATCCTGCAGGTGGCCAAGGAGCAGAAGTGCGACATCATCGGCCTGTCCGGGCTGATCACCCCGTCCCTGGATGAGATGGTGCATGTGGCGCGGGAGATGCAGCGCCAGGACTTCCATCTGCCGCTGATGATTGGCGGGGCCACCACCTCCAAGGCCCACACGGCGGTAAAGATCGAGCCCAAGTACAGCAACGACGCGGTGATCTACGTCACCGATGCCTCCCGTGCCGTGGGCGTGGCGACCCAGTTGCTGTCCAAGGAACTCAAGCCGGCTTTCGTCGAGAAAACCCGCCTGGACTACATGGACGTGCGCGAGCGCACATCCAACCGCAGCGCTCGGACCGAACGCCTGAGCTATGCAGCGGCCATCGCCAAGAAGCCACAGTTCGACTGGAGCAGCTACCAGCCGGTCAAGCCGACCTTCACCGGCGCGCGAGTCCTGGACGACATCGACCTGAACGTCCTGGCCGAATACATCGACTGGACGCCGTTCTTTATTTCCTGGGACCTGGCCGGCAAGTACCCACGCATCCTCACCGACGAAGTGGTCGGCGAAGCCGCCACCGCACTGTACGCCGATGCCCGGGCGATGCTGCGCAAGCTGATCGACGAGAAACTCATCAGCGCTCGCGCGGTGTTCGGCTTCTGGCCGGCCAACCAGGTGCATGACGACGACCTGGAAGTCTACGGTGACGACGGCAAGCCCTTGGCGCGCCTGCACCACCTGCGCCAACAGATCATCAAGACCGACGGCAAGCCCAACTTCTCCCTGGCCGACTTCGTCGCGCCGAAGGACAGCGGCGTGACCGACTACGTCGGCGGCTTCATCACCACCGCCGGCATCGGCGCCGAAGAAGTGGCCAAGGCCTATCAGGAGGCCGGCGACGACTACAACTCGATCATGGTCAAGGCCCTCGCCGACCGTCTGGCCGAGGCCTGCGCCGAATGGTTGCACCAGCAAGTGCGCAAAAATTATTGGGGCTACGCCCAGGACGAGAGCCTGGACAACGACGCCCTGATCAAGGAGCAATACACCGGCATCCGCCCTGCCCCCGGTTACCCGGCCTGCCCGGACCACACCGAGAAAGCCACCCTGTTCCGCCTGCTCGATCCCGAGGCCAGCGAACTGAAGGCCGGACGCAGCGGTGTGTTCCTCACCGAACACTACGCCATGTTCCCAGCAGCGGCGGTCAGCGGCTGGTACTTCGCCCATCCCCAGGCGCAGTACTTCGCCGTGGGCAAGATCGATAAGGATCAGGTCCAGAGCTATACCGCGCGTAAAGGCCAGGAGTTGAGTGTGACGGAGCGTTGGTTGTCGCCTAATTTGGGGTATGACAGCTGATATAAGATCTTGGCCCAAACAGACCGCAGCCTTCGTCAACTGCATGGATACATAATCCTGTCGTTGCCGAAGGCTGCGATTTTCAGGACTCAACTGTCGTCTTTCGAAAGCCCAGCAGCGCTTCCAACGCAAAACACCGCGATAAAATACTGACGCCACCGCTTTATTTACTTCTTCACCGAGACAATTATATTTATCGGTTCCTTCCAATCGGAATTAGCCCTTCGAGCCTCCAACTGCAACAATCCATTATAGTATCCCGCCGGAAGCGCTACGTTATCCCGAACATCGTATTGTATTTCAAGCCCAACCATGGGGCCGAGCGCTCCGAGAAAACGCTTACTGTTCATATGTTCCCGCCAACCATTTTCCTCTTGAACGCGAATCCCCCGTAACTTAACGACCACTTCATTACCTGCCGCACTGAACAACTTCACCCTCAGCATCGTGAACTTTTCATCTGTTCCTGGCGCCAGCTCTGTAGGACCCACATCGGCTGACAGAGCAACGATCCCACCCATATAAAGTCGCTCTATTCCAGGAATCCGGATGTAAGTAGACGCCTGATTATGGAGACCGCTGACGACCAGCATACGCAGACCTGGCAGTTCCGGCTTGTAACCCGTCAATCGCGCCGTACTCTCACGCCAGACGCGTGCCATGTCGGCCGTCCTTGCATTCCCTATCGGCAAGCCGTAAGTATCATTGACGGCAGGTGTCGAATAGTAGAGGGATCGACTACCGGTACACATATTGGTTTTGGTTTTGCCGTTATTGTAGCCATAGTTGTAGTCCGAACCGTTTGCCTCTTCGCAATGGTCCCCTCCGACGTTATGCCCTATCTCATGGGTAAAAGTGGTGGGTGCATACCAGGCGCTGACGCTTGAATATCCACGAAAATAGGCTCTTCCCTGCTCTTGGTTGGTACCCGTCGCAATGGCTGCGTTCACATCGGTTTTGTACCGGTCCCGATAGGGGCTGAGAAGATCTTGCCAATTGGTCAATCCCTCGTTACTGGTATTGTAAGGCACATCAAAAACGCTGACGGCACCGAGTCGCAATGAAACTTCCCCGACGCGCGAGTTTCGTAAGCTGAGATTGACCATTTCAACCTGTGCAAGCGCGTGAGCAATGGGATCGACCGCCAGCTGATTCAGCGCATTGGCAGAATAAGCGAAGAGCATATCAATATAAGAGTGCCCGTCACTGGCCGTCTCCGGGCGACCAATATCTTCCTGTGGTTTGACCATATCGTTTTCCAACAAGTCTTCAGCTGGCTCGGCAATGAATGTAAGGCGCCCCTGGGGGTCAACTTTTAACAAACCATGCTTATCGGGCTCGTTGACAATCCCAACGACCGCCCCCTCCGGAGACCGAACCACCACCAACGACCCCGTCTCACCATCACGGGCATACAAATTGCCACTTTCAATCGTATAGCCCTGCTCAACGTGTATCGCCGAACGTTCAAAGCGGGCATCGCCTATCGCATTGGCATAAACACTCGCCGACGTCGGTTGAGGTGTGTTCTCTTGGCTTTCGGTTGCCGCATTGCTTACCGGCAACCCCAAGAGGAAAACCAGCGTAGCCGTAGCGCAACGGTAAAAAACCGTGGCCGTGAACGAGCTTCGGACGTTCATGGCTGATATCTCCGCAAGTGACAGGAGTCATCAGCGTGATCCAATCCCACCGAAGCGGATACTGACAGAAGTACCAGTAGCGACACGGGTCAGGAAGGCTTAGGTTGACTGATTTTCTGTCTGCCAAGGCGTTGGGGGAAAAACGGGCGCCAGAGATCCATGGCTGAGGCCACCGCAGATCGAGATCTTTTGTCTATGCTTGTCCCACACACATGACAGACGAGGGATTTATGGACGATCCAACCGACAATAAGCCACCCACTCTGTTGCAAATGCTGCACAGCGTGGGGGCGGCGGCCTTTGGCGTGCAAAGCGGGAAAAACCGCGCCCGGGACTTTACCCATGGAAAGCCGAGTCACTTCGTGATCCTCGGCATCCTGTTTACGGTCATTTTCGGGTTGACGTTGTATGGGATCGTTAATTTGGTGTTGTACTTTGCGGGTGTGTGAACACTTAGTACCCACAGATCATTATGGACAGCTTGGCTGCAATCCGGACTGAGGCTAGCGACGCCCAAGCCCATCGAGCGAAAAGGCATAGCGCTCGCCATCCGGGCGAGACACCAGGCTGAAGCGCTTGAAATCCAGGCGATAGTCCTTGGCAGGATTCATGTTCAGCCACGCTCGAGCGCGGGCCGGATCGAGCGATTGCATCAGGTCGATCTGCTGGTTGTAGCCGCCATGACGCGCGAGGTCAGTGCCCCGGGCGTGATCATGGAGTAGCACCATGGCCCACCCTCCCAAGCTGAAGTGCCCGGTGAACAGCACGCTCAAGCGCCCGTCGATGCGGGCCTGGAGCGCCGCCCTGGAACTGTTCATGGCGCTGAACAACACATCCTTGCCCGGCTGGCGACCCGCCTCCTCGAACGCCTGCATGGCGCCCAGGGCCATCTCATCGTTGGCGGACCACACCAGCGCGGTCTGCGGATATCGCTTGGCCAGTTGGCTGGCCTGCTCGTAGGAGCGCTCGCGATTCCACTCGCCATAGACCAACTGGCGCAGGTGTACCTGTGGATGCTCGGCCAGCGCCCGGTACAGACCTTTCTCACGCAGTTGCGCCGAAGGCGTGGACTTCTTTCCGGAAAATGCCAACAGGTCGAGGGTTTGCCCAGGCGCCAGCGGCCCATACTGGCGCAACAGCTCGGTGAGCATCAGGTAGCCACTGCGCTCGTCGTCAGGCACCAGGCTGCCAAGCAGTGCGGGAGGCGGCGCGCCCTGCTGTACCAGCAGGCGGGTCTGGTCGCTGGTCAGCGTGTTGTTCACCAGGAACAGCTTGATCCCGCTGCCCTGGGCCAATTGCAGGATGCGCGGGGCAACATACTGTTCGTTCACCAGCACCAGGTAGTCCGGACGGTCAACCGACGTGATGACGTCTTGAGCCTGGCGGATCATGCGCTCGGGATCGCGCTCGGCGTACTCCACGCGCAGGCGCAACCCCAAGCCATTAGCCGCGGCCTGCATGAACTCGCTATAGCTGACCCAGAACGTCTCGGTCGAACGCCCCGGATTGAGGAACACCACCGAAGTCGCAGCCCTCACCTGGGCTGAAGGAGAAACAGCGCCGGCGGCGTGCACCGGTAACCAGAATGACAGGCATAACAACGCTACCAGCCTGCAGATAAACTTAAACATCCCGCCTGCCCTGAATAATACGCCACCCAGTATAACGACCCGGGTGGCGAACGGGCACATGAACGCGAGACCTTCATGTGGCTGGCAACGGCTCGAACCTATTGATGACTGACCCAGAACACTGCGGTGCCCACCACCAGGATAATCAGGAACAAAATGGCCCAGGCATCAACGGTACTGTCGCTTTTCCTTGCTTTGGTCGGATTGCTCATTGCATCGCCTCTTGTCGGTTTTGTAGGTGATTGCATAGGGACTCGACCACAGTTAAGACGATGATTGCCCGCACGACAAATGTGGGTTAGGCAATAATCAATCTCATTAGTCGATTTGGTTCTTTACATATACTCAAACATCACTTTTGCGCATAACTCAAAACAGGTATCTTGCACCGGCTCCTCTAGGAGTGCGCGGCCGTGCGCGCAGAATTGCCGAGGCAGAACCCGATTCCAGCGAGCCAACATGCAGCTGTTTCTGATCGGCCCAAGCCTGAGACCGAGACTTATATGTACGTATATGACGAGTACGATCAGCGGATCATCGAGGACCGCGTCAAGCAGTTCCGTGATCAGACCCGACGCTATCTGGCAGGCGAGCTGAGCGAAGAAGAATTCCGCCCTCTGCGCTTGCAGAATGGCCTGTATATCCAGCGCTTCGCCCCGATGCTGCGGGTGGCTGTGCCTTATGGCCAGCTGACTTCGCGCCAGGTGCGCAAACTGGCGCAAATCGCCCGCGACTACGACAAGGGCTACGCCCACATCAGTACCCGGCAGAACGTCCAGTACAACTGGCCAGCCCTGGAAGATGTGCCCGAGATCCTCGCCGAACTGGCCACCGTGCAGATGCACGCGATCCAGACCAGCGGCAACTGCCTGCGCAACGTCACCACCGACCAGTTCGCCGGTGTCGCAGCCGACGAGTTGATCGACCCGCGCCCGTGGTGCGAGATTGTCCGCCAGTGGACGACGTTCCACCCGGAATTCGCCTACCTGCCACGCAAGTTCAAGATCGCCATCAACGGCTCGACCTCTGACCGTGCGGCCATCGAAGTCCACGACATTGGCCTGGAGACGGTCTACAACGCGGCCGGCGAGTTGGGCTTCCGTGTACTGGTGGGCGGTGGCCTGGGGCGTACGCCGGTGGTCGGCGCGTTCATCAACGAGTTCCTGCCGTGGCAGGACCTGCTGAGCTACCTCGACGCCATCCTGCGGGTATACAACCGCTACGGCCGTCGCGACAACAAATACAAGGCGCGGATCAAGATCCTGGTCAAGGCCCTCACGCCTGAAGTGTTCGCCGAGAAGGTCGAAGCCGAGATGGCTCACCTGCGTGGCGGCCAGACCACCCTGACCGAAGCAGAAGTCCACCGTGTGGCCAAGCATTTCGTCGATCCAGACTACAAGGTCCTGAGCAACCAGAACGCCGAGCTGGCTGCCCTCGACAAGGAACACCCTGGCTTCGCTCGCTGGCGCACCCGCAATACCCTGGCCCACAAGAAGCCGGGTTATGTCGCGGTGACCCTGTCCCTGAAGCCAACCGGCGTCGCGCCGGGCGACATCACCGACAAGCAACTGGACGCCGTGGCCGACCTGGCCGAGCGCTACAGCTTCGGCCAACTGCGCACCTCCCATGAGCAGAACATCATCCTGGCGGACGTTGAACAGAGCCAGTTGTTCACCCTCTGGGGCGAGTTGCGCGAGCAAGGTTTCGCCACCCCGAACATCGGCCTGCTGACCGACATGATCTGCTGCCCGGGCGGCGACTTCTGCTCCCTGGCCAACGCCAAGTCGATCCCTATCGCCGAATCGATCCAGCGTCGCTTCGACGACCTGGACTACCTGTTCGACATCGGCGAGCTGGACCTGAACATTTCCGGCTGCATGAACGCCTGTGGTCACCACCACGTCGGCCACATCGGCATCCTGGGCGTGGACAAGAAAGGCGAAGAGTTCTACCAGGTCTCCCTGGGCGGCAGCGGTAGCCGCGACGCCAGCCTGGGCAAGATCCTCGGCCCGTCGTTTGCCCAGGACGACATGCCTGACGTGATCGAGAAGCTGATCGACGTGTACATCGAACAACGTACCGAAGACGAGCGTTTCATCGACACTTACCAACGTATTGGCATCGACCTCTTCAAGGAACGCGTCTATGCAGCGAATCATTAAGAACAACGAGGTCATCGACGAAACCTGGCACCTGCTGCCCAAGGACGCGACCCTCGATGGCATCTCCAACTGTGACGACCTGATCGTGCCCCTGGCCTTGTGGCGCGATCATGCCCACGCCCTCAAGGCCCGCGACGGCGGCCTGGGCGTGTGGCTGGACGCCGACGAGGAAGCCGAGGAAATCGGCGAGGACGCCAACCAGTTGCAGGTCATCGCCTTGAACTTCCCGGCCTTCACCGACGGGCGCAGCTACTCCAACGCTCGCCTGCTGCGCGACCGCTATGGTTTCAAGGGTGAGTTGCGGGCGATTGGCGACGTACTGCGCGACCAGTTGTTCTACATGCGCCGCTGCGGCTTCGACGCCTTTGCCTTGCGTGCCGACAAAGACCCCTTTGAGGCCCTCGAAAGCCTCAAGGACTTCTCGGTGACCTACCAGGCGGCCACTGACGAACCGCTGCCGCTGTTCCGTCGTCGCTGAGACAGCCCTATGAAAAAGCCCTGAGCCGGGTGTACCGGTTCAGGGCTTTTTCATTTGATGGCCCTACCACCGTGGCGGCCCAGCCCGCTCCCACAGGGGCAGTGCGAGGGCGGGCTACGCGGATTACCAGAACCGCTGCTGGGTCAGGCGGCTCCACCAACTGAGCAGCACACGATCCACCGAACCGCTGGCCGCCATGCCGATGCGTTCCTGCAGGCTTTTGCGTTCGGCGTAGTGCAGGTGGTACAGCTCGGCACCCTTGGCGCGTTCGGCCAAGTATTCATCGCTGGTTTTCAGCTCGTCCACCAAGCCCTTGCCCTGCGCCGCGACACCCAACCAGACCTCACCGGTCGCCACTTCATCGATGGCCAGTTGCGGGCGGTAGTTGGACACGAAGTTCTTGAACAGCTCATGGGTAATGTCCAGGTCTTCCTGGAATTTCTCCCGGCCCTTCTCGGTATTTTCGCCGAACACCGTCAACGTGCGTTTGTATTCCCCGGCCGTCAACACTTCGAAATCGATGTCGTGTTTCTTCAGCAGCCGGTTGACGTTGGGCAATTGCGCGACGACGCCGATGGAACCCAGGATCGCGAAGGGAGCGCTGATGATCTTCTCGCCGATGCACGCCATCATGTAGCCACCGCTGGCCGCGACCTTGTCGATACAGACCGTCAACGGCACGCCGGCCTGACGGATCCGCGCCAGTTGCGAGGAGGCCAGGCCGTAGCTGTGGACCATGCCGCCGCCACTTTCCAGGCGCAGCACGACTTCATCCTTCGGCGTCGCCAGGGTCAGCAGCGCAGTGATTTCATGACGCAGGCTCTCGGTGGCCGAGGCCTTGATGTCACCGTCGAAATCCAGCACGAACACCCGGGGCTTGGCCGCCGGCTTGTCCTTGTTTTTCTTCCCGGCTTTTTCAGCCTTGCCTTCGGCCTTGCGCAGCGCCTTGAGCTGATCCTTGTCCAGCAGCGTCTGTTCCAGGCGCTCACGTAGCCCCTTGTAGAAATCGTTGAGTTTGCTCACCTGCAACTGACCGGTCGACTTGCGCCGCCCCTTGCTGCGCAACGCAGCAAAACTGACCAGCACCACCAGGATGGCGATCACCAGCGTCACGGTCTTGGCCAGGAAACCGGCGTACTCGATGAAAAACTCCACAGCAACTCCTTAAATGCAATGTGCCACTGAACGCAGGCGCGTAACGGTCCCAGCATACCCATGCGGCTGCGTCGCGACCAGTCATGAAACCGGTGGTTACGTTAACGCGAGCGAGGCAGGACAAGGCTGCAACGGGCATTTCAAACAAGCGTATGTTTTTTCATTGACAGCTCACCGCCATCCCCATAACCTCGCCAAACCTTCAACGTACCGGGATGACGCGGACGTGGGCAGTATCTATCTGATTCGACATGGCCAGGCCTCCTTTGGTGCGGACGACTACGATGTCCTTTCACCCAATGGCGTGCGCCAGGCGCAAGTGCTCGGCGGCCACCTGGCGGAGCTCGGTGTCGTATTCGATCGCTGC
Source organism: Pseudomonas sp. 3JA (assembly GCF_036961705.1). Taxonomy (NCBI): domain Bacteria; kingdom Pseudomonadati; phylum Pseudomonadota; class Gammaproteobacteria; order Pseudomonadales; family Pseudomonadaceae; genus Pseudomonas; species Pseudomonas sp. 3JA. The sequence goes on from NZ_JBAMDJ010000002.1 coordinate 271,913, forward strand.
CTCTCGGGTGACCTGCGTCGCCAACAGGATACCGCCATCGGCGCGCTGGGACAGATGTCCGCCGCCGGGTTACCGGTTCCCGGGCTGGAAACCGACACCGCGTTCAACGAGTTCGATGCCGACGCGGTCATTCGCGCCCTGCTGCCGGACATGCTTCCCCAGGAGCCCGAGGCGCTGCATATCCTGCGCAACGCTGCGCAGAACCGCGCCGAATTCCAGCGCATCTTCGCGCTGATCGTCGAACGCTGGCTCAGCGGCCAGTATGACCCGCCGGGCCTGGAAAGCTGGCTGGGTTTTGTCGAGCGGGTCCACGCGGGCCTGCAGCGCATCCTGGAGCAAGCCGACAACACCCACAAAATCGCCGTGTTCACCTCCGGCGGCACCATCACCGCCCTGCTCCACCTGATCACCCAGATACCGGCCCGACAGGCCTTCGAACTGAACTGGCAAATCGTCAACACCTCGCTCAACCACCTGAAATTCAGGGGCCGCGAGGTGGCCCTGGCTTCCTTCAACAGCCATGCCCACCTGCAACTGCTGAAGGCCCCGGACCTCATCACCTTTCGCTGAGTCCGGATTACTGTAGACCCTTGCTGTACCACCCAAATAAGGATCGAAACCATGACCTCCGTAGCTGACGCCGTACAAGCCATGAAAGCCAAGTTCAACCCAGCCGCCGCTGCCGGCCTGGATCTGGTATTCGGTTTCCGCATCGACGATACCAAGAATTTTTCGCTGGTCGTCAAGGACAACACCTGCGAACTGCAGGAAGGCGAAAACCCGGACGCCCAGGTGACCCTGGTGATGGACGGCGAAACCCTGCAAGGCATCGTCGACGGCAGCACCGACGGCATGCAAGCGTTCATGAGCGGCAAGCTGCGTACCGAAGGCGAGATGATGCTGGCCATGAAACTGTCCGAGCTGTTCCCTGGCTGAGACTGCGCTCGCGTTCTTCGCGGGCCTTTGATTGCAAACGAATCCCGCCCCCGTGGCGGGATTCGTGTTTCTGCCCTGCGCTGATTCTGCCTTGCACTCACAACCTTGATCCCTGTCAGTTGTCGCTCCTCCCCCAGCCGCTAATGTAGCGCTTCCATCAAGCCAGGGACGGCTCATCGGGAGCCGGCGCCTGCTCATCTCACGGAAGAGAGACTCATGCCCACACTGAAGATCATTTTGCTGTCGAGTGCCTTCAACGGCCTGACCCAACGCGCCTGGCTGGACCTGCGCGAGGCCGGCTATCGCCCTAGCGTCGTGCTGTTCACCGATCCGGCCTCGGTCTGCCGGCAAATCGAAGAAAGCGGCGCCCACCTGGTGATCTGCCCGTTTCTCAAGGACCGTGTGCCCGAGCAGTTATGGCGCAATCCGCGGCGCCCGGTGGTGATCATTCATCCCGGAATTGTCGGCGACCGCGGCGCCAGCGCCCTGGACTGGGCGATCACTCGGCAGCCCGAGCGCTGGGGCGTCACGGCATTGCAGGCGGTAGAGGAAATGGACGCCGGGCCAGTCTGGGCCACCTGCGAATTCGACCTGCCCCAAGGCCTGCGCAAATCCGAGCTGTATAACGGCCCGGTCAGCGACGCCGCCATTCGTTGCATCCGCGAGGTCGTGGAGAAGTACCTCGACGGTTTCATCCCGGTGCCACTGGACTATGGCCGTCATGACGTGGTCGGACGCCTGCAACCGAACATGACCCAGGCCCATCGCGCCTTCAGCTGGCACGACAGCAGCGGTTTCATCAAGCGCTGCATCGACGCGGCCGACGGTCAACCCGGCGTACTCGCGAGCCTGGCCGGCGAACAGTTTTACCTGTACGACGCCCATCCGGACGTTCGCCACGGCCTGCCCGGCGAACTGCTGGCCGTGCGTGACGATGCAGTGTTGGTGGCGACAGGGGATACAAGCCTGTGGATCGGCGCCCTGCGCCGCAAGCCGCAGCCCGGCGACCGGACCTTCAAGCGTCCGGCGCGCCATGTTTTGTCGAACCTCCTCGAAGGCGTCCCGGTGCTCGACGGTTCCCTGGCCCGCCAGCCGTTCAGCGATGAGTCTTATCAGCCCATTCGCTACCGGGAATGCGGCCATGTGGGAGAGCTGACGTTCGAGTTCTATAACGGGGCGATGAGCACTGAGCAATGCCAACGGCTGGTGGCGGCATTGCGCTGGGCCAAGTCCCGGGACACCCAGGTGCTGTTGATCCGCGGCGGGCGCGGCAGCTTTTCCAACGGCGTGCACCTGAACGTTATCCAGGCCGCCGCCGAACCCGGCCTGGAGGCCTGGGCCAACATACAGGCCATCGATGACGTTTGCCTTGAGTTGTTCAGCGCACGGCAACTGGTGGTCAGCGGTCTGACGGGTAACGCCGGGGCCGGCGGTGTGATGTTGGCTCTGGCGGCCGATATCGTGCTGGCGCGCCGTGACATCGTGCTCAACCCGCACTACGCGACCATGGGCCTGTACGGCTCTGAATACTGGACCTACAGCCTGCCCCGCGCGGTCGGGCCGGACATGGCCTGGAAACTCACCCGGGACTGCCTGCCGATCAGCGCCCTCCAGGCGTTGCGCTACGGCATGGTCCAGGAAATCGGACCACGCTGCCCCGACGAGTTCGGCCTGTGGCTGCTGCAACGAGCCAACAGTGCGCTGCTCGATCCGAACTATGAAAGTATCCGGGTTCGCAAGGCCGAGCGGAGCCTGTCAGCGATCCAGGCGTGCCGCGAGGGTGAGCTCGCGCAGATGCGACATGACATGGTGGACAATCGCCACGGCTTCGCCGACAAGTGCCGTGGTTTCGTCTTCAAGCACAAGGCCTGCCGCACGCCAGAACGCCTGGTCGCCCCTTGGGCGCGAACGGCACAGGTCCAAGCCGTCCAATAATGTCCGGTATCGGCGAGGCGCGGCAGCTCTTACAATGCCCGCTTCCCCCGTATCGGCCTGAACATGGACATCGATCTCGCCCGCACCTTCCTGGAAATCGTCCGCCACGGCAGCCTCGCTGCAGCGGCCGAAAAGCTGCACGTGACCCAGACGGCGATCACCGCCCGGGTCCAGAAGCTCGAAAGCCAGCTTGGTTGCGCACTGTTCGTGCGCAATCGTGCCGGCGCGCGATTGACCAGCGACGGCGAGGCGTTTGTGGTCTACGCCAACCAGCTCGTGCAGACCTGGGAAGCGGCCCGTCGGGACCTGCCACTGCCCGAGGGCTATCGCAACGTCTTGCACCTGGGGGGCGAGGTCAGCCTGTGCAATCCCTTGATGCTCGCCTGGGCCGGCGAGCTGCGCCAGAAAATTCCCGGCCATGCCCTGCGCATGGACATCCGCGACGGCGAGAAACTGCTCCAACAGCTGGAGCTGGGTTTGCTGGACGCGGCAGTGGTCTATCAGCCCGAATACTGGCCGCGCCTGCAGGTAGAACAGCTGTTGGAAGAGAAACTCATCCTGGTGCGCCTGGCCGCCCGTCCCGAGCCCTACGTGTACATCGACTGGAGTGCGGACTTCCGGCGCCAACACGACACCGCGCTACCGGACAAGGCCAAGGCCGCCGTGACCTTCAACCTCGGCCCCCTGGCCCTGCAGTACATCCTGGAAAACGGCGGCAGCGGCTACTTCCGCACCCGAGTCGTGCAGAGCTACCTGGACAGCGGCATCCTGGAACGGGTGCCCAAGGCACCGGAATTCAACTACCCCACCTACCTGGTCTACTCCCGCGATCGGGATTCAGCGGCGTTGCAGCAGGCATTCGAGGTATTGCGAGAGATCGTCAAGACCGGCAGCGACTGGTCGCAGCGCTGGGATCCACTGACCTGATAAATCCCCTTGCCACAAAAGTGTAAAACCTGCCAAAGCGTTTTTCCGGGTGCCCCGTGTCGAATGGTTTTGGGGCTGCTGCGCAGCCCAACGGGAGCAAGCTCCCTCGCCACGGGTTCATTGAGTTTCGCCCTACACGTTCAGGGCCCTTCAAAAAGGGCCCCTCAGGCAGGCCAGCCTCTCGGCTACTTCAATTTTTCTGCAATCTCATCTTTGAGCAGCAAGCGTTTCTTCTTGAGCGCCTCCAGGACATTGCTGGACAGCCCCGGCGATGATGGTTTTTCAGCGTCAACGACCTCGGCATCAAGTTGGGAATATTTCTGAAGTAACGAATCGAGCCTCGGATCCTCGCTGCGTTTTTGCTGGATGTGGTCTTTTGTGCAGTTCAGGTCCTGGCACAAATCGTGGGACACCGGCATGGAACACCTCCTTCAGTGGGTCGGTGGAAGACGCCTTTACAGCGCTCGTCGATGATCAGGATGGCCTCGTCGACGGGGTTCTGTCGACCGCCAATCCGACCAGCGGTGACCGTTCGTCGTAACGCAACGCGCTCCAATCAAACCTTTGTCTGGCCCCCGCTCTCCATTGATCAGAGACGAAAAGAATCGCTCTTTCAACCTGTGCGGAGACTTACCTATGGACAGATTCACCCTGCGTCAACTCGGCCTGGCAGTTGCCCTGAGTACCAGCACGGGCATGGCATGGGCCGCGACTTCCAACGACTTTGTCGATAACGCGGCGGCCGGTGGAATTGCAGAAATCGAGACCAGCAAACTGGCCTTGAAAAAAAGCCAATCGGCGGACATCAAGGCATTCGCCAACAAGATGATCACTGACCACACCAAGGCCAACGAAGAGCTGAAAGCCCTGGCGCAAAAACATGATATCGAGGTACCCGACGACACCACGTTGATGAAAAAAGCCAAGGCGAAGATTCTCGACGTGCGCGATGAGTCTTTTGATGCGGCCTATGCCAACAACCAGGTCAAGGCCCACGAAGAAACCATCGTCCTGTTCAAGAAAGAAGCCGAAACCGTTACCGACGATAAGAAGGCTGGCAATACCGAACTCAAGGCGTTCGCCCAGAAGATGCTGCCAGACCTGCAACATCACCTGGAAGAAGCCAAGAAACTGCAGGCTGCTCATCCGAGCAAGTAGTCCTGAGGCACAGAATAAGGGCCGTCTTCATGAAGATGGCCTTATTCAACCCAAGTCCGTCGGTGTTCATGGCTACCGCTGGTCAGCACTGTCATTTCTGACAGTAGAATATTGCAACCCACGCTCCTAGGGTCTTGCTCAAGACCATCCTGCTGATACAAGCATCCAACCTCTTGGGGCTTTGCAGTCGCAGGTGCCGCGAAGCAGGAGCCAAGTCATGAGCGATGAACCGGTGTTAACGCAAAGCGCTGGCGGTATCGCGGTGAAAATCGCCGCACTGCTGGGATGGTTCGCATTGATTCTCCAGCTCTACCTGATCCTGACTTCGCGCTGGCAGGGCGGCAAGAGCCTGTGGGGCGGAGTAGACATCTTCTTCAGTTATTTTACGGTGCTGACCAATATCCTGGTGGCAGTGGTGCTGACCTATGCGGCCACCTCAGGGGATTCGGCGCTGCGGCGATTCTTTCTCAAGCCCACGGTCCAGGGCGGTGTAGCCGCTGCCATCATACTCGTGGGGGTGGCGTACAACCTGCTGCTGCGCCATGTCTGGAACCCCCAGGGCTTGCAGTGGGTGGCCGATGAATTGCTGCATGACGTGATGCCGGTGCTGTTCGTGATCTATTGGTGGTTCTGCGTGCCCAAGGGCACTTTGCAATGGCAAGATGTCTGGCCGTGGCTGATCTATCCGCTGGTCTATTTCATCTACGCCTTGGTGCGTGGTTACTTTGTCGGCGCCTACCCCTATCCCTTTATCGAAGTGGACACGCTGGGTTACCCCCGGGTGTTCCTTAATGCGGTGATGGTACTGCTGGGATTCGTCGTGGTGTCTCTGGTGCTGATTGCCTTGGACCGCTGGAAAGGCAGGCACTGAGGCAGCCCAAGCGCCAAACGACTCATCAGCACCACTGTTCCGACATATCGGGTTAGCGGTTAACCACCGTCGGTGTCGATATCCGCATCCGTGCTTTCGCCGGACTTCGGCCGATCTGGATCCGGCTCGAAGCCAGGGCTGAAGGTATTGTCGTTGTCCCGATGAAGATTCTTCTGATCGACCTCCGGGGCCGCGCTCTGGGCCTGGTCAGTCCCGGCGGGGCTGACGGACTGGGTGTCCGATGAGTCCGCCGCAAGCTTGGGATCGATCGCCGGGTCATTGCGCGGGGACGGGGTTTGCGTCTGGCCTTGTTGCTGGGTGTTTGCGGGATCGTCGTTCATAGGCACCTCGTTCATGACAGGGCCGGATGGATGACCGGTCTTGAACATTCGAAGGTGACGCGACGGCTTCGGTTCCATTTGTTTGCAGCGCCGCGATCAGCCGCCCAGCACACGCCTCACCATCCGGGTCAGCGCGTCCGGGCCGTAGGGTTTGCTCAACAAATGGGTATCGGGGCTCAGTTGATGATTCCGGGAGATGATGTCCCGGGTGTGCCCCGAGGTGAACAGCACCGGGACCGGCGGTTTCTGCACCTTGGCCCAGGCGGCCAGGTCGGAACTCTTGATCAGGCCGGGCATGACGACGTCGGTGAAGATCAGGTCGACCGAGATGCCTTCCAGCAGCAGCTTCATCGCCTCATCACCGTTGGCAGCCGTGAGGGTCCGATAGCCGGACTGTTCCAGCAGTTCCACCGACGCGCTGCGCACCTCGTTGTTGTCCTCCACCACCAGGATCGTCTCTTGCCTGCCGGACTGAAACACGTCGTGTTGCTCGGCTTCGCCCGCTTCGGGCGCAAGGCTTCGAGGGAAATACATCCGTACTCGCGTGCCCTCGCCCAGGTCGCTGGAGATCTCGATATGGCCGCCACTCTGCTTGACGAACCCGAACACCATGCTCAATCCAAGCCCCGTGCCCTGGCCATCGGTCTTGGTGGTGAAAAAGGGTTCGAACACCTGCTTCAGGATCTCGGGCGGCATGCCGGCACCGCAGTCGATCACCGACAGCCGGACATAGTCGCCGGCCGAGATCCCCTTGCCGGCACAGAACGCTTGATCGAGCACGATGTTCTCCCCAATCAGGCGGATGGTGCCCTCGCCGCCCATGGCATCGCGAGCATTGATCGCCAGGTTCAACAAGGCGTTTTCCAATTGATTGCGATCGACATGGATGCACCAGGGCTCCTGGGGCAGGCTCACTTCAATCTGGATGGTTTCGCCCAAGGCCCGTTGCAACAGTTCACCCATGCCATCATAGATGCGTCGTGGGTTGTAGACCGCCGGTGACAATGGCTGGCGCCGGGCAAAAGCCAGCAGTTGCGATGACAACTTGGCCCCCCGCTCCACGGCTTCGATGGAGGCACTGACCCGCCGTTGCACGTTGACGTTGTCCCGTTCGTGGCGGGCCAGCAAGTGCAGGTTGCCGGCAATCACTTGCAGCAGGTTGTTGAAGTCATGGGCCACGCCGCCAGTGAGACCGCCAATGGCCTCGAGCTTTTGCGACTGACGCAACTGCTCTTCTGCCGCCAGCCGCGCCTGCACCTCGTCGGCGACCCGCTGTTCCAGGTCGCGGGTGAATTTGAGCAGCGAAGCTTCGGCTGTCTTGCGTTCATTGATGTCAATCAGCACACCTGGAAAACGCAAGGGCTTGCCCGTGGCATCGAATTCGCAGCGACCGCTGGCCAGCACCCAAAGGTAATCACCGCCCACGCGGCGCACCCGATATTCAGCGCTGTAGGGGATGCCCGTGCGCAAGGTCAGTTCAACCCGCTGGTTGACCTCTTCGAGGTCATCGGCGTGGATGCGCTGGCGGGCAATTTCGATGGGCAGTGCGTCCAGCGAACAGTCTGGCGGGTAGTTGAAGGTACGGGCGAAACGCTCATCGCCCGACAGTGTGTCGGCCTGGATGTCCCAGACGAACGACCCCAGCAATGGTCCGGCCGAGAGGGCCAACTGGATGCGCTCGTTGACGGCTCGGTAACTGCGTTCGGCCTCTTGCCGGGCGCGCTCGGTCAACACGAGCTCGGTGGTTTCCACCACAATCGCCAGCACGCCCGCCGGGGACTGGTCGTCATCGGGCACCGGGCTGTAATAGAGGTCCATCCACACATCTTCAGGCTTGCCATCGCGTAGCAGGACCAGCTCTTTGCTGCGGTAGGACAAGGTGCCGCCGGCCAGGCAGACGTCCAGCACATGCCGATTGAATTCGGCGACCTCCGGCCAACCCAACTCCACTGCACACCCCAGCAGGTAAGGATGGCGGCCACCGGCAAACTCGGCATAGGCATCGTTGTAGATCATGAAGCCCTGGCGGCCCCACAACATCACCATCGGCAGGGGCGAAGCCAGCAACAACTGGACGGCACTGCGCAGGCTGGCGGACCAGTGCTCGATGGCGCCCAACTCGGTCCGGCTCCAATCGAACGCCCGGATACGCCCGGCCATTTCACCGCCCCATCCAGGGCACCCGTGATTTTGGGATAGAAACTGCATGATCGATTCTGAACCTCAAAATGCCTGCAGGGAGTCGGCATCCACAAACCCCTTGGGATCAGAGCTTCGAGCGCTGGGTTGGCGTTTGGTTTCATGCTGGTCGATCCAGGCCCGATCCTGTGGCAAGGGAGCTTGCTCCCGCTCGGCGGCGCAGCCGTCGTAAACCGGCTGATGCGGTGTGCCTGATGGATTGCGTAAACCATTTTTTTGGGGGGCTGCTACGCAGCCCAGCGGGAGCAAGCTCCCTCGCCACCAAAACGGCGGTGTTGCTGAGGCTCAGCGAAAGTCACGGCTTTGCACCTGGATACCCGCCAATAACTCGGTCAGGTCGCTCAAGCGCCCGGCAATCAGGTGGCGGACCTCGCCGACGCTTTCCCAGCGCCCGTCGACCTTGAGCAGTTGCGAGCCCACCAAGGTCTTGCGCTGGCGTTCGGCCAAGTCGCGCCAGACCACCACGTTGAGGTTGCCGAATTCATCTTCCAGGGTGACAAAGGTCACCCCGCTGGCCGTGCCCGGGCGTTGGCGACCGGTAACCAGCCCGGCGACGCTGACGTTGCGGCCATGCTCCACCTCTTGCAGCTCCCGTGAGCTGCGGCAGCGCCGTGCGCGCAGTTCGGGGCGCAGCAGGGCCAATGGATGAGGGCCCAGTGTCGTGCCGAGCGTGGTGTAATCGGCAAACAGGTTTTCCCCCAGCGTAGGTTTTGGCAGGGCCACGGACGGTTCCTCCTGGCAGGGCAAACCGGCGAACAAGCCCAGTTGTTTCTGCACCCCGGCCACTTCCCAGCGGGCACGATGGCGATCACCGGCCAAACCCTGCAAAGCCCCCGCATCGGCCAATTGCGCCTGGGCCCGGGCATCGAGCTGCGCGCGCTCGCCCAAGTCAGCCACGTCGCTGAAGGGCCGATGCCGGCGGGCCGCTTCGATACGGCGGGCATCCTCTTCGCGAAAGCCCTTGATCATGCACAACCCCATGCGGATCGCCGGTTGTCGACCGTCCATGGGCTCGAGGCTGCAATCCCAATCGCTGGCGCCCACGTCCACCGGGCGGATCGACAGTTGATGCCGGCGGGCATCCTGGAGGATCTGGTCCGGGCTGTAGAACCCCATGGGCCAACTGTTGATCAGGGCACAGGCGAACGCCGCCGGTTCGTGGCATTTGAGCCAACTGCTGGCGTAGGTCAGCAAGGCGAAACTGGCGGCATGGGATTCCGGGAAGCCGTAATTGCCGAAGCCTTTGATCTGTTCGAAGATTTGCGCGGCGAACTCAGCGGTGTAGCCGTTTTTTTTCATCCCCTGCGCCAGGCGTTCCCGATGGGGCTCCAACCCACCGTGACGTTTCCAGGCCGCCATGGAGCGACGCAATTGGTCTGCCTCACCCGGGGTGTAATCGGCCGCGACGATGGCGATCTGCATGACCTGCTCCTGGAACAAGGGGACACCCAGGGTGCGGTTGAGCACTTGCTTCAACGCTTCAGAGGGATAAGTCACCGCCTCTTCTTTGTTTCTGCGGCGCAGGTACGGATGCACCATCCCACCCTGGATCGGCCCGGGGCGTACGATGGCCACTTCGATGACCAAATCGTAGAACGTCTTGGGCCTCAGCCGAGGCAACATCGACATCTGCGCCCGGGACTCGATCTGGAACACACCGATGGTGTCGGCGCGACTGATCATTTCGTAGGTCGCCCGATCATCCTTGGGCAGTGACGCCAGGGCGTAGCGCTGGCCCCGATAGCGCTCGATCAAGTCGAAACAGCGACGAATCGCACTGAGCATGCCCAGGGCCAGGATGTCCACCTTGAGTAACCCGACCGCGTCCAGGTCGTCCTTGTCCCACTGGATGATGGTGCGATCGGCCATGGCGGCGTTTTCCACCGGCACCAGGGTGTCCAGGGGTTGCTCGGAAATCACGAAGCCACCAGGGTGCTGGGATAAATGCCGGGGAAAACCGATCAATTGCTGGGTCAGGCTCAGAACCCGGCGCAACACCGGGCTGTCCGGGTCGAAGCCACCTTCACGCAAACGCTCCACTGGCGGCGCCTCGTCGCTCCAGCGGCCACAGCAATCGGCCAGGGCGTTGACCTGGTCCGGCGGCAAGCCCAGGGCCTTGGCCACATCGCGCACCGCCCCGGCGCCGTGGTAACTGCTGACCACCGCCGTCAATGCCGCACGATGACGACCGTAGCGCTGGAACACGTACTGCAGCACTTCCTCGCGACGGTCGTGTTCGAAGTCGACGTCGATGTCCGGCGGCTCGTTGCGCTCCCGGGACAGGAAGCGTTCGAACAACAGGCTGGTAAGGCTGGGATCGATTTCGGTGATGCCCAAGGCGTAGCACACCGCCGAGTTGGCCGCCGAACCACGCCCCTGGCAAAGAATATGACGGCTGCGGGCGAAGCTGACGATGTCCTGCACGGTGAGGAAATAGCTGTCATAACCCAGCTCGGCGATCAGGCTCAGCTCCTTGTCGATCTGTGCCCGCACTTTGTCTGTCACGCCATCCTTCCACCGCTCGCGCATGCCGCGCTCGGTCAGCTCCCGCAGCCAGGACGCCGGATCATGCCCCGCGGGCACCAGCTCACGGGGGTATTGGTAACGCAGTTGGCCGAGGTCGAAGGTGCAACGCCGGGCGATGTTCAGGGTTTCGTCGAGCAAGGCCCGCGGATAGAGATCGGTCAGATCCTTGCGGCTACGCAAGTGGCGCTCGCCGTTGGGGTGCAGGCGCTGGCCAGCCTCGGCCACCGTGACGTGGTGGCGGATGGCGGTCATGGTGTCCTGCAGGGCACGACGGCCACGCACGTGCATGTGCACATCACCACTGGCCACGATTGGAAGGTCCAAGCGTTCGGCCAGCGCCAGCGAGTCTGCCAATCGGCGGCGGTCGTCCTGTGCGCAATGCAACTGGACCGTCAGCCACAGGCGCCCGGCAAAGGTCGACTGGAGCCAACGGCCATGTTCCTCGGCATCTTTGCCCTCGGCTATCCATAACGCCAGCAGCCCCGAGAAGGGCTGGTCGAAGTCCTCTCGCACGATGCGATAGTGGCCTTTCTCGCTGCGCCGCCGGGCGCGGGTGATCAGCCGGCACAAGGCTTGATAGCCTTCCAGGTCTTCCACCAGCAACACCAGTTTCGGGCCATTCTCGACCTGTATCTCGCTGCCGACGATCAGTTGCAGCTCCAGCTCCTTGGCCGCCTGCCAGGCTCGGACGATTCCGGCCAAGGTGCATTCGTCGGTGATCGCCAGGGCCTGGTAGCCCTGCTGCTTGGCGCGACGGCACAACTCCAGGGCACTGGAGGCGCCGCGCTGGAAGCTGAAGTTCGACAGGCAATGCAGCTCGGCATACTCAACGTTCATGCGAACCAGCCCTGCAGCCACAGCGGCCCGCCCTCGCCCACCGTTCGATAGGCCCAGCCACGTTGTCCGCGGCGGGTTTCGATCAGGTAATAGTCACGGCGCACATCCGCGCCGTCCCACCAACCGGTCTCGATGCGCTCGGGGCCCATGAGGATGTGCGCCTGACCTTGCGCCAATGCCTGGGGCTCCTCCAGCAGCCAGCCGGGACGCTGCACGCCGTCACGCACCGGACAAGTCTGGGAGCGGGGTTGGGAGGTCATCTGCCAGGCGCACTCAGGCCGATGGTCGTCGCGAAACCCCAGGCCCTGCACAGCCTCATCCCCCAGCCGGGCCCGCAAGCGTTCGCGCAGTTGCTCCCAGGGCAATGATTGCTGGGGACGTTCGTCGAACAGTTCCAGGCGCTGGGGTACGAAGCTCGGCAGGTCCTCGGCACACAAGCGAAAACCCCGCACCGGGGCCTTGACCTGCACCTGTTCCAAGCGACCGCGGGCCAGTTCGAAGAGCATCGCCGGGGCCCGCTCGGCGCTGAGCAGGCCGACCTTGATCACTGTATCCGGCAACCCGGCATGCTCCAGGTGCAGGTCAAAGCGCTGCACGCCGCTGTCGCGCCCGCAGAGGAAGGCCGACAAGTCACCGGTCAGCCGGCGCAACGGGAACAACAGCGCTTGATGGGATTGCACGTCATAGTTGAGCTCGATGCGCACATCGAAACGGTCCGGCGGCAGGTAGAACGACAGCGCCAGGGTGCGATGGCCCATCAACGCGTCGAGGTGCTTGAGCACTTGGGCCTCGAAGCGCCGCGCCAGGGTCTGCCGGGGCAAGGCCTGGACCTGGCTCAAGCGGCGCAGGCCCATGCGCGACAGCGCCGTGGCGACGTCGGGTTCCAGGCCGATACGCTCCACAGGCATGTCTCCCAGGCACTGTTGCAAGGCCTCGGCGTCGGGCACCACCAGGGCGTCATAGGCATTGGCCAACACCCGTGCCGCCACCGGATTGGGCGCGGCGACGATGCGATGACGAAAGCCCAGCTCGGTCAGCTCGGCCCGCAAGCGCGCCTCGAACACCGGCCAGGGACCAAACAGGCCCAGGCTCGACTCGATCTCGAACAGCAGCGTACGCGGGTAATGCACGCTGACCTGGGCGCTGAAACGGTAGGCCCAGGCCGCCAGGAACTGTTGCCAGTGTTCGATTTGCGCCGCGTCGTATTCGGCGGTGGCAAAGCCTTTGCTCAAGGCCTGGGCGGCGGTCATGGTCTGGCCAGGACGCAAGCCCAAGGCTCGTGCCGGCGCATTCACCGCTTGCAGCACCCGACGCTGGGCCGGACCGGTCAGCAATGCCAGGGGCTGGTCGGGATCGGGGCGCTGACGCAGCGCAGCGTCCAGCGCCAATTGCGGGAAGAGAATACAGACCCAGCGCATCGCAACCTCAATGCCCGGTTTGTGTGGCGAGCGTGGCAAAGGCAATCGGCGCCGAACGAGCCAACCCGCCGCGGCACTTGAGCACGCGCAATTGCGCCGGCCGGGTATCGATGGCAATGCGCAGGGCCGCCGGCGACGGGTTGATGGCCTCCTGGATCGAGCGCCAGGCGAACGCCAGGGTCTGGCCGGTTTCTGCCGCCACTTGCAAACGGCGCAAGGCCCGGTCGTCCGCCTGGCGGGGCCAACACAGTACCGCGCCACAACTGCCAGAGCGCAAGCATTGTTCGGTGGCCCACAGGGCATCGCGCTCATCGGCGCGAATTACCGACAACCGACGCAGGTCGACGCCAGCGTTCTGCCAGGCCTGGGGATAGGGCACGAACGGTGGCGCCACCAGCACGATCCGCTCCCCCGCCGCCGACAGCCGCGCCAGGGTCGGCCACACCAGTTGCAACTCGCCCACGCCCGGCGCAGCGATGAGCAGTTCCGTCAAGGCCGCCTCCGGCCAGCCACCACTGGGCAACGCCGCGTCCAGTGCCGCATGGCCGGTGGGTTGCGGGCTGGCGGCTGGCGGCGCAGGCCGGCCCTTCCAGACCTGGCCACCGTTGAACAGCGTGTCCAGCGCAACGACAGCGCCCATCAGCCTTGCCTCACCAAGCCACAGAACACCCCTTCTATCGCCAGGTCCTGGTCGGCCTCGACGATGATCGGCTGGTAGGCCGGGTTGCGCGGCAACAAACGCACCCGCTCGCCAATGCGCTCGAAGCGCTTGATGGTGACTTCGCCATCCAGGCGCGCCACGACAATCTGGCCGTTGGCGGCCTGCGGCGTGCGCTGCACACCCACCAGGTCACCGTCGAGAATGCCGTCCTCGATCATCGAATCGCCCTGGACCCGCAGCAGGTAATCCGGCGCCTTGGTAAAAATCGCCGGGTCCAGCATCAGGCGACTGTGGACCTCGGCATCGGCGCCGATCGGCAGCCCGGCAGCCACTCGCCCCAGCACCGGCACGTCCAGCAGCTCGGGTCGTGGTGGCTGGTTCAGCAAGCGAATGCCCCGGGCCTGGTGCGGATTGACCTCGATGAAACCGGCTTCGGTCAGCGCCAGCACATGCTTGCGCGCCACACTGCGGGAGGCAAAACCGAACGCCTCGCTGATTTCAGCGAGGCTGGGAGGCTGGCCCTGATCGGCGATGCGTTCGCGGATGAAGGTCAGGATGGCGGTGCGGCGAGGAGTGAGAGTCGTCATGGAGTACATTTGTACTCTTTAAGGATTTTTCTGACAAGCGCCGCCAGTCAGTTCACAGCTCGGGGCCGAGGTGTTCGACGCCCAGTGGCTAGAGCCGGGCGTCGGCGCTCTCATTGCGAAATGCGCTCGGGCTCATGCCGGTCCAGCGCCGGAACGCCCGGCGGAAGCTGCGCACATCGCTGTAGCCGACTTCTTCGGTGATGCGCTCGATGGACAGCTCGGGATTGGCCAACAGGTTCAGGGTGCGGCTGCGACGCACCTGTTCGAGCAAGGTCTCGAAGGTCAGGTTGTGCTCGCTCAGGCGCCGACGCAGGGTGCGGCTGCTCATGTTGAGATCACCGGCGATTTTCTCGATGTGGCTGCCACGGGTCAGGTCTCGGGCAATGGCCCGTTCCACGGTCTGGATCAGGTCAATCTTCTGGTGAACTTCGGTGGCTTCCTGCTCCAGCAAGGCCAATGCCTGGCGCAGGGCCAGCGGGTGGTGATTGGGCAAACGCATATCCAGCCAGCGCACGTCGATCAGCATGCGATTGTGTCGGCAACCGAAGTGCACATCCGGTCCCAAGATCCACTGATATTCCTGGGCATAGGACGGTGCGGCGTGCATGAACTCCACGGCCAGGGGCTTGAAATCGGGCCCCGCCAGGGCCCGGCCATAGACCATCAGGCTGGCGAAGAACTCTTCCACGGCAAACACCTGGATCTCGGCGAAAGGCAGCCGGCAGGTCGCCTCGACCATGATCCGGCCAGTGGCTTCTTCGACGCTGGTCACCGCGATGCCACCGGTGGTGTGCTGATAACGAACCCCTAGGGCAAAGGCATCGCGCAGGGTTTCGCACAATGATAGGACGTGGCCCAGCAGGCCGAGGGTGCCAAGCACGTTGCGGTCCCCCACCCACAACCCCAGACCCTGCTCGGGCAACAGCTTGAGCGCCCGTTGAATCATGACCACGGCCTGGCGGTGGGAAATGCGCTGGGCGGGATCTTGCAGATCATCAAGGCCGAACCCCAGGCCGCGACACAGGCTGGCGGCATCGAAACCCTTGTCCGCCACAACCTCGGCCAGGGTCTGTAGCAGGAATGGCGATACCAACGCCAATTCATAGGTCGGGTCGATGACTTTCATCTGCATGGGCGGGTTCCGGAGGACGTTAGGTGGCGTTTTTGTAACCGGTTATTTCACAAAGTTAGCATGCCCCGGCGGATCGTGGGGCACAAAAATCTGGCCGCCCAAGTCCCCTGTATGGCCGCCAATACCCTGCCCTGTTGGCGGCGAACGGCTTATTTGTATGGCTCGGACTTTCGGTGCATCTCCAACAATAATAATGAGCCCCCACATGAACCCGATCCGCACGACATTCGCCTTGCAATTGACCCTCGGCCTGGCCTGCGGCGGTGCCCTGCCCGCCCTGGCTACCGAATCGGGGGTGGACAACATCGGCCCGGGCACCGACGGCTTTTTTGTGTTGCCGCTGGAGGTCGACAGCCTTCCGGACCACATGGTCGCGTTCAACCTCTACTACAACCATTACAAGGCGCGGAAATTCAACATCAGTTCATTGGGCGGCGAACTGCCGGATGTCGAAATCGAATCCACGGCAGTGGTCCCGCGCATCGATTACCTGAGCCCGTTGCGGGTGGCCGGTGGGCGCGCGGGGATCTACATCGCCCAACCGTGGATCAAGCAGGAAGTGTCGGTGTTCGGCCTGCATGACACCCGCGAGGGCATGGGCGACACCACGATTTCGCCCATCGTGCTCTGGGACATGGGCAAGAACCTGACCCTGGCCGCGGCGGTGGAAATCACCGTGCCGACCGGCGAATACAGCACCGATCGACTGGCCAATACCAGCAACAATTTCTACACCTACAAACCGCTGTTTTCCTTCACCTGGCTACCCACGGAAAACACCGAGGTGTCGATGAAAACCACCTACAGCTTCAACCGCAAGAACAAGGACACCGACTACCGCTCGGGGCAGATCTTCCACTTCGATTATTCCGCCAGCTACCGCGTGACCGACAACGTGATGCTGGGGCTCAACGGCTACTACCTCAAACAGACCACCGACGACAAACAGTACGGCCGCACCGTGCAATTTGCCGGGCAGGACGTCGACGACGGCGTACGCGGCCAGGTCTTTGCCATCGGCCCGGCGCTGCACCTGACCTTCCTCAAGTACGCCAGCGCCGAAATCCGCTGGGCCAAGGAGTTTGCAGTGGAGAACCGCACCGAGGGCGAAATGCTCTGGGCCAAGGTCAGTATTCCGTTTGCGTTCTAGAGTGTTTCACAGCACCTGTGGCGAGGGAGCTTGCTCCCGCTCGGCGGCGTAGCCGTCGTAAACCGACTGACGCGATCTGTCTGGAAAGCAGTGTTATCCGATTGGGGCCGCTGCGCTGCCCAGCGGGAGCAAGCTCCCTCGCCACAGGTTTTGTGCCTGACAGGAATGACTGATGCACCGCCATCGCGAGCAAGCTCGCGCCCACAGGTTCTTCCTTCAGCTCAAACCCAGAATCGATGAAAGATGCCCATTGAGGAACTTGCCGCTGGGGTCCAGCGCCTGGCGCACCTCGGTGAATTCCGTCCAGCGCGGGTACAGCGCCTGGAGTGCCTTGGCGTTCAGGGAATGCAATTTCCCCCAATGCGGACGGCCCTGGTATTTCCAGAAGATCGGCTCGATGGCGGCAAAGAAATTGTGATGGTCCATCTGATAATGCTGGTGCACCGAGATCGAGCAACTGTCCCGGCCTTCGAACATGCTCAGGGCAATGTCGTCGGCCTTCACGTAGCGGTATTCAATGGGAAACCAGGTGCGCAGGTCCTTGTCGCGGATCAGCGCCAGAATCTCCCGCAGGCACGCCGGACCGTATTCGGCCGGCACCGAGTACTCCATCTCGTTGAAGCGCACAGTGCGCGCGTTGGCGTAGATGTCATGGGAATCACCGACCCGGTCGTCGAAATCGGCCACCAGCCGCAGGCTGTTGAGCAGCGCTCGACGGATCGTTGGAAAGTCGCTGCCGTACTTGTCGAGGTTTTCGATCAGGCTGACGAAATCGTTGCCGCCCTCCTCCTCGGGGCTGATCGGCGGCGTGGCCGGATCCGCGGTTTCGTTCAGGGCGATCGACAACGCATAGTCGGAATGGGTGACGACCTGCATTTCCCAGTGCTGATTGTCCCGGGTGTTGGTGCCCACGTCCTCGAGCAACTCCTCGGTTTTCGCCACCCACTGGTGCTCGCGCAAGCGATAGGCGGCGCGGTTCTGCAGGCGCACGCGAGTCACCAGCCCCAGCGCGCCAAGGGACACTCGGCCGGCCTTGAACACTTCTGGATGACGCTGGGCATCGCAATCGAGGACCGCGCCGCTGGCCGTCACCAGTTGCAGGCCGACCACTTGGGACGCGTACGAGCCGAAGGCCTTGCCAGTGCCGTGGGTCGAGGTGGCGATGGCTCCGGCCAGGGTCTGGTAATCCACGTCGGCCATGTTCGGCAGTGCCTGGCCGATGGCCTTGAGCGCCGGACCCATGCGGGACATGGGCGTGCCACCGCCGAACTCGGCTTGCAGGCTGGCGGCATCATGAGCCAACAGGCCGCTGAAAAAACTCAGCGACAACAAGGTGCCGTCAGTGGGCACCAGGGCGCTGAAGGAATGGCCGGAACCCACCGGACGAATCCGCCCTTCGGCGCGCCTCACCACGTTCACCAGCTCATCGAGGTCCTTGGGGGCCAGGCGCGCCGCTGGCAAGCAGCTCTGCGCACCGGACCAATTGCGCCAGGGGATCAGCCGCGGCGCGCGCATCAACTCGGCCAGGGCGCCCTGGCTGCCCAGGGCCGTAAAGGCCGCGACAACGCCGGCCTGTTGCAGCAACCGACGCCGTGAGTAGTCCATCGTCATGCCGTAGTACCCGTAGTTATTATTGGAAGTGATGACCGGACATGAAGGCGATCAGGGCCAGGAACTGTTCTTCGGAACAGTGCATGCACAGGCCCATCGGAGGCATGCCGTTGTAGCCGTTGATCGCGTGATCCAGCAGGGTGTCGGCGCCCTGGGCCACCCGTGGCGCCCAGGCGTTCGTATCGCCGGTCAACGGCGCCCCGGCACCGGGGTTGGCGTGGCAGAGCTTGCAGCTGCTGTCGTAGACCTGGGCCAACACCGCATCGCTGGGCATGGCCGTGAATACCGTGGGCGCGGGCGGCTTGGCCTCATCGCCACATGCGGCAAGCAACGCGCCGAACGATACGACGGCAGCGGTTCGAAGCAGGAAGGAAGGCGTGATTGCCGACATAAGGCCCCTCTTGGCGGCGCAAGGGTTGCGCCTTTCTTGTTGTGGGTCTGGCAGTTCCCACACTAAGGCACGCCACCGCGTTGGCTTGAGGTCATTGGGGGCCATAAAAGGGGGCTTGGGCGGCCAGCACTAGCACAGCCCTCTGTGGCGAGGGAGCTTGCTCCCGCTGGGGTGCGAAGCAGCCCTGAACCTCAGTTCGCAATGTCCCTGACCCACCGCAATGAATGGATCAGGGCTGCTTCGCACCCCAGCGGGAGCAAGCTCCCTCGCCACAGTCAGGGCAGCAGCAGCGCCTGCTCGCGCTCGCACAGCTGCACCACGTAATCCCACAACACCCGCAGGCGTACGGATTTGTGCAGCTCGCGACGGGTGCTGATCCAGTAGCTGCGGCGGATGGTTTCGTCCGGCAGCAACGGCACCAGCGTTGGGTCGCCGCTGGCCATGTAGCAAGGCAGCACGGCAATCCCCAGGCCGGAGCGCGCGGCCTGCTGCTGGGCGATGACGCTGGTGCTGTGGAACACCACCCGAGGGTTGCGGCAAAAGCTGTTGAGGAACATCAGTTCCTGGCTGAACAAAAGATCATCGACATACCCGATCCAGGCATGGCGGGCCAGGTCCTCGCGGCTGCGCAGCGCTGGCGAGCGGTCCAGGTAGGCCTGGCTGGCGTACAGCGCCAAGCTGTAGTCGGTGAGTTTGCGGGTGACCAGCAGGTCGGCCGCCGGGCGTTCGAGGTGGATGCTGATTTCCGCCTCACGGTTGAGGATGCTGACAAAGCGCGGCACCGCCACCAGTTCCACTTCCAGCCCCGGATAGCGCTGGAACAGCCCCTCCATGCGACAGGCGAGAAACATGATGCCCAGCCCTTCGGTCACCCCCAGGCGGATCTTGCCCAGGGGCGCACTGGACTGGGTGATGTCCTCCTGGGCCAGCAACGCCACGTTCTCCATGGCTTCGGCGTGCTTGAGCAGCGTCTCGCCGGCCGGGGTCAGTTCATAGCCCTGGGCATGCTGGACAAACAGCGCGGTGCCGAGGCTTTTCTCGATGGCCTCGATGTGCCGTGCCACGGTGGCGTGGGTGGTGTTCAAGCGCCGTGCAGCCGTCAGCAGACGCCCGCTGCGTTGCAACTCCAGGAAATAACGCAGGTCATTCCAGTCGAACATGAGGCGATCCTTGAACGCGCCTGAAGGCATGACTGTTTATAAACGCACAGCCGCTGCGCAAAAACTAACATTCTTTTGACGAAAACTAACAACTAGGATGGGTCCCACAACAACAAGAATGAGGTCGCGAATGCAACCTGTCGTCGATGAATACGATTACGTGATCGTGGGCGCCGGCCCTGCCGGATGCCTGTTGGCCAATCGGCTGTCGGCCCATCCGCAACACCGGGTGCTGCTGCTCGAAGCCGGCGGGCGCGACAACTATCCGTGGATTCACATCCCGGTCGGCTACCTGTTCTGCATCGGCAACCCACGCACCGACTGGTGCTTCAAGACCGAAGCACAACCCGGTCTGCAAGGGCGTGCCCTAAGTTATCCGCGCGGCAAGGTCCTGGGCGGTTGCTCCTCCATCAACGGCATGATCTACATGCGCGGCCAGGCGGCGGACTACGACGGCTGGGCCGCCGAGGGCAATTCTGGCTGGGCCTGGAACGACGTGCTGCCGCTGTTCCGCCAGAGCGAAAACCATTTTGCCGGCGCGTCCGAATTTCACGGCGCCGCAGGGGAATGGCGGGTCGAACGCCAGCGCCTGTCATGGCCGATTCTCGATGCGTTCCGCACCGCCGCCGAACAGAGCGGCATCCCCAACGTCGACGATTTCAACAGCGGCGACAATGAAGGCTGCGGCTACTTCCAAGTCAACCAGAAAGCCGGGGTACGCTGGAACGCGGCCAAGGCGTTTCTCAAGCCGATTCGCCAGCGCGCCAACCTCACGGTGTTGACCGACGTCGAGGTCGACCGCGTGTTGCTGCGTGACGACCGCGCCCACGCCATCAGCGCGCGCTGGCAAGGCAAGGGCATGACCTTCAAGGCCCGCAAGGAAATCGTCCTGTGCGCCGGGGCCGTGGGATCGCCGGGGATCCTGCAACGTTCCGGGATCGGCCCGCGCAGCCTGCTGCAACGCCTGGGCATCGGCGTGACCCATGAACTGCCCGGTGTCGGCGGCAACTTGCAGGACCACCTGCAACTGCGGCTGATCTACCAGCTGGAAAACGCCCGCACCCTGAACCAGATCGCCGGCACCCTGTGGGGCAAGATGGGCATGGGCCTGCGCTACCTGTACGACCGCAGCGGCCCGTTGTCCATGGCCCCCAGCCAACTCGGCGCGTTCGCCCGCTCGGGCCCGGAACAGACCTCGGCCAACCTCGAATACCACGTGCAGCCGCTGTCCCTGGAACGCTTCGGCGAACCGCTGCACAGCTTCCCGGCGTTCACCGCGTCGGTCTGCGACCTGCGCCCGCAAAGCCGTGGCCGGGTGGACATCCGCTCCGCCGACCCGCACGAAGCGCCGCTGATCCAGCCCAACTACCTGAGCCATCCCGAAGACCTGCGAGTCGCCGCCGACGCCATCCGCCTGACCCGCCGCATCGTCGCGGCCCCGGCCCTGAGCACGTTCAAACCGGTGGAATACCTGCCGGGCCCCAGCCTGCAAACCGAAGAGGAACTGCACCAGGCCGCCGCCCGCATCGGCACGACGATTTTCCACCCGGTCGGCACGTGCCGCATGGGCCAGGATCGCGACGCGGTGGTGGATGCACAACTGCGTGTCCACGGCATCAAGGGCCTGCGCATTGCCGACGCCTCGATCATGCCGCGCATCACCTCGGGCAACACTTGCTCGCCAACATTGATGATTGCCGAGAAGGCGGCGCAGATGATGCTCAATCCCGCGATGAGGAACACCGACGTCGAAAAAGCACCTGCTACGGTCTGAAGAACAACAGAAACACCTGTGGGAGCGGGCTCGCGAAGGCGATGTGTCAGTCGCCAAAATCGTTGACGGTCAGATCGCATTCGCGATCAAGCCCGCTCCCACAGTAAATAAAGTGTGTCGACTCAAGGAACGCATCAAATCAGGAGACGCCACCCCGGCGTCGCAGTGGAACAACAAAAACAATCACTGTGAGGGATACCGCTATGTCCGAGCATGTTCAGCCCCTGGAAGCCACGCGCAGCGTCGGCACCAGCCAGGAAACCCAGAAAGTCATCTTCGCCTCGTCCCTGGGGACGGTGTTCGAGTGGTACGACTTTTTCCTCTATGGCGCCCTGGCGGCGGTGATCAGCAAGCAGTTCTTCGCCGGGGTCAACGACACCACAGCATTCATCTTCGCCCTGATGGCCTTCGCCGCCGGTTTCATCGTGCGGCCATTCGGGGCATTGGTGTTCGGTCGGTTGGGGGACATGATCGGGCGCAAGTACACATTCCTGGCGACCATCATCCTCATGGGTGTGGCGACGTTCTGCGTCGGCCTGCTGCCCAACTACGCCAGCATCGGCATTGCCGCGCCGATCATCCTGGTGGTGCTGCGCATGCTCCAGGGCCTGGCCCTGGGCGGTGAGTACGGCGGCGCGGCGACCTACGTTGCCGAGCACGCGCCGATGGGCAAGCGCGGCTTCCACACCAGTTGGATTCAGTCCACCGCCACCCTGGGGCTGTTGCTCTCGCTGCTGGTGGTGCTGGGCTGCCGCTATTTCACTGGCGACCAGTTCGAGGTCTGGGGCTGGCGCATTCCGTTCCTGTTGTCGATCCTGCTGCTGGGTATCTCCACCTGGATTCGCCTGAGCCTGCATGAGTCGCCGGCCTTCCTGAAAATGAAAGAAGAAGGCAAGAGCTGCAAGGCGCCGATTCGCGAATCCTTCGGCAAGTGGGAAAACCTGAAAGTGGTGCTGATCGCCCTGTTCAGCATCAACGCAGGGCAAGCGGTGACCTTCTATGCCGCACAGTTCTACGTGCTGTTTTTCCTCACCCAGTTCCTGAAGATGGACCCGGCCCTGGCCAACAGCCTGCTGATTGTCAGCGTGGTGATCGGCGCACCGTTCTTCATCTTCTTTGGCTGGCTGTCGGACAAGGTCGGGCGCAAACCGGTGCTGATGATCGGCCTGCTGCTGGCGACGGCGCTGTACTTCCCGATCTTCAAGACTCTGGCCCATTACGCCAACCCGGCCATCGACCAGGCAAGCCGCCAGGCACCGATCACCGTGATCGCCGACCCGGCCACCTGCACCTTCCAGTTCGACCCGGTGGGCAAGGCGCGTTTCGACAGCCCGTGCGACAAAGTCAAGACCTTCCTGGTCAAGCAAGGCCTGCCCTACAGCAGCGTCGCCGCCCCAGCCGGCAGCACGGTGCAGGTCAGCGTCGGTGACGTGAAACTCGAAGGTTACGACGAAGCCGCCCTGCGCGGCGCGGTGACCCTGGCAGGCTATCCGCAACAGGCCGACGCCCAGCAGATCAACCGGCCGATGATCGTCGCCTTGATCGTGGCGCTGATCATCATCTCGGCGATGTGCTACGGACCGCTGGCAGCGTTGATGGTCGAACTGTTCCCGACCCGCATTCGCTACACCTCCATGTCCCTGCCCTATCACATCGGCAACGGCTGGTTCGGCGGTTTCCTGCCCACCGTATCGTTCGCCCTGGTGGTCTACACCGGGGATATTTTCTATGGGCTGTGGTACCCGGTGGTGATCACCGGGGTGAGCCTGGTGGTGGGCATGATCTGCCTGCGGGAAACCCGGAGCGTGGATCTGGACAAGAA